>PKUC01000042.1 GCA_002868865.1 Desulfuromonas sp. | reverse complement strand
GGGTTGGGACAAAGAAAAAGCCCCTGACGAATCAGGGGCCATTTCTCTTGATTGGTACCGAAGGCCGGAATCGAACCGGCACGCCGTGAGGCAACGGTGTTTGAGACCGTCGTGTCTACCAATTCCACCACTTCGGCACAAGCGGAACGATTATAGTTGGCTTGGTTGTTTTGTCAAGCCCGTCCTTGCCTGAGTTTGTCACAAATTCCACCTGCTTTAAAAAAACACACCTTTTTTACTAATATTAGCTTCTTCACACGAAAAAGACTTGAATCGGCAACGTATTCAATACAGAATAACGAAGAGAACGTTTAATCTTTATATTTACTTGTTTTTGTAGGTTTCTTGCTTCTGTCTGCGGTTTGTTATGACGAGTGACTTTTTTCCCAGTACGTCCGATTTTGAGATCGATTCGATGAACTCGAATGATTTCTCTGGGATCGGTGCGGCTCGTCTGCGTGCTGCATCCGAAGAACTGGCAACATTGGCGGTTCGTGCCGAGGAGCAGTTTCTTGCCATCGGGGGGCGTCTTCATGGTTTGCATCAGCGCGCTAACGAGGTTTCACAGCAGGCCACAGAAATTTTCGATCTTATTCTTGGTGATCAGGCTGAAAGTATCCGCCTCAGCCTTCAGACTCTTGTTGAGCGGCTGGCCGACCACCTGCGGGGCGTGCTGAAAAAAGCGGACCAGAGTAACAGGACGCTGACCGGTTTGCTTGCGCTGTTGGATCAACTGCCAGAACCGCTGGAGGGATATCGCGACATTTCGAAAACCCTGCAGATGCTCGGAATTTCCACCCGCATAGAAAGTTCCGGGACCGAAAAGGCTTTTGAGGGCTTTCAGCTGCTCGGCACCGAGCTGAAGTCTTTGGAACATGCGATTGGCGAGAAGGTCGATCGGATCTTGTCGCGTCTTAAGTCGCTTTATGGCCTGTGTCGTGATGCCAGGGACAGGGTAACTTCGATCGAATCGTCACGCACCCGCTTGATCGGTCAGGGAGATGGTCTGGCACAGTCTGTTCTGGCCGCTGTAGCAGAGAAAAATCGACTGACCGCCGAAAAGACCAAGATTCTGTCTGATCGTTCCCGGGAAATTACGGCCGGGATCGGCGAAATTGTGACCTCCTTGCAATATCAGGATATCACCCGTCAGCAGATCGATCATGTGCGGGTCTCTCTGGAGGAAATTTCACAGGAGTTGATCCGGGTCAACGATGGTGGCAGTGCGCGTCCCCGTGGCGAACTTTTACAGGTTGTGGGCGAGGTGTGTCGCCTGCAGTCTGCTCAGCTTATTCATTCACGTGATGAGCTGGATGCGGCTATTGAGCAGATCTTTGAAAGTTTGCAGGATGTCTCTTTGGCGGTGACGGCTATTGCACAGGACATGCGCTATGCGGCCGGCTCGACACAGCGCGATGGCAGTACTGTTTTTAGTGGTTTTGAAGAAGCGATCCGCAAAATATCAGCGACCCTGGGGCAGGAGTTGAGCACGACCCATGAAGCGGATCGGGTGATCGGTTCGGTTTTGAGCGAAGCCCACGAAATGTCGACTCTGGTCGATGAAATCAACCGGGTCGGTTTGGAGATGAAGGTGATTGCGCTCAACGCCGGAATCAATGCAACCAATGTTGGCGGCGGACTGCCTGCCCTCGAGGTGATCGCCGGCGGAACCCAGCGGCTGGCCCGTCGGGTTGTTGAACAGACGGAGATTGTCGCCAGTGGTTTGAAATCGGTGATTTCGGCATCGGATGGCCTGGGCGCATCGGCTCCTGGTCTGGCGCGTAATACCTCATTGGCTGAGCTTGAAGATCTTTCGCAGGAGTCGTCAGTCCTGCTGCACAGTCTGCAGGCTCTCTACGAAACGCTCGTCACCAAGCTGGGAGATCTGGAAAGCACTTCGCACTCTTTGGCTGCAGATGTAGCAAATACCGCTTCGGCGTTCACCATTCACACCGATTCGCGCCAGACCATCGATACGGTTGTTGCCGATTTGACGAAGATCGGTCAGAGCTTGAGCCGCACGACGCTGCCGACGGACGAGGTGCTGGATGATGGCTATCTTCAGCTGTTACGGGAACGGTTTACCATGCAGAGCGAGCGGGATATTTTTGACGGCAAGACGGTCTCATCGGATCCTGATGAACGCCTAGCGAAGAGCGATCCCCACAGAGACCTGCCTGCGGACAACGATTTTGGTGCGAATGTGGAATTCTTTTAGCGGTGCGTACACGGATGTCATGGCCCGAACGCAAGGATAATCTGACGGGATAGCGATATGGAACTGGTTTTAAAAGGTGAATTGACCATTCAGCAGATTGCTGAATTGAAACAACAGGTGGTCGACGGCCTGGCACAGGATCAGGAACTGAGTCTTAATGTTGGTGAGGTGACCCGGGTGGATCTGACCTTCTGCCAACTGCTGTGCTCAGCACACCGTACAGCCCGTAACGCCGGACGGTCGTTTCGACTGGTCAATTTGTCTACGGCAGTGGATAACGCCATTAACCAGGCCGGCCTGTCCAGAAATAAGGTGTCCTGTGAGCAGGGTTGTATCGATAGCTGTCTGTGGCTGACACCCTGAAATTGCAGACACAATGAAATGAATCAATTTTGATCAAAAAATACAGGTGAAGATGCGGGAAGAGGAGATGTTATGGCGAAAAAAATAATGGCGGTGGACGATTCGGCAACAATTCGTCAGGTATTGAACTTTACCCTTCAGGGGGCCGGGTTTCAGGTGTCGGAGGCCGAAGACGGGTTGGACGCACTCAGTAAGCTTGAAAGTGATCCGCCCGATATGCTGATTACCGACCTGAACATGCCTCGTATGGACGGCATCGAATTGATCAAGGCGGTGCGGAAAGCGCCGTGGGGTAAATTTATGCCGATTCTGATGCTGACAACGGAATCACAGGAAGCGAAAAAGCAGGAAGGCAAGGCTGCCGGTGCCTCGGCCTGGCTGGTCAAACCCTTTAAACCCGAGCAGCTACTGGCCATTATCAACGTGGTTCTTTTATGAGCATGGATCAGTACGCCGAAACATTTCGCGAAGAGACGCTGGAGCTGTTGAGCGAACTAGAAGTTTCGCTCCTTGAGCTGGAGCAGCGCCCCGACGATGCCGATGTTATCGATCGGGTGTTTCGTGCGTTACACACGATCAAAGGTTCAGCGGGGATGATCGGCTTCGACGACATCTCGACCTTTACCCACGAGGTTGAAACCGTTTTTGAGCTGATTCGCAGCGGCGGAATGGAGGTGACCAGCGAACTGGTCAACCTGACCCTGACGGCCCGTGACATCATCAAAAGCATGATGGAAATGAGCTTCGGCGGCGAACCGGTTGCCCCGGAAATGATGACAAGACTGACTGCAGGACTGCGTGCGTTGATGCCTGCTGAGACAGCTGCAGCGTCTGATGTCGCGTCCGATGTCGGAGCCGCTGTTAATGCTGGTAGCGAAGAGACGACGTACCATATCCGTTTTCGCCCTCCCGCCAATATCTACCATCGCGGTATCCAGCCTCTGGCGCTGTTGCAGGAGTTGACCCGATTGGGACGCTGTCGGCTGATTGCGCAGACCGACTCTGTCCCGGAACTCGATGAGCTTGATCCTGAGCTCTGCTACGTCTACTGGGACGCTATCCTCACCACCGGACATGACGAAGATGCGATTCGTGACGTTTTTATCTTCATAGAAGACGACTGCGAACTGAAGATTCTGGCGATCAATGACGATCTGCTCGATTCGGGACAGGGTGAGCGCCTCGGTGATATTCTCATCCAGCATGGAGATCTGACCCAGCAGGAGCTGGACCAGGTGTTACAGGAACAGGCCAAGCCGAAGCTGGGTGAAGCCCTGCTCAAGGCCGGTGTGGTCAGCGGCAGCCAGCTCGATGTCGCCCTCGAGGTTCAGGCCGAAGTCAAAAAACGGCAGAAACAACGTCAGGTCGTGGACGAAGCGACCAGCATCCGGGTCCGTTCCGAAAAGCTCGACAGCCTGGTCGATCTGATCGGTGAGCTGGTAACTGTCCAGGCGCGCCTGAGTCAGGCCACTGCCGAGGATGACAATCCGGTCCTCGCCGAGATCTCCGAAGATGTGGAGCGCCTGACCTGGGAGATGCGGGACCATATCCTCAATATCAGGATGCTGCCGATCGGTACCACTTTCAGCCGTTATCAGCGCCTGGTCCGAGACCTGTGTCGCGATCTTGAAAAGGATGCTGAACTGGTGACGGACGGTGCGGACACCGAACTGGACAAGACGGTTATTGAACGGCTCGGCGATCCACTGGTACACCTGATCCGTAATGCCCTCGACCACGGTATGGAAAAACCGGACGAACGGCGTAGAGCTGGAAAGCCGGAGAAGGGCACTCTGCACCTGTCGGCCAGCCATTCAGGGGCCTACGTGATCCTTGAGGTGCGCGATGACGGGGCAGGGATCAACCGTGAGGCGGTCCGTCAACGGGCTAAAAAGCAGAACCTGTGGACCTCCGAGATGGAGAATAACGACAGCGAACTGATCAATTTGATCTTCCATCCGGGCTTTTCCACCGTCGGCGCAGTCTCCAGTGTTTCGGGCCGTGGTGTGGGGATGGATGTCGTCAAACAGGCAATCGACGCTCTTCGTGGATCGATCAAGGTGTCCAGCCTGGAAGGCGTTGGCACGACCTTCACCATCAAACTGCCGTTGACCTTGGCGATTATCGATGGTCTGCTGGTTGAGGTCAGCGATGAGAAGTTTATCCTGCCGCTGTCCGCGGTGGAAGAATGTATCGAGCTGCGCCGCTCCGATGTGGTCAACGCGAACTACAAGACATTGCTGCAGGTCCGTGGTGAACTGCTGCCGTATCTGCGCCTGCGGGAGCGGTTTGAACTGCCCGGCGAGCGACCCGACATCGAGCAGGTCGTGATCGCCGAGGTGCAGGGGCAGCGGGTCGGTTTTGCCGTCGATCAGGTGATTGGTGAACATCAGACGGTTATCAAGGCCCTCGGACAGATGTACAAGCACCTCCGCGGCCTGTCCGGGGCGACGATTTTGGGTGACGGGACGGTCGCACTGATCCTTGATCTGCCGCCATTGGTTCAGGAAGCGGAGATCTGTGAACGAGAAATGGTCGCAGCCCAGTCGTAAACATCGGGCCTTACTCCGGTTGTCGGCAGGCGTTTTAGAAAGAGAGCAGATATGGAATATTTGACCTTTAAACTGGATAATGATGAGTTCGCGGTTGATGTCCTGAAGACGCGGGAGATTGTCGATCTGCGTGCGGTCACCAAGGTTCCGCAGAGCCCCGAGTTTATGCTCGGTGTGATCAACCTGCGTGGCAGCGTCGTGCCGGTCATCGACCTGCGCCTGAAGTTCGGCATGGCGAAAGGTGAAGTGACCCAGTCGACCAGCATCGTGGTCATGGATGTGCTGGTAAATGGTGAAACGGTTGTTGTCGGGGCCATGGTCGATTCGGTCGAAGAGGTGATGGGGCTGGACGACAGTCAGATTGAGCCGCCGCCGCGCATCGGGACGCGCTTGAACACCGAATTTATCCGCGGGATGGGAAAACAGGATGAGCAGTTTCTGATTATCCTCGATATCGACAGGGTTTTTTCCACCGACGAACTGCTGATGGTTCAGGGGGTCGCCGAGACCTCTTCTGCCGATTCGATCTGACAGGGACTCTGAATGCCCACGGCATCCTCCAGACCGCTGAAGAATGATATCTTCTCCCGGGTGATTTCCGACCGGGATTTTAAGCGTTTCAGTGCGCTGATCTACGACACCTGCGGCATCAAGATGCCCCCCCACAAAAAGACCATGCTCGAAGCTCGCCTGCGCAAACGGCTCCGCGAGCTCGGTATGGCCAGCTTCGAAGAGTACAGCAGTTATGTTTTCAGCGATGAGGGGATGAAGGCAGAGCTGGTCAGCCTGATCGATGTGGTGACCACGAATAAGACCGATTTTTTCCGTGAATCGGCCCATTTCGATTACCTGATCGAGCACGCCCTGCCGCGGCTGATTAGCCGCTACGGAGCGGGGATCGACCAGCCCCTGCGGGTCTGGAGTGCCGGTTGTTCTACCGGTGAAGAAGCCTACACCCTGGCGATGGTTTTGAGCGAAGTGGCGGCGCAGCACCGCGGATTCCATTTTTCGATTCTTGCGACCGATATTTCCACCCAAGTGCTGGCCAAAGCGCGGCAGGGGATCTACCCGATTGAACGAGTAGAACCGGTTTCACTGGCTCTGAAAAAAAAGTACCTGTTGCGCGGCAAGGGCGAGCAGAAGCATCTGGTTCGCGTTCAGCCCCACATCCGTTCACTGGTGACCTTTCGTCGCCTGAATTTTCTCGATGACGATTTTGGGCCCATGCAGTCGATGGATATTGTCTTCTGCCGCAACGTCATCATCTATTTTGATCAGCAGACCCAGAAAGTTCTGTTGCATAAACTGGCCGGTCATCTGGGACCGCGACGTTATATATTCATGGGCCATTCCGAAACACTCAACGGCCTGGATCTGCCGTTGAGCCAGGTCTCTCCGTCGGTTTACCGGAAGATCTGAGTGTCGGTTTTCAACAGGCAAAGGACAGAATAGCGAATGTCGGAACCGGTAAAAGTACTTATTGTTGATGATTCTGCCGTGGTACGGCAGGTCCTGAACAAGGTTCTGTCTTCCGACCCGGACATCGAGGTGATCGGCACCGCCGCAGATCCCTATCTGGCTGCAGAAAAGATCCGTCAGCAGGTGCCCGATGTCATCACACTCGATATCGAAATGCCGCGTATGGACGGTCTGACGTTTCTGCAGAAGATCATGCGACAGCACCCCATCCCGGTGGTGATCTGTTCGACGCTGACCTCCAAGGGGGCTGAGACCACCCTGCGCGCGGTACAATATGGCGCTGTAGAGATCATCAATAAGCCGCAGATGGGCACCCGTAATTTTCTGGAAGAATCGCGGGCGATGATCTGCGATGCGATCAAGGCAGCTGCCCAGGCCAGACTCTCGGTGATTACGGCGCCGCTGCCTCCGCGGGAAATCGCTCCCAAGTTTACTGCAGATGCGGTGATTCGCCGTTCCACAGTGGAGGGTGTCTTTAAAACCACTGAGCAGGTGATTACGGTGGGAGCGTCTACCGGAGGGACTGAAGCGCTGCGGCTGTTTCTGCAGGCCTTGCCTGTCGATTCTCCCGGCGTTGTTATTGTCCAGCATATGCCGGAGCACTTTACCGCCGCATTTGCTCGCCGCCTGAACGGAATCTGCGATATTGCCGTCAAAGAGGCCGAAAATGGCGATACGGTGATACCGGGGCGGGCGCTTATTGCTCCGGGGAATCGTCACCTGTTGCTCAAGCGGAGCGGCACCCGCTATTACGTGGAGGTCAAGGATGGCCCGCTGGTGTGTCGTCACAGGCCCTCGGTTGACGTCCTGTTCCGCTCGGCGTCACGTTACGCCGGGCAGAACACCATCGGCGTAATTATGACCGGCATGGGTGACGACGGTGCCCGCGGCATGCTGGAACTGAAAGAGGCCGGTGCGTTGAACTTTGCTCAGGATGAAGCGAGCTGCGTGGTGTTCGGGATGCCGAAGGAGGCGATCAAATTCGGCGGGGTAGATCATGTGTTGCCGTTGGAGCAGTTGGCTCCGGCGGTTCTCAAGGCGTGCCGGACTCGTGCGCCGCAATAAACTAGACGGGGACTCGTCATGTCAAACGATCTGAATGCTCACGAAATGGTTGATCAGGAGTTGGTCGAAGCGGTCAAGCAACGTCTCGACAGCAACCGCAAGGCTCTTCATGATCTCAAAGAGGTAACCCGCAAGCTTGAAGAGATCAATGGCAAGCTGCAGGAATCTGAAGCTCTCAAGAGCCATTTTCTGTCAAATATCAGAAACGAGATCAACAACCCGCTAACCTCGATTATGGGGTTGTCGCGGCAGTTGGCGACCTCAGGCGGCCCCGCTGAGACCACGGCGGCCATCGGGCAGATGATCTATCAGGAAGCCTTCGGTCTCGATTTTCAGTTACAGAATATCTTTATCGCTGCAGAACTCGAGGCGGGTGAAGCCAGCCCATCTTATGCTCTGGTCGACATGTCTTCGCTGATGCGTACGGTGGTCGACCTGCATCGTCACAAGATCGATCAGAAACAGATGATTGTTGAAGAGTCGTTTCCTGCCGACCTGTCGTTTGTGACCGATGCACAGCATCTGCAGATCGTGTTGATGAACCTGCTGGATAACGCCCTTGAGTTCTGCCCCCAGGGGTCACACATTAAGCTGTCGGCCGGTATGACAGATAGCGGCATGATGCTCAGTGTCGAAGACAGTGGGGATGGTATCGCCGCTGATGAGTTGGTGCGGGTTTTTGATCGGTTCCGCCAGCTTGAGATGGGGACAACAAAAAGCCACCGCGGGCACGGCCTGGGACTCAGCATCAGCAAGGCGCTGATGGATCTGATGGACGGCACGATCAGCCTCAACAGTGAACAGGGCAAGGGCAGTATCGTCGAGCTGTTTCTTCCGGAACCCTGTGTGGATGTTCATATGAGCGCACAGGACAGCAATGTCTTTCTGTTTGACGAGCCAGAAGAATTCTAGCGGGACCCGCCATGGTGCAGGAAATTTCACAACCGGAGCTGAAGCATTATCTCTTTCCAGGAGGGCTGTTCGTCGATCCCCGTCCGCACCTGGTGACGACGGTGCTTGGGTCCTGTATTTCGGTTTGCCTGTGGGATCCGAAGCTCCGAGTCGGCGGGATCAACCATTACCTGTTGCCGCTCTGGAACGGTGAGGGTCTGTCGACGCCTAAATACGGCAATATCGCGATTGAAAAACTGATCGACGGTATGTTGGTGCTGGGGTGTGAGAAACAGAATCTGATTGCCAAGGTGTTCGGCGGCGCTGCCTTATGGAAAAATCAGCCGGGTCTGCTCCGTGTCGGGGATCGCAACGCCGCTCTGGCTGACGAGTTGCTGAAAAAACATAACATCCCCATCGTCGGTTCGGATCTGTTCGGTGAACAGGGACGGAAGATCATCTTCAATACCGAAACGGGTTCGGTGCTGATGCGCCGCAATCGTGCCCGCGTTGAAAATCAGCAGGGCTGAGTTTCGTTCATAGCGTCAATCCGCGTTAAGATCTCCCGCCAGAATTCTCCCCGCTTTAGGGATCGGTCTCCGATCGCGCTGACCGGTAGCAGGTCGACCATCGAGTTGCAGAGAAATACCTCATCTGCATCCAGCAGATCCTTTAGCGTCAGGTTCTCTTCTATAGCATCCAGGCCGTATCTGTAGCACACACTCAGCACAGCCTGACGCATCACTCCTGCGAGTACTCTGTTGCCAAGCGGCGGGGTGATCAGTCGGTTTTGCCGCCGGGCAAAGATGTTGCTGCAGCTTCCTTCCAGAATCAGTCCATCGTTATCGCAAAACAGCGCCTCATGTGCCCCCTTGCGCCGGGCAAAATCGGCTGCGTAGAGGCAGTCGGCGTGGTTGCCCCGTTTCATCTGTGGGAGATGATCCAACGGGTTGCTGCGCCGGTTCGGGGCGATAACGCAGGGGACGCCTCGCACGCGATCATCGGCTGATAGCTCTGTGGCTTCGGTGGCGGTCAGCAGAAACCAGCTCCGGTTGGCAGCAGGCAAGGCAAAGCCGTCACAGGGGCCGCGGCTGAGCGTTAATCGGATCCGTGATACGGGCGAGCTCAGCCGCTGAGACAATGCCTTCAGTTCGGTCTCTATCGTATTGCGGGAGATGGGAAAGTTCAGCAGGTGCGCTGAGGACTCAATCCGGTCGAGATGGGCTTTTGTGAAAAGGATGTTCTGGCCGCGAGCCTTTAAGGTTTCAAACAGGGTGTCTCCGTACAGGAAACCACCGTCGTTGATCTCGACCGAGCACTGTTCTGCGCTCAGAAAATGTCCGTTTTTATTGATCAGCATACCCTCAGTCTTCCAGCGTTTTGCGCAGGGCTTCGCCCTTAGAGAGGCATTCCTGCCATTCTTTTCTGGGAATCGAGTCAGCAACGATACCCGCGCCGACCTGATAGCTTAACCTGTTGCCGGTGCGCTGAAAGGTGCGGATCAAAATATTGAGATCCATATCGCCGCTGGCGCTGATATAGCCGGCACTTCCGGTATAGCAGCCCCGCCCGAACGGTTCGAGTTCATCGATAATCTCCATGCAGCGCTTTTTGGGAACTCCGGTGATGGTTCCTCCCGGAAAGGTGGCTCGCAGCAGATCAAAGGGGCCCTTGTCAGCGGCAAGTTGACCGCGGACGTTGGAGACGATGTGGGTGACGTGGGAATAGCGTTCGAGGACCATCAGTTCATCGACTTCGACGCTGCCGGCGGTACAAACCTTTCCCAGATCATTCCGCTCAAGGTCGAGGAGCATGATGTGTTCGGCTCGCTCCTTGGGGTGGGTGAGCAGTTCATCGCCGAGCTGACAATCGCGTGACTGGTCTGAACTGCGCGGCCGGGTGCCGGCGATGGGGCGAGTTTCGGCAATCCTACGCTGGAGGGACACCAAACGCTCCGGTGAGGACGAGATAAGTTCCAGTGCAAGATCCGGGTAGCGCAGCAGACAGGAGAAGGGCGATGGGTTGATCGCTCGCAGCCGGCGGTACAGAGCCGGAGTGGTGGTTTCGATCTGACTGTCAAAGCGGCAGGAGAGGTTTGCCTGATAGATATCCCCGGCAGCGATATAGTCCTTGGCGCGGCGGACCATCATCTCGAATTGTTCCCGGGTGACGGTTGGTTCTGGTTTCTTAAGGACAATCAGTTCGGTGCTGGTTGTCTGCGGGTGTTGGCTGGCCCGGATTTCATCTTCCAGCGCAGAGAGATCCTCCGCAGGGTCAAGAGATGCTAGTGTCAACCGATGGTGCTGGTGGTCATAGACGGCACTCAGATCGATCCAGTCGAGGACCAGCTCAGCAACCGGCAGGTCGCGGTGGCTGTTGTACGGTAGATCTTCGATCTGGTGGGCGAGGTCATATCCAAAATAGCCGAAAAAACCGCCCGGAAAGGGAGTTGCGGTGGAGTGCGGGACGGTTCGATCGGCAAGCAGCGTGGACAGGACATCCAGCGGTTGCCCCGCCAACAGCTCGCGGTGGCCAGCATTCATACGGTAGAGTCGACCGTGCTCCACTGTATAGCGCTCACGACTGCGCAGCGGTACGATGCTGTAACGGCCGGTTTTCGGGAGTGGATTGAGAGTTTCAAGAAAACCGGGGCCGTCCGGATAACAGTGGAGATAGAGCTTGAGCGGATCGAACTGGTGCAGGGCAAAGCTGTGTAGAGATATGGGCATAGGCTCAACAAGGGCAGGCGTAAAATCAAAAAAGTGCGAAGGTGGTTAGATTGGTAGTGAGTATAAAGGAAGTGGTGAGTGGTATAAAGAAAAACTGACAGGGCAGGCCGCACGGGGAAATGGTTAGTAGGCTCGCTGTTTGATCTGTTTCAATAGGGTCATCTTTTCTGCGACCAGGGTCGATCCCTGTTGAGAAAGGTGACCGCTGTCGGGGTAGAGAGCCGTACCATTCATAATCGTTTTGCAGAGTCCCTGTTTACACAGATAATCACTGAGGTGAATAACATCGACTCCGATTGTTTCGGGAACGGTCGCCAGGAACGTTAAGACTGGTTTGCGGTATGTGCGCCACGACTGTTCGTCCAGTTGACAGTCATCCGGGGCGCCCCAGGTCGGCAAGTTGCTGAATTGACGTTCCAGGCAGCGTCCGACGTTTAATCCTGTTGCAGGTGGTGGTGCAATGATAACGACCTTTTTGCCGAGCTCACGGAGTTTGTTTACGGTTTTGTGCAGCCCTTCAAGGGCGACATCCTGTCCGGCGGAGACCGTTTTGGTTGCGTCGGGTTCGTGTGCCGCCAGCAGGGTCTTTTGTGGAGGCAGGTATTGCCTGAAGGTACTGGAAAGGACAACCGTCTCTATCGACCTGTGTTGGGTGAGATAGTCAAGAACGTCACTATTGAAGGCGATACAGTCTTCTGCCCACAGTGGACTGTATTTGCTATTGGTGACGGCGATATCGAGCAGCGGGCCACACATCGATTTTGTCGCTTGAATCACGGAATCACCCTGCACTGACGATGCAGCAATCCCGGGGAGGAGATGCATGGCGTGCGAATCTCCCCAGACCATGATCTGCGGAGAGTCGGAGGTGCGACAGTCCTGACGGGTTCGAAAATAATCTTGGCCATCGCAGTTGGCACTTAAGCCGTGATTGCCCTTGCGCAGTTCGGCGTACGATCGATCTGTGGCGACGGCTTGCGTTATCCCGAAGGGGATCAGAATAAGGGTGAGCGAGGCGGCGACGGTTCTGTAGAGGTTGTGCCGGGTTTTGCCGATATCGAGTTTTCTGGCAGGTTCTTCGATGTAGCGGTTGAGCAGCCAGGCCAGCAGCAGTGACAGAACCATAAGTGACAGGCGAACCGTAACCGGGGGCAGCGGGGCAGTGTGGTCCCCCAGCCAGGCATTGTTCATAAATGCGAATAGCGGCCAATGAACCAGATAGAGAGAGTAGGACAGGTCGCCCAGCCTGCTCATACCGTGGATCACCGGCCCGGTGTTGAGGACAGGATGTTGGCGCAGAACGATGAACAGTGTCGCAATGCAGGCCAGCAGTGCATCCGGACCGGGATGATACGGCGCCAGCTTGATAAAAGGCAACAGACAAAGCGCCGTGATTGACGGCCAGAAGGCCAGAGCGATCACCTTTTTAAGCAGCGGTCCGATAGTCAGCAGGGCGGCGATCGATCCGAGTGCCAGTTCCCATCCCCGTGTCGGCAGCAGATAGAAGGTTGCTGCCGGATCCCTGTGGATCATGATCATGCACAGGCCCAGGCTCAGCAGCAAAGTTACCAGTGCCGCTTTTCTCCAGAATCGTGGCGGGATGAACAGCATCAGTGCCGGTAGGATGAAATAGTACTGCTCTTCAATCGAAAGTGACCAGACGTGTAGCAACGGCTTGAGGGCGGCGGCTCCGTCGAAGTAGCCGGACTGTCTCCAGAGGACGATGTTCGATGTAAATGTGATCGATCCGATCATCTGTGATCGGAACTGTTCAAGCTCTAAACTGGCGAGAAAAAATGGAGCCATCAGACTGGTCAACAGGAAGGTGACATATGCTGCCGGCAGAAGTCGCTTTGCGCGGCGGAAATAAAAGTCGGCAAGACGGAATGTTTTCTGTTCGATTCCCTTTTTGACGAGGCCGGTAATGAGGAAGCCTGAGAGGACGAAAAAAACGTCTACGCCCAGAAAACCACCGGTCAATGAGCCGATCTTGGCGTGATAGAGCAGGACGATAAGGACCGCATAGCCCCGGAGCGCCTGAATGTCTGTTCTGAATGCAGATTGTGGTGCGGGGCTATGTCGCGATGCGCGAGCGCTCATGGTCTATTCCTTTTTTTGCACGAAACGTCTTAGAATCGTAGTCGATCCTGCGCGGAAAGCAAATCTGTGGTTCATAATAGGTACTGTTTGTTTTATGCGATTTGATCTGGTATGCACGATGGTCTGGTTTTGATGATGGGAACGATAAATCCCGCTTGTAAAGTCATGTTGCTACGCGCTATTGTGCGGAAGAAGCAGCTTGTATGGGGGTATGATGCTGACAAGTGGAACCAGCCGTTTTGCTGGTGAAAAAATTCTTGTCGCTGATGATGAGCCGAGCATCCTTGAGTTGGTCGACGCGTGTCTGCGCAGTCGAGGGTTCTCGATCCTGACCGCTTCCGATGGGCATGAGTGCCTGCAACTGGTCGAGAAGGAAGATCCGGCATTGGTTCTGCTCGATTACAGGATGCCGGTGATGGATGGTCTGACGGCGCTATCGGAGATCCGCAGCCGGTTTCCCGGGACTTATGTGATTATATTTACCGGGAAAGGGAGTGAAGAGGTCGCAGTGTCGCTGATGAAAGCAGGAGCGGTTGATTATTTGCAGAAGCCGTTTTCGCCCCCGGTTTTGCGTGAAAAGATCGACACCGCGCTGCAGTTTCGCCAGGTTGAACTGGAGAATCGTCGCCTGATAGAGAGTGAAAAACAGTTGTGCATGGAGATCGAGGCCTGGAATCAGGAGTTGGAACGTCGTGTGGCCGAAAAGACCCGCGATCTGGAAAAGGCCCATGCTGAGTTCCTACAGGTCGAAAAACTGGCCGCGCTGGGACATATTTCGGCAGGGCTGGCTCATGAAATCCGCAACCCGCTCAATTCGATCAATCTGTTTGCGCAACTTTTAAAGGGGATGTCGAGCGAACAGGCCGACCATGACGCTTATCTGGACAGTATCTGTGTCGAAGTTGACAGAATTGACGATATTCTGGTGCAGCTTCTTGCCGCCAGTAAGCGCGACAGAGGACAGCGTACAGCAGTCGATGTGGCCGCTGTCCTGGAGGACGTTCTGAGTCAGTACGATATCCAGATTCAATTGCAGCAGGTTGAGGTTGACACCTTCGTTGAGGACGGCATACCGACCTTAAGCGCGGATGCCAAGGAGATAGAGCAGCTGTTATCCAATCTGATTGGCAACGCACTGTTCGAAATGCCTGACGGCGGGACTCTGACGGTGAGTTTAAGTGGTGGAGAGACGTTGGCCATCGCCATCGCCGATACCGGAGCGGGGATCCCCGAGGATCTGCTGTCGCGGGTTTTTGATCCTTTTTTTACCACTAAAGACAGTGGTACCGGTTTTGGTCTTTCGGTCGCACTGCGAATCGTCAAGGGCTATGGAGGACGCATATGGGCGGAGAACCGGACCTCTTCCGGAGCCTGTCTGCATATTGAGCTTCCCTATTCATCCTGATGACATCCACTTTTTGCTTACGAGAGGTCCGGCTGCGGCTGGAAGAACAGGAATCGGTCCTGCCGGATAAGGTTACTGCGCAGCTCGGCCTGAAGGCCGGTCAGCTGCTGTGCTGGAACATTGTCCGTAAAGGGATCGACGCCCGCCGTAAGCCGGCTATCTTGCGGGTTTACACCGTTGAGTTTGATGTTGACGAACAGACCGCACGATCCCTCCGCCAACAGGACAATCCGCGCCTGACAGAGGTGATTCCGGCTGCGCCGTTGCCAAGGGCGATATCACGTTCTCGTGAGTGTCGCGCCCTCGTTGTCGGTATGGGACCGGCTGGCCTGTTTGCTGCGCTGCGCCTATCTGACGCCGGGGTGCATGTCACCCTGATTGAACGGGGCAAGCCGGTTGAAGAACGACTGCAGGATGTCCGTCGTTTCTGGGCCGGAGACGGTCTGTCTGCACAAAGCAACGTGCAGTTCGGCGAGGGCGGCGCTGGTACCTTTTCTGACGGTAAGTTGACCAGCCGCCAGAATCATCCTGCGACCCGTCAGGTTCTTGAGACTCTGGTCCGTTTCGGTGCTCCTGCTGAGATTCTGTACCAGGCCAAGCCCCATATCGGCTCCGACCGGCTGCGCAGTGTTTTGATTCGTTTTCGTCAGGAACTGCAGCGCAGGGGGTGCGACCTTCGTTTCTCGACACGTCTGACCGGTCTGGTCTGCCGCGATCGGCAGGTTGTTGCCGCTGTTGTCGATAAGTCCGGGGAGATCAGCTGCGATGCTCTGGTGCTGGCTCCGGGTCACAGTGCGCGAGACACCTATCGTTTGCTGCTCGATTCTGGCATACTGCTGCAAACTAAACCTTTTGCTGTCGGCCTACGTGTCGAACATCCTGCGACTCTGATCAACCGGATTCAGTATGGTCTTGAGTCCCATTCGCAGCTCCCTGCAGCGGACTACGCTCTGACCTGGAATGACAAGGAGACCGGGCGGGGCGTATATTCCTTCTGTATGTGTCCCGGCGGTGTGGTGGTGAATGCCTCTTCCGAAGAGGACGGTGTGGTGGTCAACGGCATGAGCGATTTCGGTCGTGCCGGAGAGTATTCCAACAGTGCGCTGGTTGTCTCTGTGCGGCCAGACGATTTCGATCAGAAAGATGCCTTAGCCGGGGTCCGTTTTCAACAGCAGTGGGAGCGGTCGGCCTTTGTGGCTGCTGGCGGACGTCACCTTGCTCCGGCCCAGCCGCTCTGTGAGTTTTTGGCCGGGCGGGCGGGGCAACTGCGCTCGAGCTGTCGACCGGGGGTGGTTCACACCGATCTCGATCTGGTTTTGCCTGACTTTGTCCGACAGGGCTTGCGCCGTGCTCTGCCGCAGTTTGATCGCAAGATGCGCGGTTTTGTGTCGGAGCAGGCGACCCTTGTCGGGATCGAGACCAGAACATCCGCACCGTTGCGGATTCTGCGCGATGAGCGGTGTCAATCGATCAGCCACGCGGGATTATTTCCTGCCGGTGAGGGAGCCGGTTACGCCGGAGGGATCATGAGCGCAGCCATCGACGGATTGCGCGTTGCCGACAATATTATCGAACAGAACATGGATTAAAGGATATGAGCCTGAAAACAGTTTTTGTAGATCAGATCAGAGAGCGCGATCAGATCGATTCGCTCTTTCTGGTGCGCGACAAGATCATGGCGATGGCCAAGAACGGCAAGCCCTATATGACCCTGAAGTTGATGGACAAGACCGGTGAGGTCGAAGCCCGAGTCTGGGATCGGGTCGATGAATTTTCCCGTCTTTTCAAGCGGGATGATTTTATCCGGGTTGCGGCCAAGGCCAGCGTGTATATGGGGAAGATGCAGATCGTCGTACAGAACCTCAAGGCGGTGGATAGCAAGGACGTTGATCTCGGCGATTTTCTGCCGGTTTCTACCCGCAATGCTGAAGCGATGCAGGACGAACTGCAGCAACTGCTCTCGAGCCTGACAGACCCTTGGATCGAGAAACTGCTTCGCGCTTTTTTCGAGGATGAACAGCTACTCGGGCGTTACAGACAAGCTCCTGCCGCCAAGGCAATGCACCATGTTTTTATCGGGGGACTTCTCGAACATTCTCTGGCCGTGGCGGCTCTCGCCAGCGATGTTGCAGCACGTTATCCTCAGGTCGATCGCAATCTACTGGTGGCTGGTGCATTGCTGCACGATATCGGCAAGGTGGATGAACTGTGCTACGATCGTGCCTTTAACTACACCGACGAGGGGAAACTGCTTGGTCATATTGTCATCGGCGTACAGATGATCGATGACAGGGTTCGCAATATCGACGGTTTTCCATCGCGCACGGCAGTGCTGATCAAACACCTGCTACTTTCTCACCACGGTCAGTACGAGTATGGTTCACCGAAGCGGCCGAAGACCCTCGAGGCGGTGGTCCTCAATTTTGTGGATGACCTCGATTCCAAAATCAATGGCATCCAGACTCACATCGACCGTCAGCCCGACCGTGAGGGTGACTGGACCACATATCATCGTCTCTATGACCGCTATTTTTATAGCCCGCTGGACCGGCCGAGTCAGGACGCAGTTGAAACGGCACCACCGATGAGAGAAGAACCCCGACAGCCCCGCACCGAAAAACCGGTACGACGCAGTTTTGATCAGCCGCTCGGTTTTACTCTGGCGGAGCAGCTTCAGGGTAAAAACCTCGATCTGTTTTCCAATGCCTCCGATAAGGACAAGTCATGATACTGGATACCCTTGTCGTTGGACCTCTGCAGGTCAATTGTTATTTGCTCGGTTGCCCACAGACTTTACGGGCTGCGATTATCGATCCTGGCGGCGATGTGACGATGATCCTTGACCGGCTGAAGCGTCATGGGCTGACGCTGGATTATGTGATCAATACCCACGGTCATTTCGATCACGTCGGCGGAAACCGGGATCTGCTGGCAGCAACCGAGGCTAAGCTGCTGATTCACGACGCAGACCGCTCGCTGCTGCAGCAGGCGGAACAGCATGCGGCGGTCTATGGCCTGTCGACGGTTAGTTCTCCCGAGCCGGACTGTTGCCTTGTGGAGGGAGACACCCTCACGGTCGGACAGTTGTCGCTGGATATCTATCACACCCCCGGCCACTCTCCAGGCGGGGTCTGTCTGCTCTGTCAGGACCATCTGTTCTGTGGGGATACCCTGTTTGCCGGTTCGGTCGGGCGTACCGATCTGCCCGCTGCGGATCATCAGACCCTGATCGACAGCATCCGGAGCAAAATTCTCTCGCTCCCCGATGACACCATCGTACATCCCGGCCATGGGCCTGACAGTCGTGTCGGAGATGAGAAACGTCACAATCCTTTTCTGCAGTAGGGGAAGGTCTTCATGCTCAACGGAAAAACCATCATCCTCGGGGTGACCGGTGGTATTGCTGTCTACAAGGCGGTCGAGCTGCTGAGGCTGTATGTCAAGGCCGGAGCAGACGTGCATGTCGTCATGACGAAAAACGCGCAGCAATTTGTGACCCCGCTCACGTTTCAGACCCTGTCCGGTAACAGCGTCCACACCGACCTCTTCAATCTGGCTCAGGAACAGGAGATCGGTCATATCTCGCTGGCAGATCGCGCCGATCTGTTTGTGGTCGCCCCGGCTACCGCCAACTTTATCGGCAAGGTCGCTCACGGTCTGGCCGACGATCTGCTCTCTACCAGCGTGATGGCCACCAAAGCACCAGTCCTGTTGGTTCCGGCGATGAACGTCAATATGTTTGAAAATCCGATCTACCAGCGCAATCAGGATCAGCTCCGGGCGGATGGCTATCGGATGATGGATCCGGTGGTTGGTGCGCTGGCCTGTGGTTGGGAGGGGAAGGGGAAGATGCCTGATCCGTCCGACATCTTTGATGAAACTGCCCAGTTTTTGGTGCCGGGAGATTTTTGTGGGACCCGCATTCTGATTACCGCTGGACCGACTCGGGAAAATATCGACCCGGTCCGCTATATCAGTAACTATTCATCGGGAAAGATGGGGTACGCGGTAGCTCGACAGGCGCGGCGACGTGGCGCGCAGGTGACGCTGATCTCCGGACCTGTCCAGTTGACTCCGCCGGAGGGGGTAAGGCTGGTGAAGGTTTCCTCGGCAGATGAGATGTATCGGGCCGTGATGCAGCATGCGTCCGAGAGCGATGTGATCGTTAAGGCCGCTGCGGTCGCTGATTTTCGCGCGGCCCACTGTGCGCAGCACAAGATGAAAAAGGGGCAGAGCGACGAGCTGACTCTGACGTTGACCAAAAATCGGGACATCCTCGCTGAACTGGGTCAGATCAAGGATGCTCAGATTCTGGTCGGTTTTGCTGCGGAGACGGAGGATCTTGTCGCCAACGCGGCCCTGAAACTGCGGAACAAAAATCTGGATATGATCGTCGCTAATGATGTCACCGATCCCGGTGCAGGTTTCGATGTCGACACCAATGTGGTGAAATTCCTCTACGCCGACGGTTCGATAGACAGCCTGTCGCAGAGGAGCAAAGATGCGGTGGCCGACGAACTGCTGGACCGGATCGTTTCGCTGCGGAAGGGCGATTGATCGTTCACTGAATTGGAGACGGTTGCGGTCAATAGGCCGATTTCAGGTGGAGGAGTTCATCGGGGTCGGTGATGCCGCGTTTGAAACAGTCGCGCAGTCCGAGCAGGATGTTTTCTGCGTCCTGTGGATCAAGCTTGCCGTCCAGCCAGAGGGTGTTGAGATTCTTGCGGATCAGTTTGGCCGCCTTGATGGCGCGCTCACCGGTGGGATCAGCAGTCCAGTAGGGGCTGGTGTCGCCGCTGAGGATTCCGAGCATCGCCTCTTCGCCGAGGGCCAGGTAGTCCTGTCGGTCACTGGTGTCAAAGTTCCAGCGCGAGGTTGTCGAGATCGAGTGCAGGAGCTTTTGCCACTGCTGGAGGCGACTGAGCAGCAGCATCGAGTTGAACAGGCGCTTGTTGGTGCCGAAGGAGAACAGGGTGTCGGCAAGAACGCCGCTGAGCATCCTGTCGTGCCGACGGTAATCGTTTTCGGCGATGGTTTTGACCAGTTGCCAGATCTCTTCAGTCGTACCGATCTCGGCACGTAATTCCCAGTAGGTGTGTTTGAGCATGACGGTGTTGAAAGAACGCACCATCTTGTAGGGGACAAAATAGCCGTGGGCGACGGTGTCAGCGGCGAGATGAGCAAGATACCCATAGGCGCACGCCTGCAGCTCCGGAGCGTTTGCGCGGGCGAGAATCTTCTTGCCGATACGCCAGTTATGACAGTGTTCGAGGTGATGGGTGAACTTTTTTCCCAGGGTGATGTCCGCGGCGATACAGCCGTAGAGGAAGTCGAGGGGATAGGTGGACAGCAGGGCCTGCAGGGCCGCCGGGAGCATTTCGATCCGGCCGAGCAGTGCCGTGCCGAGGGTCAGGTGAACACCGACACCCCACGCCAGTGAGACGGACGGCAGCACCAGCAGCAGGCCGAGCGCAAGAACAACAGCCTTCGACAGTGATGGACGGAGTTTTCGTAGTGACATCCTGTTCAGCATAGGCGAGCCGTGATGTTCGAGTAAAGGATTATGCCAGATAAATTATATCAGGAGTGCCGGGAAGCGATCGCTCAAGGGCGGACGATTCTGCAGGATCTGGAGCAGTGCGGCGTCGAGCACCTGATCGTCGCCGAAGAGAGTGAACTGCCGCCGTGTCCAGTTGTCGAAACTGAAGGAGTGACTGCGCCGCTGCGCGGTGTGGAGTGCCGCGCCGAAACCCTGAACGATATAGAAGCTGAGTTAAGGGAGTGTCAGGGCTGTTCGCTCTGTCAGCAGCGGAATCGGTTGGTCTTCGGTGTCGGCAACCCCGATGCGCCACTGGTTCTGGTCGGTGAGGCGCCCGGTCGAGAAGAGGACAAGCAGGGGATTCCGTTTGTCGGCGAGGCGGGGCATCTGCTGGACCGTATCCTGTTTGCGATGAAGCTGAGCCGCGAACAGGTCTATATCTGCAATGTCGTAAAATGTCGACCGCCCGGTAACCGCGATCCTCATGTGGATGAAATCTCTGCCTGTGAACAGTTTCTCAAGCGTCAGCTGGCGGCGATCCGTCCCCGTTTAATCGTTACGTTGGGGCGTTTCGCCGCGCAAACCCTGCTGCGCAGTGATGAGCCGATGGGGCGGCTGCGTGGACACTGGAGTGAGTATCAGGGCATCCCGCTGATGCCGACCTATCATCCCGCCTATCTGCTCCGCACCCCGAGTGGCAAGCGGGATGTTTGGGAAGATATGAAGCAGGTTGTTCACCGTCTGCACGAAACGGAGTAGATCGATGCTGCTTGATGATCAAAACTGTAATGCTGAGCAGGGGCGCACCTCGAGGGGGAAAGGATGATGGACGGACTTTTGGTCGTGGCTGTCGTCGTCGGTTTTATCTGCGGTGCGCTATTGGTTTGGGTGCTCATGCGTCGTCAACGTCAAGAGGTCGAAAAAAACCTGCGTGACGAGGCGGCTCTGGTGACGTCTGCGCTGGAAGAGAAACTGGCCAGCTCCGTTTACGACCTCAACGAAAAACAGCATCTCGTGGAACAGTTGCAGGCCCGCTTGGACGAGCAGAATCAGATGCTGGCAGAGCGGGCTGTTGACATCGCCCGCCTCGAAGAGAAGGTTGCTCGTATCGACGCCCTTGAACAACAACAGCGCGCAGACCAGGAACGTTTTGAACAACTCCGGAGCCTCAAGGCTGATGCCGACCGCGAGAATTCACGCCTTGCCGAGCAGCTCAAGGCTGAGCAGGCCAGATTGGAAGAGAATCTGACGCTGCTCACCGAAGCCAAACAGACCCTCCGGGTGGAATTTCAGAATATCGCCAACCAGATCTTTGACGACAAGAGCAAACGGTTTGTCGATCAGAGCCGGGCCAATCTCGACACCATTCTCGGACCGTTCCGCGATCAGATCCGGGCCTTTGAGCAGAAGGTCAGCGAAACGTACGAAAAGGAAGGGCGCGAGCGCTTTTCGCTGATGAAGGAGGTTCAGCGCCTGCAGGATTTGAATCAGCGCATCAGTGAAGACGCTGAGAATCTCACCAAGGCCCTCAAGGGCGAAAGCCAGACTCAGGGGGCCTGGGGAGAGATGATTCTGGAACGGATTCTCGAAGAATCGGGGCTGCGCAAGGGGATCGAATACGAGGCGCAGGGGGGATTCCGTACCGAAGATGGAAAGCTGCTCAAACCGGATGTCGTGGTGCATTTGCCGGAGGAAAAAGATATTGTTGTCGACTCCAAGGTCACTCTGGTGGCTTACGAGCGCTACGTTCAAGCGGTGGATGATGAGGAGCGGGAACGGGCGGTTAAGGATCACCTGCAATCGATCAGCAGTCACCTGAAAGGGCTCAGCGGCAAGAAATATGACGAACTTCCACAGCTGCGCAGTCTCGATTTTGTCTTGATGTTTATTCCGATCGAAAGTGCGTTTATGCTCGCTATCGAACGTGACAGCGAAATCTTCCGCAAAGCTTTTGATCAGAATATTGTTATTGTCAGCCCGTCGACCCTGCTGGTGACCCTGCGCACCATCCAGAGTATCTGGCGTTACGAATACCAGAACCGCAATGCTCTTGAGATCGCCCAGCGGGCCGGTGATCTGTTCGACAAATTTGTCGGGTTTGTCGATGATCTGGAGAAGGTCGGGGAGCAGATCGAACGGACCCGCAAGGTTTATGACGGCGCGCATAACAAGCTGGTCAGTGGCCGGGGCAATCTGGTCAATCGTGCCAAAGGTCTGCTTGATCTGGGAGTCAAGAGCAAAAAGAACCTGCCAAAAGCACTGACCGAGAGTGCTGATGTCGGTATCGCACTGGACGACATGCGAAAAAATTAAAAGGACAGGATTATCTGTTGAATCGCATTGCGGTTACTGAATTGATCCGTGTTGCGGGGTGGTCATGGGCCTACCTTCCACAAAGGTGGCGGCTGGTGCTGTCTGAGGGATAAACGGAGCAGAAGTGAGCAGCCGCCCTCAGATCGATAGCCGTTGATTCAGCTGTGACAGCAGGCCGTCGATCGGTCGAATCCCGGCGGCCAGCACCGTTTCGATCGGATTCAGGACGATCTGCGAGCAGGCCAGTCCGAGCATCTGCCCTGATTGTGAATTTTGCAGTGCTTCTACGGCGGCCTGTCCGAAACGCGCACCGAGCATCCGGTCGAACACGGTCGGCGATCCTCCTCTCTGATAATGACCGAGAACGATGACTCGGGTCTCAAAGCCGATACGATCTTTGATCTGATCGGCGATATCCTGTGCTTTGGCGGCCCCTTCGGCAACCATGATGATCGAATGACTGCGGCCTTCCCGGTAGCGGCTGCGGAGGTTATGGCAGATCTCATCGAGGTTGAACGACTGTTCGGGGATCAGACTGTGCTCGGCACCGCAGGCGATGGCCGATACCACCGCCAGATAGCCGCAGTTGCGTCCCATGGTTTCGACAACAAACGTCCGATCGTGGGACGAGGCGGTATCCTTGACGTTGTCGACGGCTCTGACGATATTGTTCAGCGCTGTATCGACACCCAGCGCCATATCGGTGTAGGCGATATCGTTATCGATCGATGCTGGAATGCCGATAACCGGAATCCCCTGCCGCGAAAGCTCTTTGCCGCCGTGTAGCGAACCGTCACCGCCTATGACCACCAACCCTTCCGCATCCAGCCTTCGTAGGTTTTCCCCGGCGAGCTGCTGCCCTTCGGGGGTCAGCATCGCTCGGCAGCGCGCGCTCTGTAGAAACGTCCCGCCACGTTGCAGCACGTTGCTGACGGAGCGGGTTGTCAAGATGTCGTACTGACGGTCGATCAATCCCTGAAAACCCTTCTGAATGCCAATGACCTCAACGCCTTCGACCATGCCGGCACGGACCACCGCTCGAACCGTGGCATTCATGCCGGAGCAATCTCCTCCGCTGGTTAATACAGCCATTCGCTTCATTGGTGTGGCCTCCCTGAGCAGATTGATCGTGATTGGGGTTTACGCAGTGTCACTGTGACGTTATCAGACCCGCTCCGCTTGTCAAAGTCGGGGGTGAATGCAGGGTGTTAGCTGTGGTCAACTGCAGTCCGTTCGGTTAGTATGAATAAAGAAAACAACCGCTCTATCGTTAAGGATGAGAATGATGAATAGATCGTTACTTTGTTGGATGCTGATGATCGTCTGTCTCCCAGCGTTCAGCTCTGCAGCCATGCTGCAGGATAAGGTCGAAGAACACAGATTTGAAAACGGACTGACCCTGCTGATGGTCGAACGTCACACGTCGCCGACGGTGTCGGCCTATATCAGCTTCCGCGTTGGTGGTGTTGATGAGACCAGTGAACGGCGTGGTGTGGCCCATCTTCTGGAGCATATGCTGTTCAAGGGAACCAAAACCCTCGGGACCAGCGACTACCAGCGCGAAAAGGATCTACTGACACAGATCGAAGCTGTCGGCTCAGAAATCGACCGGTTGAAGATCAGTAACCCACCCGATACCGACAGGCTCGAGGACCTCAGAGCACAACTGAAGGAGCTTCAGAGAGTGCATCATCCGTTGGTGGTGAAAGATGAATTTTCACGGATATACAGCGAAAATGGCGGCATCGGTTACAATGCCTTTACCAGTAAGGACCAGACCACATATTTGATTTCACTGCCCGCCAACAAGCTGGAACTGTGGGCCGCCATCGAATCGGACCGACTGCGTAATGCTGTGCTGCGTGAGTTTTACACTGAGCGCGAAGTGGTCCGTGAAGAGCGGCGCCGCTCCTACGAGAGTCGTCCCGGCGGGAAACTCTACGAAACCCTGCTGGCGACCGCCTACCGGTTTCACCCCTATCGGAACCCGGTGATCGGCTGGGATTCCGATATCGATAATCTGACATTGCCCGAAACCCGCGAATTTCTGCAACGCTATTACGCACCGGCCAATATGGTGATCGCTCTGGTGGGTGATTTCGACAGCATCGAGGCGCGTGATCTGGTTGAGCGCTATTTCGGTGATCTGCCGCAGGGCGAAGCTGTCCACGGTGTTGCCGAGCGAGAACCGCCCCAGCGGGGCGAACGGCGTGCGACGGTACTCTTTGATGCTGAACCGCAGGTTGCGATTGCCTATCATAAGCCGACCATGCCCCACGCAGATGATTATGCATTCGACCTACTGATGCATATTCTTGCCGAGGGCCGTTCGTCACGGTTGTACAGAAATCTGGTGGTGGAAAAACAGCTGGCCTCGTCGGTGAATGTGTACGGCGCTCCCGGGGCCCGCTACGACAACCTGATGGTTATTTCTGCGACACCTCGCTATCCGCATACTCCGGCAGAGTTGGAGGCTGCGATCTATACAGAACTGGACAGGATCGACAGCCAGCCGATTACCCGTGAAGAGCTGGACATCGCCCGCAAGCGGATATTGACCGACAGTTTGCGTATGCTGAACAGCAATAGTGGATTGGCGCGGATGCTTTCCAACTATCAGGTTCTGCTGGGGGATTGGAGGTATCTGGTAACCTATGAACAGGCGATTCGGCAGGTGACTCCGGAGGATGTCGCTGCGCTCGTGCAGCGTTATCTGAAGCCGGAGCAGAGGACCGTCGTCACCTTACAGCGGGAGGCGGGATCATGATGAGGGTTGTGAGTGTCCTGCTGTGTCTACTCTTTGTCGTCAGCGGATGTTCCCTGGCGCCGCAGAAGCGCCCTGATCAGTTGGCCTTTCCTGCTCTGGAATTCGATTTTCCGACGGTTGAACGTTATCAACTGGACAATGGCCTGCAGCTTGCCGTGCTGCCGGATCATGAACTGCCGCTGGTTGAGATCTCGGTTCTCGTGTCCGGCGGGCGTCTGTACGATCCGGCGGATAAGGCTGGTTTGTCGACGCTGTTGGCGATGACTCTGGAAAGTGGTGGGGCAGGAGATAAGACGCCACGGCAATTTGAAGAGACGTTGGAGAGGCTTGCCGCTGATTTCGCTGTGGAAGGCGATACTTATGTCACCCGGTTGCGGTTGTCCGTGAGGCAGGAAGATTTGCAGCAGGGCCTAAAGCTACTGGCGGACGTGTTGTTGCGGCCACGCTTCGATGGGGATCGTTTTGAACTAGCGCGTCGACAAATGGTGGAAGGAATCCGTCGTCAGGATGACCATCCGTCATCGATCGCCGGACGTATCTTGGCCGGTTCGGTTTACGGCGATCATCCCTTTGGCCGGAGCGCCACACGGGCAAGCGTGGAAAAGATCAGCCGAGCCGATTTGGTTGCTTATCATCACCGTTTCTTTCATCCCGATCAGGTCTGGATGGCGGTCTCCGGAGACGTTGAGACCGCTCCACTGCTTGCCCTGCTTGAGGACGTTCTGGCGCCATGGGATTCTGTGTCTTCTGCCGGATACCCTTTACCGGCAACGCCACAAGGGGCTGATACGCAGATCCTTCTGATCGATAAAGATCTGCCGCAGACGACGATTTTGATGGGACATCCCGGGATCGATAAGGACAACCCCGATCTGTTTGCGTTGAAGGTTGCCAACTACATCCTCGGTGGTGGCGGTTTTAACGCGCGATTGATGCGTGAAATCCGCTCAAATCGGGGTCTGGCTTATTCGGTCTATTCCCATTTTCAAGTAGGGCGCAGATTGCCGGAGCTGTTCATTGTCAGCAGCGAGACCAAGACGGAGTCGACTGCGGAGGTGGTGAACATCATCCGCCAGCAGATCGACAGGCTGCGGAGTGAGAGGGTCTCAGAGGCGGAGCTGACTCTCGCCAAACAAAGCCTGATCAACTCGTTTGTCTTTGCCTTCGATAAGCCTCATGCTGTCGCCAGCCGACAGATGCGTCTCGAATTTTACAATTATCCGCCAGACTACCTCGAGTCCTATCGGGACCATGTTGCCGCGGTGGATGCCGAGGATGTGTTGCGCGCGGCGCAGCGCTATCTGCGACCCGATCTGTTGCAGATTGTGCTGGTCGGGCGGGCGGACGAGATAGGGTTGCAGTTTGTCGACAGCACTGTGCCTGTTGGGCGGGTCGAACCCCCGACCCCTTAAGAGAGAACTTTTATGAGAGGGGCTTATGTCTGAGCAGAATAAAATATCGCTGGGCAAGCGGTGGGAGCAGTGGGTCTGGGGGCGGGACCTGGCAGATCTTCATCCGTTTCAGGCGGCCGTGATGGCGCAATTGCGTACCGCCGCTCTGGTGAGCCGTGATTTTCTCGCGGACCGCTGTCTGTTGCGGGCGTCGGCCCTGACCTATGCATCGATGCTGGCGATCGTACCGCTACTGGCGCTGACGTTTTCACTGTTGAAAGCCTTCGGGGTTCAAAACCTGCTGGAACCGATTATCCTGAAAAATCTTTCGGTTGGCTCCGAAGAGGTGGTGGCGTCGATTATCGGCTATATCAACAATACCCAGGTGGGGCGCTTGGGGGCGCTGGGACTTGCCCTGCTGTTGGTCGCGGTGGTCTCGCTGCTGTCCAATGTGGAGAAGAGTTTTAATTACGTGTGGGGTGTCGATAGTACCCGGTCTTTGATGCGCCGCTTTTCAGACTATCTTTCTGTGGTGCTGGTGGGGCCGGTGTTGTTGATTTCGGCCATGTCGATGACAACCAGCTTGACCAGTCACGACCTGGTTCAGAAACTTTTGAATATGGACGTCGTCGGAACCCTGGTGTTGACCCTGTTCAAGGTGTTTCCCTACCTGTTCATGTGGCTTGCTTTTGCGGTGCTGTATGTGTTTATGTCCAACACACGGGTGGAGTGGAAACCGGCGCTGATCGGTGGCATGTTCGGCGGCACCCTCTGGCAGGTGGCGCAGTGGGGCTACGTCAATTTTCAGGTCGGAGTGGCCAAATACAATGCCATCTACGGAACGATGGCAGCGCTGCCGATCTTTATGGTCTGGCTGTATCTGTCGTGGGCGATTGTTCTGCTCGGGCTGGAGATCGTCTATGCCAGACAGAACCTGCGGGTCAGCGGCTACGACTTGAGACAGGGTGAGGTGTCGACCCGAGCCCAAGAACAGGTATCGCTGGCCATCCTTGTGGTCCTCGCCGAACGGTTTTCGCGGGGGGAGACGCCCCTCAGTCAGGCCGAACTGGCGCGCCTGCTGGCGATCCCACCACGATTGTGCGGCGGTCTGCTCGACCGACTTCATCAGTTAGGTCTGGTGGCTGAAAACTGTCAACACGGTTCTGCGCGCTGCTACTATCAGTTGGGTCGTGCGGCGGAACATCTGAAGGTGACAGAAATTCTCACCCAGATCCGTTGCCTGGGTGCGGCGTTGCCTTTGAATCGGGAACTGCCTTCGTTCAAGGCGGCGCTGTCGGCCTTTGCCGCTGCGGATGACTGCGAAGGGGAGGCTTTGTCTGACATGACACTAGCCGGGCTGTGTGGCCCGGGAACGGATCGGGGGGGCGTAACCCGCTAAAATGTTTTGAGGGTAAACTGCCCATCGGTCAGTTCGAGGTAGGAAGACTGCTGAATGCAGTCACCGAGGATGATGGTTGTTCCCAACGACTCGTCGAAGCGGGCGGGATGATGAAAATGGCCGCAGATGAAGGCGTCACAGCTGTTTAGCCGGGTCAGGGCGTAGGGACGGACCAGCGGTGCCGGGTCGAAACGTTTTGTCGAGGATTTGTATTTTCCGCTCTTGTTACTGAGCCAGTGCCCGAAGTGCCAGACCTGATCGGGTGGGAGAATTTCCGCCAGCAGCTTGATCGGGCGGCTTCTCCAGAAAGCCCGCAGCAGTCGATACCCTTTTAGCTCTTTGTTGATCAGGTCACCGTGACAGAGGCAGATCTTCTGGTTGTCCCAATCGACGATCGCTTCGTCGGTGATGACGGTACATTGCAGGGTGTTTTCAAAAAACGCCCCTAGATTAAAATCGTGGTTCCCTTCGACGTAGTAGAGCGTGCATCCGGCTGATACCAGCTCCTGCAGTCGCGTCAGCAGGGGAAGATAGGCGGAGAACACCACGTGGCGATAGCCGATCCAGAACTCGAAGATATCGCCGAGGAGAAACAGACCGTCGATGTGGCCGATCTGGCTATCCAAAAAAGACAGCAGCTTTTGATAGTTTTCGTCGTCTGGGTGACGCAGATGCGCGTCGGCTAAAAAAATTGCTCTCATGGCTCGGAACTATAGTCGTCAGCCGCCGATATTGTCAATAACACCGGGAGGGTGACGAAACAACATGGAGGACACCGTGAAATATCCAATGATTCATATCTGTATCAGGGTGATGGACCTTGAAGCATCAGAGCAATTTTACCGCACCGCGTTCGGCTTCGACGTTTCGCGAAAAAAAGACTTTCCTGATGCCGGCTTTACCTTAAGCTATATGACCTCAGCCGGACTCCCTTTTGAGCTGGAGTTGACCTACAACTACGACCAACAGGAACCGTACGTGATCGGTAACGGATATTCCCATTTAGCTGTCGGTACCGCAGATCTCGAAAGCTCGCACAAAAATCATCTCGACGCCGGTCTGGAACCGACCCCGATCAAGGGACTGACCGCCGGGCAGGGGATGTTTTACTTTTTAACCGATCCGGACGGGTACCGGGTTGAAGTTGTCCGCCGTCAGGAGGGGATGTAACCGATGGAACAGTTTGATCGTTTATTGGCACAGGGACGTCGCGCTCTGGACGATGGGCAGCTGAGCGAGGCGTTGACATTGCTCCGACAGGCTGAAGCAATCGACGATCAGTCCGCTGATCTGTATCTGCTTCTGGCGGAGACGTTGGAGGAGAAGGGACAGCCCGATAAGGCCGAAGTGGCCCTGAACCGTGGGCTTCAGCTCGATCCGGAGCATCTCGATCTGCACTATGCGCTGGGAGATCTGCTGCTGGAAAAGGGTCGTCTTGATGAGGCCTTGCAGAAATACCGCACCATTGTTGACCGTGATCGTTCCGAGATCGATGCATGGGTCAGCCAGGCTTTGGTCCTGCTCAGCCTGGAGCGCGCCGAAGAAGCGGAGCAGGCCTGTCGACAGGCGGTCGATATCGATCCGCATTCGACCTTTGCGTTGACGACCCTTGGAGATATCTGCCTCGCACTTGGTCGGGATGAGGAAACGCTGGAATACTACCAGAAGGCGCTGGAATTGGAACCCGAGGAAGGTCAGGTTTATCTCAGCCTCGGAGATTATTACTACGACGCAGGTCAGTTCGAGGACGCGGAGCATTATTGCCGAAAAGCGCTGGAGTTGGACAGTGAGCTGACGACCGCCTGGCTGACACTCGGCAACCTGTGCCTCGATCAGGAAAAGGATAAAGAGGCGCTGTTCTTTTTCCGCCAGTTTCTCAAATTCGAGAAAAATCCATCCTCACAGCAGATCCGGGCCGAAGTTGCCGCGGTGGTCGAAGGGCTGAAATAAGGTTCATTCCGGTCGTCTTTTGGGGCCTGCGGCCTGCAATCTGTCGAACTGTTGTTATACTTGAATCTCAACGTTGTTCTTTAATGAGAATAGCCGTTTTGTGTGGTTCAGCGAAACGGTTGCCAAGTAGAGGGACAGTATGGGCAGATTATTATGGCTGTTGCCGTGCCTGCTTTTATTGATCGTCGGTTGTGACAGACGTAGTCCGCAGGATCTTGTCGAAGAGGGGCTGCAGTTCAGTGCCCAGGGAAATCACCGCGGCGCGATTGTTCTGTTTAAGAACGCCCTTGAGGCCGATCCGTCCCTGGCGGACGCGCCTCTCTATCTGGGTCGGGCGTATCTAGCCCGCAATAAACTGGAACATGCGGAGCGGCAGTTCCTGCATGTTCTCGAAAATGATCCGGACAACGCAGACGCGGTGCTCGATTTGGCTCGTGTCTATCTGAAAATGAATCGGCCGGACCAGGTCGCGTCCGGGATTTATCGTCGCTTTGGTGATCATCCCCGCAGCGCGGATGCCCTCGAAATGCTCGGACACGCGGCGGGTATGCAGGGGGATCTGGACCGTGCTGAACGGTTCTTTCTCGACGCTGAGAAGATCGATCCGCGGCATCTGCAGGTCAAGCTGGGTCTGGCGCGGGTAGCTCTGGACCGTCATCAGGATGATCGCGCCCGGCAGATCCTCAAAGCGGTGCTGTCCCTCGACACCAACAACCAGTTCGCCTGGTATTACCTCGCGGAGCTGGAAACCACGGCTCAGCATTTTGATGCGGCCCTAACCGCATATCAGCGCCTCATCGAGCTGGACTCAACGGATGTTGTTGCTCTGTCGCGGGCCGGGCTGCTATCCCTCTCGGCCGGCCGGCCGGATCAAACACTGAAAATGGCAGATGCAATCGATGCACTGCCCACCGATTTTGCCGAAGCTCCGCGGCTGCGTGGTCTTGTCGCGTACGTTTCCGGGGATTTCAGAGCGGCAAAGACTCACTTCCTCAATGCTCTCCGCTTGCAGCCACACCTCAACAGTCATTTTTTTCTGGGACTCAGCTATTACGCCCTGGAACAGTATGAGTCCGCTCTCAACCAGTTTCAGGCTGCTCTTGATCTTTCTCCTGACTTTATCAAAGGGCGACAACTGACCGCCATGACGCTCATCAAACAGGGCCGCTATGGCGATGCTGTGCGCCAATGCCGCCAGGCGCTGTCGATCGACGATCAGAACGTTTTGAGCCAGCGCCTGCTGGCCAGTGCCTATATCGGTGCGGGAGAAGTCGACCGCGGGGTTTCCGTGCTTGAAGGTCTTATCATTAGCCATCCGCAGCAGGTAGGTGCCTATATTCACAAAGGACTGGCTGAGCTCTCCCGGGGCGACGAAGATGCCGGGGAGAAAACACTGCAATCCGCCCTCGAAATCGCACCGCAGTCTCTCTCTCTGCGATCCCTGTTAGCTGAATTTTATCTGCGTAAAAACAACTACCCCAGGGCGGAACAGGCCCTTTTGCACGATGAGGATAATGCAGAATCCTCGCCGCAGAGGATGATGCGTCTTGCGCAGCTGTATGAACAGCAGGGTGAGGATGCCCGGGCCGAAGAGGTGTATCTTTCCCTCACTCAGCGATTTCCTGCCTATATCCCCGCGCTGCTCGCCAGAGCCATCTCTGCGCACCGTCGCGGTAAGCTCGAAGCTGCTGAAGGTTTGTATCGGCAGGTGCTGGCCAGAAATCCGGACACGGCACCCGCATTGAACAATCTGGCTTATCTTCTGTCGGCACAGCCTTCCCGTATTGTAGAGGCGTTGCAATTGGCAGAGAAAGCTCATCGGCTCGATAACACCGATCCTTATGTGCAGGACACGCTTGGCTACATTCTCGTTCTCAACGATCGTTCCGGGGCGGCGCTTAAACCGCTGCGCGGAGCTTACTCTCAAATTCCCGAGAATGTGGCGGTCAATCTGCACCTGGCATCAGCCTACATCAACACCGATCAGGCAGAGCAGGCCAGGCCACATCTCGATCTAGTGATACGACAGGGTGGGCGCGCAGAACAGGAGCAAGCACAGGTCCTGTTAAGATCACTCAAAGCTGCCGTCGCGGAGTGAGCAGTCGTGCCGTGTGAAAGGGGGTGAGTGGATGTCTCGAATCGCTGTTTTTTTGATTTTGGTAGATTTCTTGATCGCACTTGTGTCGGGTTTTGTGGGTCAGTTGATCGTTTCGGGCACCCCGCTTAACGCTGAGAGTCTGCAGGCCACAACGCTTCCATCTCTCTGGTTTGCTCTGGCTGTTGTGCTGTCATCTGCCCTCTGTGAACTTTATGTCAGGCGCTACTGTATGTTCGATAAAGGGGTGCTGCCCCGCGTGGTTGTCAGTTTTTTCCTCGTGCTGACGGTGCTGGGCGCACTGGGTGGTGGTTGGCCTGTTTTTATGGGGATGAAGGCGTTGCTTGTTGCGCTGCTGCTGTTCTGCGGTCTGCAGTATGGACTTCACTCTTACTCTTCGTCGATTCTGGGGCAGCAGGTTCTGCGGAACCGAGTCCTGATCCTGGGAACCGGCCGGTTTGCTGCTCAGCTGACAAAGACCCTAAATGCCTCTTCGCACCGCTATTTTTTGGTCGGATTTGTCAAGCCTCGGGGGGAACTGGTCGATATCGATGCTGGGCAGATTCTGGGCGATATGGATGACCTGCTCTCGATTGCGCAGCAGCAGAATATTCACAAAATTATCATTGCCCTCGAGGAACAGCGTGGCGTTCTGCCGGTCGCCGACCTGCTCAGGTGCCGCTTTGGCGGGATTGATGTTGTCGATGCGGTCACGTTTTACGAGGAAATGACTGGCAAGGTCCACGTCAAGTCGGTCAACCCGGGTTGGTTTATCTACTCGACCGGCTTTGAACTCGATCTGCTTGCGCTGACGATGAAACGGGCTGCTGACATAACCTTTTCCCTGGTCGGGATCGCCCTGACCTGGCCACTGATGCTGTTGGTCGCCTTAGCGGTTCGTCTCGACTCCCCTGGTCCGATTCTGTTTCGTCAGGTCCGGGTCGGTAAAAATGAAGAGGTGTTCGAGCTGTTCAAGTTCAGGACCATGGTCGAAGACGCAGAAGCAGGAACTGGCGCGGTATGGGCTCAGCAGAACGATCCTCGGGTGACTCGCATCGGCTGTTTTCTGCGGAAAACGCGGTTGGATGAGCTGCCGCAGTTTTTCAATGTGCTCAAAGGGGATATGGCGTTTGTCGGACCGCGACCGGAGCGGCCGGAATTTGTCCTTGAGCTGTACCAGTTGTTGCCCTATTACGCTAAACGTCACGCACTCAAGCCCGGAGTCACCGGCTGGGCACAGATCAACTATCCCTATGGGGCCTCGGTGGACGATGCTCTGGAGAAACTCAACTACGATCTTTACTACATCAAGAACTACAGTGTTTTTCTCGATATACTGATTGTCATGGAAACGGTCCAGGTTGTTCTACTCGGTAAAGGAGGCCGATAACTTATGCGCCTTTTTGTTCTGCTTGTGATTCTGTTTGCGTTGTTTTTAGAGCCGGTCTCCGCGGGTGATTATGTCATCGGTGACGGCGATCTGCTCGAAGTTTCGGTGTGGGGTGTGCCTGAACTGAGTGTCACGGTGCGGGTTCGTCCGGACGGCAAGATCACCCTCCCTGCGGCCGGGGATGTTGACGCGTCGGGCTATACCCCCAGTCAGCTGAGCGAAAAACTGTCGAAGGTGCTGGGGCGACTGGTGAAAGAGCCGATCGTGACTCTGTCTGTCGTCGAGATGACCAATAACAAGGTGTATGTCTTCGGTGGGGGCGTACCATCATCGGTGCTCAATCTGACGGGGCGGACATCGCTGTTCAAGGTTCTGTGCCAGTTAGAGAATATTGACGATACCGATCTGAAAAACGCCTATCTGATGCGCGATAACAAAAAACTGCTCACCGATTTCTACCCGCTGTTCGTCGGAGGGCAGCTGGATGACGATGTCGTTCTTCAGGCTGAAGATGTCCTCTTTATCCCATCCAACGAGCTGAACAAGATTTATGTCGTCGGGGCGGTCCGTGAACCGCGCTACGTATTCTATCGTGATGGGCTCAAGGTGATGGACGCGATCCTGGAAGCGGGCGGGTTCAGTGAATTTGCTGATCAGGATGATGTCACCATCGTGCGGGCGGACAGTTCCAAACTGGATGTCAAGATCGATCGCCTGTTGCGCGGTAAAGACATCGCCCAGAACTACCAGTTGCTGCCGGGTGATTATGTGATCGTGTCCGAGAGCCTGTTTTAATCTGTCCAGTTAGGGGAAGGTGGATACCTGATGCAACAGAAGACCAATGACATCATCAAATACCTGAAAATCTGCCATCGGCGGCGTTATCTTTTTGTTGTAATATCGTTGCTGGTGATGTCTCTGATTACAGCGTACAGCTATCTCCTGCCGCGTAAATATCAGGCGGACAGCACGGTCTTTATCGAAGAAAATATTATCAACCAACTGGTCGAAGGGATCGCCATGACACCCGATATATCCGACCAGATCAAGGTCCTTCAGTTTGCCCTGCTGAGCCGCGATATCGTCACCAAGGTTTTGGAGGATATCGACTCGGACATCTTCACCAAAAGTACAATGGAACAGCAGGATTTTATCACCAACCTGCGCGAAAAAATTGAGATCCGGGTCAAGGGCAAGGAGCTGTTTACCGTGTCTCTGACCCACAGCGATCCGGCCTTTGCCCAGAGTTTCGTCAATACCCTGGTCAGTAAATATGTCGAAGAAAATATCAGTTCAAAACGGAACGAATCGTACGGGGCCAACCGTTTTCTCGTGGAGCAGCTTGAGCTGTTCAAAGAGCGATTGGATCAGGCGGAGACGGCGATTATCGACTTCCGTAAAGAGAGAGGTGTCTATCTTGCTCTTGATGAACGTACCGAGTTGGCCGAGATCAAGCAGTTCATGCGTGAAGCGGAAAATATCGAGCTTGAACTGCAGACACTGAATGCACGACAGACGCGACTGACCCAGCAGCTTGTGGATCTGCCTCGGACCGTGGATATTTTCAGTGGTGCCGGCGGTCGGGATCAGCTGGTGCAGCTCGAGGGCCGTCTGCACAATATGCTACTCCGGTTCAACGATGATTATCCCGAGGTCGTGCGTTTGAAGGCTGAAATCGAAAGTCTCAAGCAACTCGAAGAGAGCACTGAATCATCACCCGCGGATCTTGACACACGGCTGACGTCGATGAATCCGCTCTATCAGGACGTCCAGCAGACCCTCCTTGAAGTTGAGGCCGAAGTAAGTGCTCTTCAGGCCCGTAAAGAGAATCTGCACGGTCTAATATCGTCCCGCGAGAAGAATCTTCGTGAAGTCCCCGTCCACCAGAAGGAACTGGCGGTTCTGATCCAGGAGAGGAATTCGCATCGGGAAATTTATCAGGAGCTTCTCAAGCGGATGGGACAATCCGAGGTGTCCAAGCAAATGGAAATCAGCGACAAGGCCTCGACCTTCCGTATTGTCGATCCCGCTGATTATCCGGAGATTCCTGTGTCTCCCAACATGCCGACGATGATACTGCTGGCGATTGTCGGCGGGCTGGGGTGTGGTTTGGGGGCTGCCTTGTTTGCCGAATCTCTCGATACTTCAGTGAACGACCCTTCGCAGATTGAGGAGCTGCAGGTTGATATTCTGGCGATGGTACCGAATATTGCTGTCGCGGCCAGTGGTCGCAAGGGGCAACGCGGCGACCGCCTGCTCTACGCGTTCGGTGCCTGTTGTCTGTCTTGTTTTCTGCTGCTGTTTGCTTATGAAGCGTTGCACCAATATATCGATCCTGCGCTGACTTATCTGACGAGGTTGATGAGCTTATGAGCCGAATAGAGCAAGCCCTTGAGAAATCATCGAAATTACGGGAGCGGCAGGGTGAAGTACATCCTCCGTTGCCGGTGGCCCCTGTTTTGGGCACCGATCCTGATATGTCCCGTCTGCAAACCGATTGCCCAGTACAGGTGGACAATCCACTGCTAGCGGCACTGGACGAAAACTACACGACCGTGTCTGAAGAGTACAGCAAGCTGCGCGCAATGATCGTGAAGTTAACCAAGGGTGAGACGTTTAAAAATACCTTGATGGTGAGCAGTACGGTCAGCGGAGAAGGGAAAACCTTGACAGCCCTCAACCTGGCTATTGCGCTTGCCCGTGAATACGACCATACCGTGTTGCTGGTTGATACTGATCTGCGTCGGCCGTCTGTACACACATACCTCGAGCTCGAACCGGAGTTCGGCCTGATCCAGTGTGTCAAAGAGGGTATCCCTCTCGATAGGGCGTTGATCAAAACCGGAATCGGCAAGCTGGTGATTCTCCCGGCTGGGGGCACGTTGCCCGACCCGGTCGAATTCCTGTCGTCCAACCGCTTTAAAGATCTGGTGTCTGAACTTAAAACTCGCTATCTGGACCGGTACGTGATTTTTGATACTCCTCCGATGTTACCCTACGCCGATGCGCAGGTGCTGAATGACAGTGTTGACAGCTCATTGTTTGTTGTCAGGGAGAAAATGGTGAAATTGCAACCGGCTAAAAAGATTATTGAAGGGTTGCGGAAAACCAATCTGCTGGGCGTTGTCTACAACGATGCACAGTCGTCATCGGCAAACAGCCCGTATTCATACTATTGAATCGCTGCACACATATCAGTACGAGGTGTGTTGTTTTGAGATATGTAACTTTAGTTGTCTTTATAGTCATGATTTCAGGTTTCGGACCCCGAAGTGCGTGGGCACGGGTCACGCTACAGCCGACCTTCAGTCTTCTGCAGGAGTACACCGACAATCTCTTTTTGACTGACCGAAACCCGACGGATGACTGGTTGACTCTGGTCGAACCGGGGATCGGGATGACGGTTGTCGGGCCATTGCTCGATGCTGATATCGACTATTCGTTGCGGCTGCGCTACTACCATGAGCTGACCGAAGAGAACCAGACGAATCTGCGTGACGCCCAGCGTGCATCAGCTTTGATACAGCTGCAGCCCAGCAGGGATTTAAGCGTTCTGATCGACGGCGACATCGACCGCGTCACAATCGATACGCGAGACCCCGGTGTCGATGAGAGCGAACTGGTGAATTCGACCAATCAATATCACCTGGCTATCACTCCACAGTATCGGTGGACCATCAGCAACGACAACAGCCTGACCCTGTCGTATCGCAACGAGCGTTTTCTCTACCGCGCCCAGGCCGGGGACGATGTTAAAAGCCACGAATGGCGTGCTATTTACGCTTACGATGTTACCGCCGCGACGACGTGGAATTTGACCTATGCCTATCTCTTCCATTTTGCGGAAGTGAATATGGACTTTGAAAAACAGCTGATCAATGCAGGGCTGACCCATCGTATCAGCCCACGTTTCCGTCTTGCTATTGAGGGGGGACCGGTCACCATCGAGTATTTCGACGAAACAGAGGAGTCGTGGACCCGCTGGGATGTGCTGACCGATTACACCTTGAGTCCGAAAACGTCAGTCTACCTGTCCTATGAGCAGGATACCGAACTGTCGGTCGATCGCGGTCTCAGTCGTATTCAGATTGTGACCCTGAATGTGGTTTATGAGGGAAATGCCAGGATCGACGCAGAGCTGTTCTGGGATGAAGAAATATTCAGTGAAGATCGCACTGAAGACCGGGCCATTGGCACCTCCCTGATGATGAGAGTCCCGCTTTCGGGGCGATACTTCACTGAAATTATCGGTCTTTATCGAACACTTGAGTTTTTGCCGGCCAATGAAAAAACGGATCGTTACTCCGTCCGTGGCGCACTTGGGTATACTTTGAGTACAGGTACCTTGATGTGCGGTTACATGTACCGCGTCAATCGTTCCACTGTGGAAGAGAATGACTATCGTAACAATCTGTACACACTTTCGGCCCAGTTAAGGTTTTAACTCTATGTATTTAGACTTTTTCGGGATCACAGCAAAGCCTTTCGAGCTTTTGCCCAATCCAAACTTCCTCTACCTGAGCAAGGGGCATAAAAAGGCACTCAGCTATCTGCAGTACGGTCTGCAGGAGGGCGCAGGGTTCACCCTGCTGACCGGCGAGGTCGGGTCCTGCAAGACAACACTGCTGCGTGATATCGTGAATAAAAACAAGAGCAATACGCTGGCGATGATCTTCAATACCAAGATCACCGGTGTCGAACTGCTGGCGATGACCAACGAGGATTTCGGCCTCGACATTAACGATAAAAATAAGGTCACACTGCTACGGGATCTGAATGATTTTCTTGTGGCCGAGTACAGCGTCGGCCGGCGGCCGATTCTGATCATCGATGAAGCCCAGAACCTGTCTGTCGAAGCCCTTGAAGAGGTTCGCCTGCTCTCTAATCTTGAGGCAGATAACTGCAAACTGCTGCAGATTATCCTCGTGGGTCAGCCGGAGTTGAAAGGTATGATCGCCCGCCCGGAGCTCAGGCAACTCCGTCAGCGTATCAGTGTCAGCTGCCATCTCTTACCGCTGGGGCGTGATGAGATGGAAGACTACATCTATCATCGTCTGGAAACAGTCGGGAATCGCAACGCGGTTCATTTTCAACCCGATGCCTTGGATGAAATTTACCGTTTCAGCGGAGGGGTGCCGCGTCTGGTCAATTTGCTGTGCGATGCTCTGTTGCTGGCCGCCTTTGTTGAGGAAACCCGGGAGATTGCCTTAAGTCTGGTGCGTGAATCGATCGACGAGCTGGCGCTCGAGAATCCCGAAGAATCCCCGGTCCCCGGTTTTGTCGAGGCCCTCGAACAGGGCAGTATCGGCGCGCGGCTCGACCAGATCGAAGAAAACTACCTACGTCTGTCCGCCGCTAGTGCGGAACGAGAATCGGTGCTGGATCGTCTGTCGAGTCAGGGGCGCATTCTCGAATACATGATCAATCAGCAACAGCATCAGTTCTCCAAGTTCGATGACGATATCAAGAGGGTTTCGGACAAGCTTGAGCTCCTGCGCCAGCTTCTGCTGGAGAAACACTCTCAGGATGTTGTCTGTCTCGATGCACGCAAAAAGAAGTAGCGAAAGGGACTCTCATGCACTACAACTTTTTGACTTTTGACGTTGAAGATTATTTTCAGGTGTCTGCGTTCGAGAAGGTTTCTCCCCTCGACAGTTGGGAAAAGTGGGAACTGAGAGTCGAAAAAAACACGGATAAACTGCTTGAACTTCTGGATGAAAGTGGCCAGAACGCTACATTTTTTGTGCTGGGATGGGTTGCCGAACGCTGCCCAGAAATCTCCCGCAAGATCGCCGCCGCGGGTCACGAAGTGGCCAGCCACGGCTATGCCCACCGCCGAGTCTATACCCAATCACGCGAAGAGTTCGGTGCCGACATCAGGCGGAGTAAGCAGCTTCTTGAAGACCAGGTTGGTGAAGAAGTGTTCGGTTATCGTGCGCCGAGCTTTTCGATTTCGGAGAAAGTGAGCTGGGCTTACGACGAACTTTACGATGCCGGCTACCGTTACGATTCCAGTGTTTTCCCGGTGAAGCACGACCTCTACGGGATTTCGGAGTGGCCCCAGCGGGCCAACTGTGTGGTGAAAACCGAAGAGGGCGGTTGGGTGTATTCTGCTGACTGTGTTGGCGAGTGTCACTGCCTTCGCGAAATCCCCGTATCGACCTTTCGTTTCGCCGGACAGAATCTGCCGATTACCGGGGGCGGTTATTTTCGCCTCCTGCCCTACCGGTTCACCCGTTATCTGCTGAACTATTTTCTGTTCCGCAAGCATCAACCGTTTATGTTCTATCTCCACCCCTGGGAAATCGATCCAGAACAACCGCACATCGGTGGCGCGGGATGGAAGAGTCGTTTCCGGCATTATCTGAATCTCGATCTGACCGAACGCCGGTTACGTCTGCTGCTGCGGGAATTTCATTTTACTGCGATCCGCGAGTTTCTGACCCTGGATCGCGAACATTCCGAAATTCTGAAAGCGAGTTAGGCAATGGCAGGATGGCGCATCATCAGGGCAGAACCGGAGGATCGACAGCGTTGGGACGCGTACGTCAACCAGCACCCTGATAGCTCTGCGTACCACCTTGCCGCGTGGCGACAGGCGGTAGAGCGCGCCTACCGTTTTGCCGGTGTTTATCTGATGGCGGTCCGGGGAACCGATATCTGCGGCGTTCTGCCGATGATCCATTGCAAAATTCCGTTGTTGGCGGGGTGTCTGGTCTCTCTGCCTTATTGTGATGTTGGCGCGACCCTGGCCGATAACGCCGAGATTGCAACGTCACTGGAACAGGAGGCGATCCGACGGGCGCGGCAATATGACTGTCGTCAGGTGATGCTGCGCAGCTCTACACCATCCGGGTCTGAACACTGTGTGGATCTGAATTCGGGGGATAAGGTCCGTATGATTCTTGACTTGCCACCCGATTCTGAACAGCTGTTGGCGGGGCTGAAGGCCAAGGTGCGCAGTCAGGTAAAGAAACCGGTGCGTGATGGATTGACCTGTCAGGTTGGTGGACAGGACCTGATCGAACTGTTTTATCGGGTGTTTGCCCGCAATATGCGTGATCTCGGCTCTCCCGTTCACGGTATGCCATGGATCCGTGCCGTCATGCAGTGTTACGGCGACAGGGCTCGGATCGCAGTTGTTTATACCTCCTCCGGAGTTCCGGCGGCGGCGGGGTTGGTTCTTATGCACCGCTCTTCGATGGCGATTCCTTGGGCATCGTCACTGCGTGACTATAATCCGCAGAACCCGAATATGCTGCTCTACTGGACCCTGCTGAAATATGCCATTGACCTGGGTTTGTCACGTTTTGATTTCGGCAGGTCGACCCTCAACGCAGGGAGCTACAGGTTTAAAAAACAGTGGGGAGCGCGGGAAGAGCCGCTGGAGTGGATCGATCTGTTGTCGGCAGAAAAGCGACAGAAACCCGTCGCCGGGGGGAGCGCCCTGAGGCGTTTTGCCGAAACGGGCTGGAAATGCTTGCCGGTGCCGTTTTCAACCAGCATCGGCCCGTTGGCCCGTCGGTATATCAGCCTGTGATGTCAGCGCGGAAGGAGTCAGCATTTGGAATTATCCTGTGTCATTCTCTGTTGGAACTCAAAACGTCATATCGGTGCCTGCCTCGATTCGTTGCTCGCCGCGCTCCCTGCGGCATTGAGCCCTTATGAGATCTTTATTGTCGATAACGGCTCCACGGACGGTTCGCAGCAGATTGTCGCGCAGTATCAGGCGGACCACCCCGACATTGTCAAGCCGATCTTTCTCAAGACCAATACCGGAACGACCTACTCACGGAATCTCGCCCTCAAACAGGCGCAGGGTCGCTATGTCGCGATCCTCGATTCCGATATCGTCGTTGCTCCTGGGACCTTTCAACCCTTGATTGAACTGCTGTCATCATCGTTGGAGACAGCGATGGTGGTGCCGCGGCTGGTTTATGCCAGCGGTAACTTTCAGAAGTCGATCGACACCTTTCCGACCCTCTGTTCCAAAGCCTATCGTTACCTTTTTCTGAAACGGCTTGAACAGAAAGCGGAGTGCGAAGATGGGCGCAGTCGGCCGGTGGATTATGCGATTTCAGCGTTCTGGTTACTGCGCAGAGAGACCCTAGAGCGCGTCGGACTTCTCGATGAAAACATCTTTTATGCTCCGGAAGATGTCGATTATTGTCTGCGAATCTGGCGGGCGGGGTTGCGGATTGTTTACGCTCCCCAGGTGACGGTGATTCACGACGCGCAGGAGATTTCGCGCGGGTTCAAAATAAACCGGGCAGTGCTGGCTCATGTTTCTGGGTTGTTCTATTTTTTTAAAAAGCATGGATATTGGTTGAAAAGGCCGAGATTTATAGATGAAACTACCCGTTAATGTCCTCCATCTTGCCAGTCCAACGGGTGTTTATGGTGCGGAACGCTGGATTCTGGCCCTGATCAAAAACATCGATACCGCGTCCGTGGTCTCCATGGTGGCATCCGTTCGTGATGATGAGGATCTGTCCGCGCCGATCTGTGCAGAAGCGAAAGTTGCCGGTTTTCGGACCCGGGTCTTCGATGCTTTTGGTCGCTTCAACCTCAATGCTGTTCGTCAGCTCAAAGAGTTTATTGTCGAGAATCGGATCGATATCCTCCATGCCCATGGATACAAAACCGACCTCCTCGGACTGTTGGCGGTTCGCGGGACAGGGTGCCGGCTGGTAACGACGCCACATGGATGGACCAAACAACCCGACCTTAAATTGCGGCTGTATGAGCTGCTTGATCGGGTGCTCTTTGGACTGTTTGATGCCGTTGTCCCCCTTTCCCATGAACTGCTGGATGCACTGCAGAAAAACCGCTTGGCCCGGCGCAAGCTTCACTATATCGCCAACGGGGTCGATATCGACGAGATCGACGCGGTACAGAAGGGGGCTGCGGAGCTCGTGTCGTGGCGGGATAATGGCAACTTTATCATCGGCTATATCGGGCGTCTGTCAACCGGAAAAGGGCTTGATACCCTGCTGCGGGCGGTAGCTGACTGTAGATACCCAAAGTTGCGGGTCGCCATTGTCGGTGAAGGGGAACTGCGACAACAGCTTGAGCAGTTGAGTCGACAGCTCGGAATCGCCGACAGGGTGTCCTTCTTCGGCTTTCGGCCCGATCGACTAGAGTTTCTCAAGATGTTCGATCTGTTCGTGCTACCGTCTCTCTCCGAGGGGACCCCCCGCTGCGTGATGGAGGCTATGGCGGCCGGTGTTACGGTGCTGGCATCCGATATCCCCGGCTGCCGGGTTCTGATCGAGGACGGTCGCACGGGGCTGTTGTTCCCCCCCGGAGAGATGCAACATCTGACCGCGCAATTGCAGCGGTTAATCGCTGATGAGAGCCTGCGGGTCAACCTGTCAGCCGCCGCCGGTGATTTTGTCCGGGAGCGCTTTTCAGCGCGGGCGATGGCAATCGATTATGAACAGCTCTATTTACGTCTGGTGCACTGAGCCGTTTTTTGTGGTGAGGATCGATATATGATTATTCTGACATGTGCCGATGGTGGAAATGTAAAGACCGATGCCGGTCGCGACTATAAAAATTTTAAATTCAGCGCGGTTATTCGGGACACCGAGAAAGCGGCCAAGAACCATAACTACCGGATGATCGTCTACGATCTCGGTCAGTTGGGCTTCGGGATTCCCTATGAGGTTGAGGACGAGAGCTTCCACTGCAACGGTTATTATGAAACCGAAGTGATCAAGGGCTACAAGAGCAAGTCTCTGTTTAAGCCGGACATCGTTCAGCTCAGCATGGACCGGTACAACGAGACCATCGCCTACCTTGATGGCGACGCACAACTGCTCGGCTGTCTGGATGAGATAGAAACCGATGATTACGATATTGGCGTGACCCTGCGCGACTTTTCGGAGCTGTCGAGCGAATGGCATCAGACCTACATGGATATCGCCCGCTATATCAACGCAGGTGTGATCTTTTTTCGCCCTACCGATGCGGCCCGTGAGTTCATCGAACTGTGGAAAAAGGAAACGGCCGATGTCGGTAATGATCAGATGGCGTTAAATCGCCTTGCCTGTTCTGAAGACTATCCCGATGTCGACAGTATTCAAACCCTCCATGGCGTGCGGATTAAATACTTTCCCGGCAATATCTACAATTTTTATTATTTTACCGACAACGACCACCGCGATGCCAAAATCCTCCATTTTAAAGGGGCGGTCAGGCACTTCTATCCTTTCGATTGGAAGAAACGCGTCTATTGTCGCGCAGCAGTTCCAGTGAAAAACGGGGTGAATCGCATCCTCAGGAGACGGGTGGACTTAGACCGATGTTGACGCTATGCCGACACCTTTTTGATGAACTGAATCGGCAGGGGCTGCGCTATTGCCATTGGAAGAGCAATGTGCGCCTTACGGAGGCGACCGAAGGAAAAACAGATCTCGATCTGTTGGTGCACGATGATGACGCGGATGCCTTTGTTGAGGTATTGCGCCACTTCGACATCAAACAGGTTCTGTCGCCTTACGAGAAACGGTTTGACGGGATCGACGATTATCTCGGATTCGATGACAGAACCGGCACCCTGATCCACCTGCACGTCCACTATCGGTTGATCCTCGGACAGAGATATCTCAAAAACCATCACCTGCCGGTGGAGCAGGTCTATTTCGACCATTTGACGATGAACGATGGTGTCTCGGTGCCGTGCCCGGAGTTGGAACTGGTGGTTTTGATCATCCGCGCCCACATGAAGATCGACGGGGTCTCCTTGCTGAAACATGCGATAAAGGGACTCTCCGATCATCGCTATACCGCGTTCCCTGCCGATATCGAACAGGAGTTTGATCAGCTCATCGGTCGGATAGATGAGGCGAAGCTGCGCGTGGTTTTCGATCGGTTGGCGTTGCCCCTTCAACTGGATCTCTTTTTGGATTTTATCACCCGGTTTGCCGCTCGTCGGCTGCTCTGGCGTGACCTTCTGCGCTTTCAGCAGCAGCTGTTTTTGGGTCTGCGCGACTATAAACGTTCACAGAAGATGCGGATTTACTTGGTTTATATGTCTCGCATTTTCAGGTATTCACGCATAGGTAGACCCTTTGTTAGAACGGAGAAAAAACGACTGATCGATGAAGGGCGGATTGTGGCACTCGTGGGGGCTGATGGCTCGGGAAAATCGACACTGGCGGCGGAGCTGCATCGTTGGCTGGGGTGGAAACTCCAGGTTCGTTCCCTCTATCTCGGGATCCCCAAAAAGAGATGGGTCGAAGCCTTATCCTTTCTGATCCGTGGGACGATCAAGATCGGATTGTCACCGATCGCGCACTTTTTTGAAGACCTCCTGTGGCTTCTGGTCGCCCGCTGCAGGTTCGCAGTCTGGCGGCGCTCGATTGTGGAACGAAGCAGACGGGGCGTTGTCCTTTTTGACCGTTTTCCTCTGCGGAGTTTTTTCGATATGCCCGAACCGATGGATGGTCCACGGCTTGGAACCCGCAGCATATCATCGGCTTTTTCAACCTGGGCGGCGCGCCACGAGAGGTCAGACTATGAGCACTTAACACCACCTGATCTGGTTGTCGTGCTGCGAGCCTCTGTTGACTGTCTCAGGACGAGGAAAACCGATATCGATATGGAGCGCCATCG
>PKUC01000096.1 GCA_002868865.1 Desulfuromonas sp. | reverse complement strand
GAGCTTCTGCACCATATCGTTCCTGCTCAATTCTCCCTGCAGGTGCTGCGCGATCAGACGGTATTCCAGACCATAAAATTCCAGAGAGGCCCAGCTTACCCCCGACTGATGGAGAGTCTCCACCTCCTCGATCATTCCCTGCTCAAAACGCTGCATCAACCGGAGGCGGATGCGTTCCCGTAGAACTGGGCGTGGCCAGCGCAGCCCGAAAATTGTAGGAGCAAGGGGGGGCGCCGGAGGTGGCTGTTGTGCCAGCGACTGCTCGCCATCGGCGATCTCGATGGCGCGAATCAGGCGACTGCGTTGCAACAGATCGGTCTGATTGTGCTGCTCAGGTTTCAAGGCCAGCAGGCGCTGACGCAGCTCTTCATCATCAAGGGGATCAAGTTCATGGCGCAAACCCGGATTAATCGGTACTTCGATGAGTCGGTAGCCCTTCAGCAACGCGTCGAGATAGAGACCGGTGCCGCCGCAGAGAATGGGGGTGCGTTTGCGGCTGTCGATCCCCTCGAGAACGGCAAAGCAGTCACGTTGAAAACGGTAGACGTTGTATTCACTGCCGGGGTCGGCGATATCGATCAGATGGTAGGGGATGTCACCATATTCGGACAGATCCTTGCCGGTACCGAGATCCATGCCGCGGTAGACCTGGCGCGAATCTGCTGAGATGATCTCTCCGTGCAGGGTACGCGCGGCAGCCACCGCCAGACCGGTCTTGCCGCTGGCCGTGGCGCCGAGGATGACGACCATGGGGATAGCTCTGTTTGTCATAGGGTCCATGAGAAAAGGGTGAGGGCAAACTGTAGAGTTTTTGCCCGCATAGCGCAAGCCTTCCCTTGGGGATAGCGCGCAAGATCTGCTATAGTGCCGATTTTCAGGGAAGGTCAGGGTGTCAATGCTTAACGTAAATACGCCGCGGATTTTACCACGCGCTCAACATAACATTTCACGCCAGCAGATCGACGAAGACGTCCTCAAGGTTCTGTATCGACTGCATCGCAACGGCCATCTGGCTTATCTCGTTGGCGGCAGCGTCCGCGATCTGCTGCTCGGTCGTCAACCGAAAGATTTTGATATCGGCACCGACGCGACCCCTTCACAGGTACGCCGCCTGTTTCGCAACTGCTTTTTGGTCGGTCGCCGGTTTAGATTGGCGCATATCCGTTTTAAAGACAACAAGGTGATCGAGGTCGCAACCTTCCGCCGACATCCACGGCAGGACGAGCTGCCGGACGACCCCGACGATCACTTCCTGTTTGTACAGAACGTGTTCGGTACTCCGGGTGAGGATGCCTACCGTCGCGATTTTACGATGAATGCGCTGTTTTATGATATCAGTGATTTTTCTGTGATCGACTACACCGGCGGCCTGGACGATCTGGCTCAGCGGCAGATCCGGGTCATCGGTGACCCCGACGTACGTTTCAAAGAAGATCCGGTACGGATGCTGCGCGCTCTCGAATTTTCCGCCCGCCTCGGGTTTTCGCTGGATGATTCCACCCTACGCAGTATCGAAGTCAACGCGCCCCTCATCGCCGAAGCCGCACCGGCTCGCATCCGCGAAGAGATCATGGAGCTGTTCCGGCATAAGGTTGCCGCTAGGGTGATGCGGATGAGTAAGGAGCTGGGCCTGCTGCCGCATCTGCTGGCGGGGTATCGTGGTGATGAAACGAGCTTGCAGTTGCTGCAGCACGTCGATGATCGAACGGCCTCGGGCGTTGCCATCGACGAAGCCTTTGCCATCGCTGCGCTGTTTCTCAACCGGTTTTTTCGGGACTTTCCGGTGGAGAAGGATACCCATATCACCGCGGCGCTGCATATGGCCAACGACATCATTTTTTCACACTGCCGCTACTTCAGCATTGCCCAGGGGATCCGTCATCAGGCCCGCGAGATGCTGGTAGGCTGCTTCCGCATGGTCCGTGGCCGCGGCCGACGCGGAGAGCGCCGCTTTGTCGAGCACCCCTTTACCCCACGTGCCCTCGAACTGCTGCGTCTGTGGGCTCTCGTCAAGCCCGAACTGGTTGCTGTTACCGAAGAATGGAGTGAGGCTATAGAACAGCGCACCGTCCCTGCAGGCGAGGCTCGCAAAAAGACACGACCTCGTCGCAGACGGCCACGGCGGAAAAGGCCGGAGGGGGGTCAACCACAAGCGAAACAGCTGAAGACGTGAATACAAAAAAGCAGGGGGCTACGACCGATCGTAGCCCCCTGCTTTTTGATTATGGCGGAGAGGCGGGGATTCGAACCCCGGGTCCCTTTCGGGACAATTGATTTCGAGTCAATCACCTTCGGCCGCTCGGACACCTCTCCATAATACTATTGTGTTTTCAGTTTTTTCTTTTCGGCCCGCAGCCTACGGAAGAATGTGCTGAGCTGCTGGCTGCAGCGGTCACCTAAAATCCCCTCCCGCACCGCGACGCGGTGATTAAAACGATCATCCTGCGAAAAGTCGTAGATCGAACCGACCGCGCCGACTTTAGGATCACGGCAGCCGTACACCAGCTGTGGAACCCGGGCGAGAATAATCGCACCCATGCACATCACGCACGGTTCCAGCGTGACGTAGAGGGTGCTGTCGATCAAGCGCCACGATCCGAGTGTTTCCGCAGCCTGACGGATGGCGATGGCCTCCGCATGCGCGGTCGGGTCCTGCAGGGTCTCGCGGAGATTGTGCCCCCGGCCGATGATCTCACCATCTGCGACGATGACCGCGCCGATGGGCACTTCACCCTTTAGCTCGGCGATCTCAGCTTCTGCAAGGGCCTGTTGCATAAAGATCAGGTCCTTGGAGTCTGCATCGATCATTGTCTACTTTTTTCCTTTTCGGCCGAGAGGAGTCGAGTGATATCATGAAAACCCTTTAAAAACAAGAGGAAAGAACCGTTTGAATGGTGTGTGGAGGGAAGAGTCTGTGCTGTTTTAGTAAAACGGTGTATTAAAATTTTTATGAAAAGGTTGACGGGCCTGTAAGGTCATTGTACTTTTCTAATTAAGTGTCCTGCTGATATCGAACACCCTTTCCACCGATGGCATAGAGAGTGCTGCTGTTTTTGAGGTTAATGGCTACGTTTTTGCCCTGCTCGAAACGGCCTTCGCTCTCTTTGTGCCGATTCTCTTCGAAACCCTGTCACGGATAGATCGGTTTGGAGCCGACTGGAAGGCCAGATAAATGAGAAAAACAGGCGACAGCGGAGCACCGAAGCTTCAAATTGGCCTCAAGGTGAAGATGGCGCTGGCGGTCACGGCGCTGTTGGCGGTTTTTCTCATCGGCATCGGCTATCTGTTCTCCACTTTTTTTCAGAATGAACTGAAACGTTCGATCGCGCAGCAGAACTACACCATTGTAACGACACTGGCCCGCGAGGTCGATAACCTTGTGCGGTCGGTCGGCGCTCATATCGAAGGCATGGCCCGTGTGATGGACGGCTATCAGGAGATCACACCTGAGCGGGCTGAAACCTTGTTGAAGGCTCAGCGGGATGACCTGACGCAGTTTGATAACGACCTCTACCTCTATTCTCCTGATTTGACCCTCCTCGCGACGGCACGGGGCGCTGCACTCGACTGTGGATCCGATTGCCCGCACGAGCAGTATTTGAAAACAACCTTGCTGACCCGCAGTTCACAGGTTTCCGAGCCCTTTTTTTCCGGTCAGACCTCGCCGCGGCCCATTATGATGTTTACCTCTCCGGTCCTTTCTGCGGACGGTGATGTGATCGCGGTGCTGGCCGGGACTGTCGACCTGATGAACCGCAATTTCATCCGCAGACTGCTTGACGTCAAGCTGGGAGAGGCCGGCTACCTATATCTGTATAATCAGCAGCGCATGCTGGTTTTTCATCCCAACCACGCACGGATACTCAAAAAAGATGTTCCCCTCGGCGTCAACCTTATGTTCGATCGTGCGCTCAATGGCTTTGAAGGGACAGGCGAGACCGTGACCTCGTTTGGACTTGAGGCGCTTAGCTCTTTTAAACGATTAGAAACCAACGACTGGATTTTGGCCGCTAACTACCCTCTGGCCGAAGCTCACGCACCCATTGTCGAAGCCCGTGAAAAATTTTTTATGGTGCTGGTCAACATGCTCTTGGTGGCGGCATGTGTCGCCTGGATGCTGATGCGACGGATGACGTTTCCGTTGGAGCAACTGACTAAGCAGATCCGTGATGTTGAAATTTCTGATGCGGCAGTGCAGATCAGGGTGGATTCAGAGGATGAAATTGGTGAGCTTGCAAGAGCATTTAGTGGATTGCTGCAACGGATTTCCGAAAAGGAAATGGCGTTGACCGAGCAGATCCATTTTCTGCAGGTTCTTATCGATGTCATGCCGAACCCGGTATTTTTTAAAGACGTAGATGGGGTGTACACCGGGTGCAATAATGCGTTTGAGGATTATATCGGTATTACCAAGCAGAATCTGCTTGGTAAGTCGGTGTTCGAGATCGCACCGGCCGATCTTGCGGAAAAATATCACGCGGCAGATAACGATCTTCTCAAACGAGGTGCCGGACAAACGCAAACTTACGAAAGTTCTGTGCAGTGGGCCGATGGCACCCAGCATCAGGTTATTTTCTACAAGGCGACCTTTGTCGATCAGCATGGAGAGTTGGCGGGTCTGGTCGGTTCAATACTCGATATCAGCGAGCGCAAGCAGATTGAACTGGCTCTCGAGGAGCAGAAACAGTTTTCGGATGCAATTCTGCAGAATGCAGCAGCGCCGGCATTTGTTATCGATGCCGAGCATCGGGTGCTGATTTGGAATCGAGCCTGCGAGGAGCTGACCGGCATGTCGGCCGATACGTTGCTGGGGACAGATCAGCACTGGATGGCTTTCTACCAGAGCAGGCGACCCTGTCTGGCAGATCTGATCATCGACGGTTTGCAGGATGACTTTGGACAATACTATACGAAGGTGGTTCCTTCGCCTTTGATCTCCGGGGGACTGGAGGCCGAGGGCTGGCTGCTGCTCAGCGGTCGCATGCGCTATATCGTGTTTAACGCTGCACCGATCCATGATAACCAGGGCCGGGTGATCGCGGTGATTCAAACCCTTGATGACATTACCCCGCGCAAAAAGGCCGAAGAGGAGATATCGCGTAGCAAATCGCTGATCGAAACAACGTTGGAATCGACCGGGGACGGTATCCTCGCGGTCAACAGAGCAGGGCAGGTGACGACCTATAACCAGTGCTTTTTGGAGATGTGGCAGTTGCCTGCTGATATCTCCGGTCAGAATGTGCAGGGAGCGGTATTCGATCAGGCCGTGGCGCAGCTTGAGAATTCCGTAGCGTTCAAGAACGAGGTGACAGGGCTGTACGATGTGCCTGAAAAAGAGTTGGAGAGTCTCATTCGGTTCAGAGACGGACGGATTTACGAGATGATAACCAGGCCACAGTTGTCCGACAAAAAAATCATCGGCCGGGTGTGGAATTTTCGCGATATGACCAGCCAGCGGCAGAGCCTTGATGAGCTGAGTAAGCTCTCGCAGGCTCTTGAACAGAGTACCAGTTTGATCATGATCACCGATATCCATGGCAACATTGAGTATGTCAACGAGATGTTCGTTCGGGTCACCGGGTATTCCCGCAACGAGATGATCGGCGAGAATCCGCGCATTCTCAACGGTGGCCGCTTTCCACATGAGTACTATCAAACCTTGTGGGAAACGATCAGTTCCGGACTGGAGTGGCGCGGCGAAATGTACAACAGAAAGAAGGACGGAACCTTCTATTGGGAGCATGTGCAGATTTCACCGGTGCGTAACACCGATGGAAAGATCACCAACTTTTTGGCGATCAAAGAAGATATCACCGCCGCCAAGTTTGGCGAGCAGCGTGAACTGCTCACCGACCAGGTTCTGAAGGTGCTGTCATTGCCCGGGGCGCAAATCAATCGGCAACGTGACGTGCTGCGGTTGATCAAGGACTTTACCGGCATGGAAGGGGCTGCGCTGCTGATGCGGGTCAAGGAACAATTTTTCTATCAGGCGACCCTTGGGTTCGAAGAGTTTTTTGGTGCCGGAAACTGTCATCCGCTCAGTGACATCCGCGATGAAAAAGGGTTTGCCGAAAGTTTGTGCGGTAAAGTTTTCCTCGAACAGTTACCCGCCGAGTTGACTGACAGTAATGGGACCCTGTGGCGCAACGACGGGATGTCCGATTCGGAAGCACAGCTGTGTTGCTATGATCAGTGTTCCCGTCTGGGTGTTCGCTCTATGGCGTTGATCCCTCTGAAGTCTGGAACCCAGGTGATTGGCCTGCTGCAGCTCAATGACTGTCAACCGGGCAAGTTGAGCACCGACCTGGTTGAATTTCTGGAAAAACTGGCGGTACCGATCGCCCTGGCTCTCGAGCAGGAAACCGCAGAAACACGCCTGCAGGAGAAGGAAGATCATCTCAACTTCCTGGTCAATTATGATTCACTGACCGGCCTGCCCAACCGCACTCTGTTTCATGATCGCCTGGCTCATGTGTTGGATAGGGGGAGGCGTAGAGATACGCGGATGGCGTTGCTGCTTATCGACCTGGATCGTTTTAAGACGATCAACGATTCGATCGGTCATGATTACGGCGATTCGATGCTCTGTCAGGTTGCCGAGCGGCTCAAGACGACGGTGAGATCTTCCGACACGCTGGCCCGCCTTGGGGGTGACGAGTTTGGCTTGCTGCTGGAAGATGAAGCTGATCTCGAGAACGTGCTCTTGAAGGGACAGATAATCCTTGAAAAGATTTCCGAACCGTTCGATTTTGAGGGGCACAAGATCTATCTGACCGCCAGTATTGGCATCAGTGTCTGTCCGACCGACGGACATGACAGCGATGTTCTGCTTAAGTACGCCGAAATCGCCATGTACCGGGCCAAGGACCAGGGGCGTAATACTTGCCAGTTTTACCACCCGAAGATGAATTCACGCAGCCGGGAAATCCTGTTTCTTGAGGGGGCCCTGCGTCAGGGACTGGAGCAGGACCAGTTTGTTCTGCATTATCAGCCGCAGATCGATCTGCACAGCAATTGCATTGTCGGGGCCGAAGCGCTGGTGCGCTGGCAGCATCCGACCATGGGCATGGTGTCACCGGCAGACTTTATCCCCCTGGCAGAGGAGACCGGACTGATCGTGCCGCTGGGGAGCTGGGTGATGCGGCAGGCCTGCCAGACGGCAAAGCGCTGGCATGATGAGGGGCAGACTGAATTCCGCATTGCGGTCAATATTTCGGCTCGTCAGTTCAACGAACCGGGATTTATCGACACCGTCGACCAGATTCTCCAGGACACCGGTATCGATCCGTTGCGTCTTGAGATGGAGATCACCGAAAGTGTCATTATGGACCGGGTCGATGATGCGATCATGACTTTGACCGATCTGAAGTCGCGGGGGATCAGTCTGGCGATCGACGACTTTGGCACCGGATATTCTTCGCTGAGTTATCTGCAAAAGTTTCCCATTACCCATTTGAAGATCGACCGGGCATTTATCACCGACGTCTGCACCAACGAGCAGAGTGCTACCCTGGCAGAGTCGGTCATCGCCCTGGCCAAGGGAATGGGACTGCAGGTAATTGCCGAAGGTGTGGAGGAACAGGATCAGCGGGAGTTTCTGCTGGAGAAGGATTGTGACGAAGCGCAGGGATATCTGTTCAGTCGGCCGATCCCGGAACGGGATCTGGAAGAACAGTTTTTTAACAATACCGGCGCCGAGGACCGGTAAGAGGCACTGACGTTCCGATGCGGTCAGCTTTGATCGGAGTTTATCGCCGCTTCGATCAGCTCCCAGATGTCATCGCGGCCCTCACGGCTGTGTGCGGAGAACAGGGTAAAAGCCTCGCGTGGCAGGCCGGTGGCTTCAACGATCGGCCGGATCTGTTTTTCGCGCTGACTTCGTTTGATCTTGTCGGTTTTGGTAATAACCGGAATGGTCGGCACCTCAAATTCTTCCAACCAGTCAAGCATCTGAATATCTTCTTCGCGGGGGACACGGCGGATGTCGAGGATAAAGACTACCGCCCTGAGGGTTTCGCGGACTTCCAGATAGGTCCGCATCATCGGCCCCCAGGCCTTTTTGACCGCGAGAGGTACCTTGGCAAAACCGTAGCCCGGCAGATCGACCAGATTAAAGGCGTCGTTGATCGCGAAAAAGTTGATCAGCTGGGTGCGGCCCGGCGTAGACGAGGTGCGGACCAGGTTGCGCCGGTTGACCAGCACGTTGATCAGTGAGCTTTTGCCGACGTTGCTGCGTCCGGCAAAGGCGATTTCCGGCAGTTCGGCGGGGGGGTAGTTGCCCGGCCGGGTGGCGCTTTTGATAAAAGATGTGGTGGCGATATTCATCGGATTGTTGACCTCCGCGATCAAAGAATCAGACCATAGACTATTCGACGCTCTTTTGGCAACGGATGTCTGGTTTTTTCCGAGGAACAAGGGAGAAAAAAGCGCGGGGATACACAAAATACGGTAAGATTTGACCTGCAGGGTTAAATGGAGCCTTGCAAACAGTGGATAGATGAGTATAATGGTCACCTATTCAAAAAGAGCCCCGATATCCTGATATTTCTTAACGGAGGAGATTGCTCATGATCAGTGAACGCCTGCAGGACGCTATCAACGATCAGATTACGTTTGAGATCGCTTCAGGGATAATCTACAAGGCGATGGCCGCCTATTTTGCCAGTGAAGATCTGCCCGGTTTTTCCAGCTGGATGGAAACCCAGTTTCAGGAAGAGCTGTTCCATTCCGAAAAACTGGCGGAATATGTGAACGATGCCGGTGGACGGGTTCGTTATCTGGCGATGGAGGCCCCAAATAACGACTACGACTCACCGCTGCAGGCGTTTGAGACCGCCCTGCAACATGAGCAGCTGGTGACGTCGCGGATCAACAATCTGATGATGATTGCCCGTGATGAAAACGATTTTGCCGCACAGATCTGTCTGCAGTGGTTTGTGACCGAACAGGTGGAGGAAGAGGCATCGTTCGGTCAGATCATCGCCGAATTAAAGCGGATCCAGGACGACGGGCGCGGCCTGATTATGCTGGATCGAGAACTGGGACAGCGAACATTTACGGCCCCCGCGGGGGAATAATCCTGAGGTTGAATTTATTCAAAAGGAGAGTCACCGATGAACAATTCTGAGGTTCAAGACGCTTTGAAGCGTTCCGTACAGACAGAAAAGAACGCCATGAATTTTTATCAGATCGCGGCCAGCCACATGACCGATGAGGCGGCGATCAAGACCTTCGAGCTGCTGGCCCGTGAGGAGCGTGAGCACGCTAAACATTTTTTTGATAACTACGCCGGTGATGATATGCCCTCGTTTGAGGATTTTATCGATGCGCCGCCGGAAAACGAGTCTGAGTGGCTGTCCGATCTCGACAAGGCTCTGCTGGCCGATTTCAGTGAACGCAAAGCGATGGAACTGGCGATGGAGAAAGAAAAAAACTTGGAAAAAAGCCTGCGTGAGATGGCGGCCAAGATTGAAGACGCCGATGTTCAGGCGATCTTCGAGGAGAACGCCAAGTCGACCCATAACCACTATGTGTTGATCGAGTCGGAGTATGCACGCATCATGGGGATGCCTCACGAAACCGATATCGATACGTTTGTTCGCGAATAACTGCAGAACGTTGCAGTCATGATCGAAGGCCCTGCCAGTTCTGGTAGGGCCTTCTTTGTCGCCCGTTGAAACCAGATTTCTGGAGTCGTGTACTCGGATAATGTGCGATTTTTTACGGCTGTCTGTTTTATGGTGGACCATCGCCTGTTGTGATCTGTGGTCTGCTCTGGAGGGATGTTATGTTGGCGCGCAAGAACAATTTGATGCTGCTTCTGGGGACCGTGCTGGTGTGCGCCTTTCTGGTCACCAGTCTGGCCAGCTACTACGTATCCAGAACCTCCCTGAGGGCGCAGATCAACACCGGTGAGCTGCCGCTGACCAGTGACAACATCTATTCCGAAATCCAGCAG
>PKUC01000098.1 GCA_002868865.1 Desulfuromonas sp. | reverse complement strand
GGCTGTTCGCTGTAGTTGGTCTCGCCCGCTTCGCTGTCGGTGCCGACCGGTGCCAGCGCAATGCGCTGCTGATCCGTGTCGATTTTTTCGATGACAACCTGAATGGTTTCACCGACTTTGAGCACGTCCTGCGGGTGGCGGATGTGCTTTCCTTCCCCCAGCTTTGAGATATGGAGCAAACCATCAAGTCCATCGTCGAGGGTGACGAAGGCACCGAATTGTGTCAGTCGAGACACCCGCCCAGAAATCTGCGTGCCTTCCTTGTAGACTGTTCCGACTTTGCTCCAGGGGTTTGCCAGCGTGTCGCGCAGACTGAAGGAGAACTTATTGTTGTCCCAGTCGAGTTTTTTGATGGCCACATCGAGCTGTTGATCGACGGACAGGACCTCGGTGATATCCTCGACCCGGCTGTAGCTGATCTCTGAGATCGGCAGCAGCCCCTCTATGCCGCCGATGTCGACAAATGCCCCGAAATCGCGCAGTGACGTGACGGTGCCGGTGACGACGGTACCTTCCTGTAGGGTATCTTTGAGTGCGGCCCGTTGCTGCTGGCGTTCTTCTTCGAGGATGACGCGGTGGGATACGACGATGTTGCGGCCCCGCTCCCCGAACTGGGTGATTTTAAAGGGATGGGTCTTGCCGATTTCGGCTGCGGGGTCGTTCTGACGGCGTAGCCCGATCTGAGAATAGGGACAGAATGCTCTGACGGAACCGGCCAGTTTGATTTCGAAGCCGCCCTTAATCTCCTGTTCCACCCGTCCTTCAACGGGGATGCCGTTGCTCCAGGCGTTTTCCAACTGTTCGGTGCCGGTAGCGCCACCGCCGAGCCGTGTGGTGAAGCGCAGCTCGCCTCCGGCGCGGGACAGAAAGTAGGCGCTGATCGTGTCACCGACGGCGACAGTCATGTTCCCTTCGGCATCGAGCAGCTCACTGCCGGCCAGAATGCCTTCGCCTTTTTGGCCGACATCGAGAAAAACCCACTCTTCACCGATCTGTAGAACGGTTCCTTCCACCTTTTTACCCGGTTCCAGCTCGGTGGCTCCAAGCAGGCTCTGTTCGAGCATGTCGGCAAAGTTTTCCTCTTCACTTTTGTTTTCAGGGCTCTCCGTGTTGTTATCAGTCATGACATGTCCTTTTTGTTGTTGCCTGTATCGTATGAGTTAAACCGGTTCACGCATGGTGACCAGTTCTTCCGCGGACGTGGGGTGGACGCCGATGGTTTGATCGAAGACGCTTTTTGTCGCCCCGGCTTTCAGGGCGACGGCGAATCCCTGGACGATCTCTGCCGCTGCACCGCCGACCATATGAACGCCGAGGACCTTGTCTGTCTTGCTGTCAACGACCAGCTTCATCAGGGCGCGTTCCGTGCTGCCGCTGAGAGCGTGTTTCAGCTCGCGGAATTCAGAGCGGTAGATGGCTACATGGAAGCCCTGCTCGCGGGCGGCCTGTTCAGTGAGTCCGACGGTGCCGATGTCGGGCTGGCTGAAGACCGCCGTGGGGATATTGCTGTAGTCCATCGGGCGATCCTGCCCCTTGTAGAAGCGGGCGACAAGATTCATCGCTTCGGCCAGCGCCACAGGCGTCAACTGTACCCGGTCGATGACGTCGCCCAGGGCGTAGATCGACGGCACGCTGGTCTGAAACTGGTCATTGACGATGATGGCACCGGTCGGTGCGGTTTCGACGCCGACGGTATCGAGATTGAGTCCGGTGATGTTGGGTCGCCGGCCGGTAGCGTAAAAGATCTGTCCAGCCTGGACGGTCTGGCCGTCGCCTAGGGTTGCTTGCAGGGCACCGTCGTGCTGACGGTCGATCCGCTCGATGGTGGAGTTGAACTGGAGTGTGATCCCCTTCTTTTCGAGCTCGTTGCCGACAAAGTCGCGAATGTCGTCATCGAAGCCGCGCAGAACTTTGTCACGCCGGTAGAGCAGGCGGGTGTCGACGCCAAGTCCGTTGAAGATACCGGCAAATTCGACCGCGATATAGCCGCCGCCGACAATCAGGATCGATTCGGGGAGCGTTTCGAGAAAAAAGGCATCGTCCGACACCATGACATGCTCGCGACCGGGAAATTCAGGAACATGGGGGTGGCCGCCGGGGGTCAGTAGAATCCGTTCGGTGCGGTAGCTCTGGCCGTTGACGACAACGGTGTGGGCGTCTTGCAGGCTGGCGCGGCCGCGAAACAGGGTAACGCCGGCTTTGGACACCATCTTGTCGAAGGCGCCGTTGATCCGCTGAATGTCGGCGGTTTTCCGATCGCGCAGGGTCGGCCAGTCGAAGCGGGGCGGCGTTGAAAATTGCCAGCCGTAGCCGGTAGCGTGGTGAAAGTCTTCGCCGTAGTGGGCCGCGTGGACGAACAACTTTTTGGGGACGCACCCCAGATTGACGCAGGTGCCGCCGAGCTGTTTCTCTTCCGCCAGGGCAACGCGGACACCCAGTGCGGCCGCCATGCGGGCGGCGCGGACGCCTCCTGAGCCGCCACCGATGACAAACAGGTCAAAATCGCAATCGGACATGAAACCCTCCGCAATAAGAATGTGGTGCAAGGAAACTCCGCCTAAGTGAGCATTCTGTCTGCACGTTTGTCAAGTGAGGGAAGGATGAGAAGGAGATTTTCTTGGCCCCAGTGAGGCAAACGGGTATGCTCTGCGCTATCAGGAGATCCGCCGCAAGGAGATATGATGACAGATTCAGACGCTTTGAAAAATACCCTGCCGCTCGGGCAGCCGACCCGCTATGTTTCCGATTACGACCCGGGGCTGCTTTGCCCGTTTCCGCGTCAGATCAAGCGTGATGAGATCGGTATCGGCGCGCAACTTCCCTTTGATGGTTTCGATATCTGGAACGCCTATGAGCTGTCGTGGCTCAACGGCAAGGGGAAGCCGGTGGTGGCGATGGCCGAATTCCGCTTTTGCTGCCGGTCGGAATTTCTGATCGAATCAAAATCGTTCAAGCTCTATCTCAATTCGCTCAATCAGACCCGGTTTGACACTGTGCAGCAGGTGCAGGCAACCCTGGTCTCCGATCTGACGAAAGCCGCAGGAGCGGAGGTGGGTGTGCGTCTGATCGCTGCGGACGATTTCGCCTCGGAGCGGATCGATAGTCTGCCGGGGCGCTGCATCGACGATCTTGACATCGAAGTCAACGATTATGCCCTCGACGCGGGGCTGCTCGAAGGGGCCGTCGATGCCACCCAGCAGGTGAACGAAACCCTGCACAGCCACCTGCTCAAGAGCAACTGTTTGGTGACCAATCAGCCGGACTGGGGCAGTGTGGTGATCCGCTATCAGGGAGGAAAAATCTCTGAAGAGGCGCTATTGCGCTACTTGATTTCTTTCCGGCAGCACAATGAGTTCCACGAGCAGTGCGTCGAGCGGATTTTTGCTGACCTGATGCGGTACTGCGCACCGGATAAGCTGACGGTCTATGCCCGTTACACCCGGCGCGGTGGGCTCGACATCAATCCTTTCCGCAGTAATTTCGAAAGTGATATCGGCAACCTGCGCACCGCGCGGCAGTAAACGGCGGGGCGCCTAAAGCCAGTTGCTGGCCAGAATGCCGATGCCGACACGATTGTTGAGCCGGGTGCCAGCCGGTCGAGCATCTCGTAAAAATATTTCATTTCCATATCGTTATTTGCCAGAGTCCTCTAAGCGAGAAATATCATGAACCGTTCGGTTGCGATACTGCTGATAGCTCTAACAATAGTTGGTTTGTTGTTCAGCACCTACGCGTTATTTCAGGGAAAATTCGCTGAAGCCCTTTTTGTTTATCCTTTGCTGATCATTGCTTTTATTTTTTCTCGACGCGGTAAAGGGTCGTAACGATAGATAATGTAAAGGTCATGAAGCACAAAGAGTTTCTGGAATATCTTCCCTTGATCATAATTATTGCCCCAACGAATTACAGCCAGTTGCTGACGATAATGCCCAAACCGACGCGATTGTTGAGCTGATTGTAGTCGATCAGGCTTTCGCCGTAGCCGTGGAAGAGCTGCAGGTAGCCATGAAGTTTTTTCCCCTTGATCGGAAAGCTCCAGTCGAGCAGTACGCCGACCCGGTTTTCAGAGCGTAGGTTGTTGCGCAGCATCAGCCCCAGCCGGTGCTCGTTGTGTAAATAGAGGGCATAGGCTTCACCGTGCCCCAGATAATCGTCGATATCGGGGTTGTCGTCATCGGAGTGGCTTTCGGGGATGCGGAGCCAGGGACGCAGCGCGCAGTAGAAATTCCCTCGCTCAAAGGCGACCAGAGCATAGACACGGTTCCAGCTGCGGGAGAGTGGCTCGCTGCGCCCGTTGGATTGGTGAGATAGCCCCAGCGTCACAAAGCGGCTGCGGAGCCCGAACAGGCTCGCTTCGACCGGAAAATCGAGATAGAGTTCCGGTTCATAGTTGGTTTCGCGAAATGGCGATGATTCATCACCATTGTACGCTTGCCAGAACGACTGCTGGGTGTAACCAGCAAACAGGTTGCCATGGCCTTTCAGTACGCCCTTGACCAGCGGAATTTTGAAACTGAGTTGAAACTTGAGCTCCAGGCGGTCGATGTTTGCTTCGTCAGGCGGGTAGGCGTCGTTTTCCGGACGGTTATTATACGCCAGTGGCAGGATGTAGTTCTGTTTGTAGGGTAAAAGTGAAAAACGATTCCGCTCAGCCAGTGTTTCTTCGCTCTGCCGAATGTCGATAGCCGACGGGTTGCGCGGAAGCGGCTCGCGGGCCAGCAGCGGGGACGCGGTTGAGAGCAGAATCAGACTCAGGCAGAGCAGGGTACGGCAGAAAAGAGACATGACCGAAGTGTACCCGAAAAAGGGGAAAGAAAAAACCGGCCGATCCTGGGGAGGATCAGCCGGTCGATAAGCAACGTTGATGTATCCGACAGAATCAGCGCTCGGCGAGGATGCGCAGCATGCGCCGCAGTGGTTCGGCGGCGCCCCACAGCAGCTGGTCGCCGACGGTGAATGCTGAAAGATACTCGGGGCCCATTTTCATCTTGCGCAGACGGCCGACTGGGGTGTTGAGGGTGCCCGAAACGGCGGTTGGGGTCAGCCGGGCAAGGGTGTCGTCTTTGCGGTTGGGGATCACATCGGCCCAGGCGTTGTGGTTCTGCAGCATCTCCTCGATCTCGTCGATCGGGACATCCTTTTTCAGCTTGATGGTCAGGGCCTGGCTGTGACAGCGCATGGCGCCGATACGCACGCAGATGCCGTCGATGGGGATCGGGGTTTCGTTGCCGAGAATCTTATTGGTTTCGACCAGCCCTTTCCACTCTTCACGCGACTGACCGTCTTCGACCTCGCGGTCGATCCAGGGAAGCAGACTCCCTGCCAGTGGATATCCGAAGTTGCCCATGCTCAGGGTGCCGCCGGTTAGTTTGGCGGTGACCTGCTTGTCGATCTCCAGGATGGCCGAGGCCGGATCCTGCAGCAGGTTATTGACCGTCGCATTGAGCTCGCCCATCTGGGTCAGCAGTTCGCGCATGTTCTGTGCGCCGGCACCCGACGCCGCCTGATAGGTCATCGATGTGGCCCACTCGACCAGATTGTTTTCAAACAGCCCGCCCAGAGCCATCAGCATCAGGCTGACGGTGCAGTTTCCGCCGATATAGTCCTTGATCCCCGATTTCAACCCGCGATCGATAACGTCGCGGTTGACCGGATCGAGGATGATGATGGCGTTATCGTCCATCCGCAGGCTTGATGCGGCGTCGATCCAGTATCCCTGCCAGCCTGTCTTGCGCAGCTCGGGGTGAACGGCTTTGGTGTAGTCCCCGCCCTGACAGGTGACGATAACATCGAGGGATTTGAGCGCGTCGATGTCGTCGGCTTTCTGTAATGTCCCCGCCCCCATCGGTGCCGGTTGACCGGCCTGTGAGGTGGTGAAAAAAACCGGTTCGATCCCGGCGAAATCGTTCTCTTCCTGCATTCGTTGCATGAGGACAGAGCCAACCATGCCCCGCCAACCGACAAAACCCACTCTCATACTGATGTCTCCTGAGTCGCTGTTTGGTTCATGTTGCCGAAAAAGCGCACTATATCAGGCCGGCACGGCCGAGGGCTAATGTTTTTTCGCGCAGATGGGGTGTTTTGTCAGCCAAAAGGGTGTGGGTTGCGACGTCACATTGCCTGGAGGGTCTGCAGCGATTAGAATGGAACTAATAAGGGGGTTGGCCATGGATAAAATCGCTAGAGAAGAGCTTGTCCTGGTCGCGGGGGCGACCGGGTACATCGGCGCACGTCTGATTCCGCGTCTGTTGGAGCAGGGCTACCGGGTGCGGGCGCTGGCAAGAGCACCTGCCAAGTTGAGGCAGCGGCCCTGGGCCGGTCATCCCAACCTTGAAATTGCTGTGGCGGACCTGTTTGATCGTGATGGTCTGCTGGCGGCTTGCCAGGGGTGCTGGGCCGCCTACTATCTGGTTCATTCCATGGACTCTTCCTCCAGCGATTTTGCCCGATCTGACCGGATCGCGGCCCGCAATATGGTGGTGTGCGCCGAACAGGCAGGCCTTGACCGCCTGATCTATCTCGGTGGTCTGGGGGAAGACTCACCGTGGCTCAGTGAACATCTGCGCTCACGGGCTGAGGTCGCTGAGATTCTTGGGGATGGCCATGTTCCGGTGACGATTTTTCGCGCCGCGATGATTATCGGTTCGGGGAGTGCTTCTTTTGAAATCCTCCGATATCTGGTTGAACGTCTGCCGGTGATGCTAACGCCGCGTTGGGTTGATACCGAATGTCAGCCGATCGGTGTGCGGAATGTCCTCCATTATCTTGTTGCCTGCCTTGATAACGACCAGACGGTCGGCCAGATCTATGATATCGGTCAACAGGATGTTTTGACCTACCGGCAGTTGATGGAGTTGTTTGCCGAGGAAGCCGGGCTGAGAAAACGCCTGATTATCCCGGTTCCGGTTCTGACGCCGCGGCTCAGTTCGTACTGGATCCATCTGGTGACGCCGGTTCCGGCCACGCTTGCCCGCCCCCTTGCCGAAGGGTTGCGAAACCGCGTGGTCTGTGCAGATCGACGGGTTGAGGAACTGTTGCCACAGGACCTGCTCGACTGTCGCCAGGCGATCCGCCTGGCGTTGGAAAAAATCCACGGGCAGCAGGTTGAAAGTTCATGGACCGATGCGGGGCTGATCCCGCCGGCGGAATGGGCTGTCCCCGGAGATCCGGGTTGGGCTGGAGGCACCTGCTACAGTGACAGCCGTTGGACGGTCATCGATGCGCCGATTGAGCAGGTGTGGAAGGCGGTGATCTGTATCGGCGGTGATAACGGCTGGTACTATGCCGACTGGCTCTGGTGGCTGCGGGGACTGTTGGATCGATTCAGCGGTGGGGTCGGTTTGCAGAGGGGGCGGCGGTGCCCCACGGAGATTTTCCCCGGAGACGCTCTCGATTTCTGGCGGGTCAGCGAGGTCGAGCCTCAGAGTCGGTTGCTGCTGGCGGCAGAGATGAAGATGCCGGGATGCGCCACCCTTGAGTTCCAATTGCAGGAGCTCAGCGGTGAGCAGACCCGTCTCACTCTGAATGCCCGTTTTCTGCCGCGTGGTATCGCCGGGATCGCCTACTGGTATGCGGTGATGCCGCTGCACAATCTGGTGTTTAACGGCATGCTGCGGGGCATTGCGCAGCGGCTCGGGGCAACAGTGGTCTCCGGACCGAACCGCTCGCAAGACGCTTTGGGATAGATCTTTTCAGCCTGCCGTTCGGTTGTGGAACCGGGCTCTCTTACATGCAGACCCGCAGGATCTGCTCCAAGTCTGTGTGCCCTGCCAGAATCTTATCGATACCGTCCATCTTGAGGGTGCGCATCCCTTCGTCGATCGCCAGGTCACGCAGGTCTTCAAGGGACATGTTCGCTTTGATCCCTTTGCGGATCGGTTCTGAGGCGACCAGTAGTTCGTGGATCGACACCCGCCCGCGGTAGCCTGTCCCGCCGCAATGGTCACAGCCCTCACTGCGGTAGAGGGTCACCTCGGAGGCGTTCATCGGCAGGCCGTGCTTTTGGTAGAGAGCCGCGCCGTAGGTTTGTATCAGCTCGTTCAGCTCGTCCGGTTCAGGTTGATAGCTTTCTTTGCATTTTGAGCAGATGCGTCGCGCCAGACGCTGAGCCAGAATGCCGATCAGGGCATTGGCAAAGTTAAAGGGGTCCATCCCCATCTCGATCAGGCGGACGACGGTCTCGGCCGCGCTGTTGGTGTGCAGCGTGCTGAATACCTGGTGACCGGTAAGGGATGCCTCGATGGCGATTTTGGCGGTCTCCGCATCGCGCATCTCACCGATCATGATGACATCGGGGTCGGCGCGCAGAAAAGAGCGTAGCGCCTCGGGGAAACTGAAGCCGATTTTGGGGACCACCTGCACCTGCCGCAGGCCCGGTTGGGTAATCTCGACCGGATCCTCGGCGGTCCAGATTTTACGGTCCGGGTGGTTGATGTGTCCCAGTGCCGAGTGGAGCGTGGTGGTTTTGCCTGAACCGGTCGGACCGACGCAGAGGATAATGCCGTGCGGCTTGCCCAGCATCTCTTCAAAGCTTTTTCTGCTCTGATCCGAAAAACCCATCTCTTCGAGCTTCAGTGGTTTTGATGAGGCCAGAACCCGTAATACCGCATCCTCCAGCCCGCCGGTTGTCGGGGTGATTTCGACGCGGTACTCGATTTTGGTGCGACCGGAACGGAGCTGTATCTTGCCGCTCTGCGGTCGGCGCCGTTCGGCGATATCAAGTTTGGAGATGATCTTCAGTCGCGAGATAATCGCTTTTTTGTAGTTTTGTGAGACCTGGTGCGCCACCTTGCAGAAACCGTCGGTGCGGTAGCGGATCTGCATCGGCTGCCGCCCGAGACCCGGCTCGAAGTGGATGTCGGACGCGCCCTTGTTATACGCGTCGAGCAGGATCCGGTTGACCAGAGTGATGATGTGCGAATCCCGCTCGGTGACGGTAGAGTCGACCACCTCTTCGGGGTCTTCGGCGACATCGATGTGGTCATCATCCATATCGCTGAGCAGATCGTCGATCGATTCATCGAGCTGCTCGGGCTGGTCGATCTCTTCGTCATAGTGTTTGTGAATCGCTTCCTGGATTTTGGTGGCCGGAGCGGTAACAAATTCGATGACGTAGTTTGTGGAAAAGCGCAGGGTGTCGCCGATGGTCGGGTTGGTCGGGT
>PKUC01000039.1 GCA_002868865.1 Desulfuromonas sp. | reverse complement strand
GCAGCAGGTTACCGCATTACCTTCATGACCGATTACACTGAAGGTGACCATACGGTCCGTGTTGTTTATACTGTCGATGTTAAAGATGGTGAGTTCGAGGTCACGGCAACTTATTAAAATAAATCTATTTAACGTTTGATATATGGCAGCTCTCGCCGTTTACGAGAGCTGCCATCTTTTTTCGGAGATTTTAAGCATGCCATACATACAGGTTATGATCACGGAGGGTGCGACTGCGGAGCAGAAGGCGGAGTTGGTCGAAGGGATCACTGATTTGATGACGCGGGTTCTGAATAAAAACCCGACGACGACCCACGTGGTGATTAAAGAATCTGCCACTGAAAATTGGGGGATTGCCGGACGAACCGTGAAGCAGCTGCGTGCTGAGGGTTCCCCGAAAGTGTCGCCAAGGTAGACCCGTCTCACATCCCATTTTTTGAGAGAATTTTATGTCGAATCCCGGTGAGTTTTTGCAGGCGTGCGCCGATGGTAAGGTCTGGTTGTATTGCGAAGGGTGCGGTCAGGTGAAGAATTTTAATGATGTGACCCATGTCAATTGTATCGAGAATCCGGCCTGTTGGGATGCGGAACCCTGGTGGCACGACACGAGGGTTTTCGATTGTCCCGATTGCCAGACGCAGCAATCATCCAAAATCGAACTCCAGCCATGACATGGAAAGACGTTTTTTTATCCGCTGTTTTGCCTTTTTGTTAAAAAATGTGTTGAGGTGTAGAAATATTTCACTATTTCAATTAAAAGTATAGTAACACTGTGCGTGTGCTGATTCCGATGCGTTAGGAGGAGCGACAATCCTGAAGTTCTGGTGAGCAAAGAAGCCGCCCGTGCCTGGCAATGTGCCGGCAGGCGGCTTTTTGTGTTTTTTGTCCGAAACTTGGTGTTTTGAGATTTTCCCTATCCACGACAGAGGAGGTCCACATGAAGAAGGTATTGTCCCTTTTGGTTGCGTGTTGTCTGGCTTTAGTGATGACGCTTCCCGCCGTTGCTGCTGACACTATTAAAATTGGCTTCAACATCCCGATGACCGGCGATATCCCGGAAGTTGGTGAAGGCTCCAAAAACGCAGCAGAGATGTACCTTGCCGATATTAACGGCGCAGGTGGCCTCGAAGTCGGTGGCAAAAAGTACATGCTCGAATTTATTTACATGGACAACGAGTCAAAAGCCGAATCTGCTGTGACTGCAGCTTTGAAGCTGATCGAGCAGGAAGAAGTTGTTGCTATTATCGGTCCCAACTCTTCCAAACAGGCGGTTCCTGGTGGTGGTACTGCCAACGACAACCGTGTGCCGATGATCAGTCCCTGGTCGACCAACCCGAATACCACCCTGGATCGCCCCTGGGTTTTCCGCGCGGCCTTCCTTGACCCCTTTCAGGGGCCGGTTGCAGCTAACTTCGCTGCGAAAAAATATAACGCCAAGACAGCCGCGGTTCTTTTCGACGTCTCCAACGACTATTCTGTCGGCCTGGCAGAAGCATTCAAGGCGGCCTGGGAAGCGAAGGGACTCGGTCCGGTCGTTGCTTACGAATCCCACGGCACCAAGGACCAGGATTTCTCTGCCCAGTTGACAACCATCATCAAGGCCAAGCCGGACTTCATCTTCGTCCCGGACAACTACAACCAGGTGGCTCTGATCATCCCTCAGGCACGTGATCTCGGCTACAAAGGCCCCTTCATGGGTGGCGACGCCTGGGGAACGCCTGACCTGGTCAAACTTTGTGGCGAAGAGTGCTACGGCCAATTTTTCTCTACCCATTACGCTGCAGCCGGTGCCACCGGTGCCACCAAGATCTTCATCGACCGTTATAAGGCTGCTCATGGTTCCGAACCTGCAGACTACGCCGCACTGACCTGGGACTCAATCGGTCTGCTGATTGAAGGCATCAAGAACGCCGGTAAAGTCGAAAAAAACCCACGCAAGATGCGTAAAGCGATCCGCGACGGCCTTGCCGCCATCAAGTCGTTTGACGGTATTACCGGTTCATCCAAATTCGATGAGCAGGGTGACCCGATCAAGTGCGCTGTGGTTGTTAAGGTTGCCAACGATGGCAGCTTCCAGTTCGAAGAATCTGTCTGCCCTGAGTAGTCTCAAAAGAGAGATCCAGCCCAAACAGTGCGGGGGCCTCCGGGACCCCGCACTGCAGCCTTTGCAGCCTCGTAATTCAAACGTTTTACGCAAGGAAGATTCGTGGATTTCATCTTTCAGAATGTTTTGAACGCCCTGCAGTGGGGGAGCTTTTACGCCCTCATCGCCCTCGGTTACACCCTTGTTTACGGGGTGCTTCGCCTGATCAATTTCGCCCATGGCGATATCTTTATGGTCGGTGCGTATATTTCGTTCTTTGTCGCCGGATTTCTGCTCGGCCCACTGGCCGGGCTCTCACCTCTGGTCGCCTTTCTGGTCACCGTGCCACTGACCATGATGTTGACGGCCTGCGTCGGTGTCACCCTGGAACGGATCGCCTACCGCCCGCTGCGGCGCAAAGGAGCGCATCGTCTCTACGTGGTCATTACCGCGCTGATGTGCGGTTTGATTCTGGAGTATTCCAACCTCGCCGTGCTTGGTGCCAGTCGCTTGAAATTTCCGGAACTGGTCGAAAAGCAGATCTGGAACATCGGTGGGATCGCCCTGACCAACCTGAAGGTCATGGTTATTGTCACGGCGGTACTCGTGTTTCTGTTTTTGCAGTGGGTGGTCACCCGGACCCGGGTCGGCATGGCGATGCGGGCGATCTCCTACGACAAGTTTGCCATTCCGCTGATGGGGATCCCGATGGATAACATCATCGTTATCACCTTTGTCCTCGGTTCCGGTTTTGCTGGATTGGCAGGTTTGTTGTTCGCCATGAGCTATCCGGTGCTCGAACCGTTCATGGGCATGCTGATCGGCTGGAAGGCCTTTATCGCTGCTGTAGTTGGTGGGATCGGCGACATCAAGGGGGCGTTTGTCGGCGGTTTCCTGCTCGGCGCGATCGAGGTGGCTGTGGTTACGGTCTTCCCCTCCACCTATCGGGATCTGTTCGCCTTTACCATTTTACTCCTGATTCTGTGGATGAAGCCGACCGGTTTGTTCGGCATCCCGCAGTCGACCAAGATATAGTTGGGTGGAGAAGCGATGAAACACCATTCTCTCAACGCTCTGCTGGCCATCGTTGCCGTCCTGCTGCTGGTTGCGGCCCATTTCGGTTGGATCGATAACTATATCCAGATTGTCGTGATGACTATCGGCATCAACATCATCATGTCGACCAGCCTTAATCTGGTCAACGGCAATATGGGGGAATTTACCTGCGGCCATGCCGGTTTCATGTGTGTCGGCGCCTATGTCTCCTCGATCATTTCGGTGCTCTGCTTCGGCAGCAAGTTCGGCGACCCGATGCTGCCCGCTGGATCGGTCCTGTTTGTTTTTCCGTTCATCCTGCTGATCGGTGGCGCGGTCGCTGCCGTTTCCTCGTTGCTGGTGTCGGTTCCCTCATTCAAAACCCGTGATGACTACCTGGCGATCATCTCCATTGCTGTCAATTACATGATCATTTCAGCGCTGGAGAACATGAACTTCATCGGCGGCTCGCGCGGTTTTCAGGGGATGAAGGACACCTATTGGGCGATGATCGACATCTTCGATGGCCCCTGGATGCTGTTCTGGGTGATCAACTTCACCATCTTCACCGTATGGGTGATCCGGCGTTTCATCAGTTCCACCTATGGCAAAGGTGTGAACGCCATCTGCCAGGATGAGGTCGCCGCCGAGATCATGAGCGTCAACACCAACAAGATCAAAATTATCAACTTTATGGTCGCTGCCGGTCTGGCGGGCTGTGCGGGCGGTCTCTACGCGCACATCATCGGCTATGTCAACCCGCAGTCGTTCAATATCCTCAAGTCGACCGAAGCGATGGTCATGGTCTATCTCGGCGGCATGGGTTCGCTTTCGGGGGCCATTATCTCGGCGATTCTGTTCACCACACTGATGGAGATTCTGCGCTCACAGGCGATCATCGACGGAATGCTGTCACCGGTGACCTTCATCTTCCCCGACTGGGAACCTTCGGCCGGTGTTATCAAGTGGGTGATGATTCCGTTGCTGTTGGTTATCGTCATGCAGTTCCGCCCGGAAGGGATTATGGGCAACCGCGAACTGAGCGATGTGTTCCCGAAGCTGAAGAAGTTCTACAGGTTTAAATGATGGCACAGACACAACCACAGACAAATATCACACCGGTTCTCGAAGTCCGCGGCATGACCCAGCAGTTCGGTGGTCTGCGCGCTGTCTCCGATTTCAACGTCAGGTTGATGCCGGGCGAATTGACCGGCCTGATCGGTCCTAACGGCGCTGGCAAGACCACTGTCTTTAATTTGGTCAGCGGCTTTTATCAGCCAACCGTGGGTGAGATTTTTATTAACGGGCAACCGACCGCCGGACTCAAGCCGCACAAGGTTACTTCGCTGGGCGTGGCCCGGACCTTCCAGAATATTCGTCTCTGGAACGATATGACGGTGCTCGACAACATCCGTGTCGCCCAGCACTACTGGCTGAACTACGGCTTCTTCAGCAGTGTTTTTCGTACCAAACGTTACAAACAGCGTGAAACGCAGATCTCCGAGGAAGCGAACGAACTGCTTGAGGTCTTCGACCTGATGCAGTTTGCCGATGAGTTCCCGAAAAACCTGCCCTACGGAACACAGAGAAAGTTGGAGATTGCGCGTGCTCTATCGACCAAACCAAAGCTTCTGCTGCTGGACGAACCGGCCGCTGGACTCAACTCGGCTGATGCCAAAGACCTGATCCGTCTGATCCGCTGGATTCACGAAACGTTCGATGTCACCATTTGGATGATCGAGCATCATATGGACGTGATGATGGAGCTGTGCGAACAGATCAAAGTGATCGACTTCGGTGAAACCATCGCCGAGGGCAATCCCGAAGACATCCGCAACCATCCCGCGGTTATCACCGCGTACTTGGGAGATGATAATATCTGATGCTGCTGCAAGTTGAAAATCTCGAAGTGAAGTACGGCAATATTCAGGCCCTTCACGGGATCAGCTTTCACGTCAACGAGGGCGAAATCGTCACCCTGATCGGTGCCAACGGAGCAGGCAAGACCACCAGTCTCTATACCATTACCCGCTTGCCGCCGCCGGAAGCCCCCCGTGTGGTTGGTGGTGATATCAAGTTTAAAGGGGAGTCGATCCTCAAAACCCGGCCGAGCGCCGTGGTCAAGGATCTGCACCTGGCTCTCTCCCCCGAGGGCCGACGAATCTTCGGCAACCTGACGGTGCTGGAAAACCTGAAGCTAGCGACTTACGCTCGTGATAGAGGCGCCGATCTCGACGCTGAATATGAACGGATCTTTGAACTGTTCCCGCGGTTGAAGGAGCGGCGCAACCAGCGCAGCGAATCTCTCTCTGGCGGTGAACAGCAGATGCTTGCCGTCGGTCGTGCTCTGATGACCGGCTGTAAAATTCTGCTCCTCGACGAGCCGTCGATGGGGTTGGCGCCGGTACTCAAGTACGAGCTGTTCCGTAAGCTGAAGCAACTCAATGAGGAGGGGATGACGATTTTGCTGGTGGAGCAGAATGCTAATCTTGCGCTGCATCTGGCCCATCGCGGTTATGTGCTCGATACCGGGACGATTGTCGCTGAAGGGACCAGTGAGGAACTGTTGGGCAACCCGGAGGTGAAGAAGGCGTATCTCGGGGGCTGAGCCGACATGCCGCTGAGTGAGCACGATGTTTTATCAAGAGCCGACGAAGCTGTTTTCGTCGGCTCTTGATTTTTGGTCAAGCAACTACCCGACTTCCTGATATTCCCGGACCCTGAATTCCACCCCCAACTCATTGGCCACCGCGCGACAGGCGTCGATGTCGACCCCCGGATAGGTCACTGCTGAGGCCACCACCTCAGGGATGTAGTCCATTGCCTGTCTGAGAAAGTCTTTGACCGCCTGATAGCCTTCCTCGGCAAATTGCGACTGGCAAAGCATCTGGTAGGTGGCGCGGTCGGGGGCGTTGAGTGACACTGAAACCGCATCGACCAGGCCGGACAGTTCCGGCAGAACGTTGCGTCCGTGAACGAGGTTGGCTTGTCCGTCGGTGTTGATGCGGACCTTGATGCCCTGACCCTTCAACCAGCGCGCGATCTCTTTGACCAGATCCAGCCGCAGTAATGGTTCGCCATAGCCGCAGAAGACCACTTCGTCGTAACGGGTCGGATCGCCGATGGCACGTTTCAATTCAGAGGCGTCCGGTTCGTGATCGAGTTGAAGCTCATGTCCTTTGACGACAAAATCGTCGAATTTGGCGCAGAAGATACAGGCGTTGGTGCAACGATTGGTGATGTTCAGGTAGAGCGAATCGCGGATCTGATAGGCGATCTGGGTGGTCTGGTCGACGTCGCCGATCCCGAATAGGTTAAAGCTGTTGCGACTGGTGACGCGGGCCACATCGTCGAAGGTCAGTCCCTTGATCTCGGCGATTCTCTCGGCGGTATAGCGGACATAAGCCGGTTCATTGCGCTTGCCGCGAAATTTCTGCGGTGACAGATAGGGGCAGTCGGTTTCCACCAGCATGCGGTCGATGGAGACCGCTTTGACGATCTCTCTGGCGGCTTCGTTTTTCGGATAGGTTATGGTACCGGGGAACGAGAGGTAAAATCCGAGCTCCAGGCAGTCCTTGGCCATCTGTAGATCACCGCTGAAGCAGTGCAGGACACCGCCGACGCTGGCGGCATCTTCTTCGCGCAGAATCTGCAGGACCTCGTCGTGGGCGTCACGGTCATGAACGATGATCGGTTTTTTGACTTCTTTGGCCAGGCTGATCTGGCGGCGAAACGCTTCACGCTGTTGGTCACGCGGGGAACGATCCCGGAAAAAATCGAGGCCGATCTCGCCAATAGCGACCACTTTGGAGTGCCGCTGCATCTTTCGCAGTTGCGTGATGGCAGCATCGTTGCATTCCTGGGCGTCATGGGGATGGATGCCGACCGCCGCGTAGATCTGGTCAAAGCGCTGTGCCAGTTCGATACTGGCCTGCGAACTCTGCAGGTCGCAGCCGACGGTCAGTATATGACTGACGCCGCTTTGGTGAGCACGATCTATGACCTCTTGGCGATCTTCATCGTACTGACGACCGTCGAGGTGAGCGTGTGAGTCGATCAGGCCGGGGTGTTGGGTAGACATACCTGGGTCTCCAAGAGAGCGGGGCGCCTGTAGCGCCCCGATTTGAGTTGTCTATTCGATTGTAGCTCAGCAGATCAGTCCGATTCAATCCGCGGGAAAAGGGGCTGTGCTTTGTTGATTTCCGTTCCGGCTGGAAGCCCACCCCAGCTGTCGTGGCCATCGAGGGTGACATCCTTCCCATCGCAGCCGAGAATCTCCAGCATTTTTTCAGCGGTATCGGGCATGAAGGGGGCCACCAGCAGGGCGATCAGGCGCTGTGCTTCGAGCAGGTTGTACATCACCGTTCCGAGACGTTCCTTTTGGCTGTCATCCTTGGCGAGGGCCCAGGGCGCGGTTTCGTCGATATATTTGTTGCCGGACGAAATCAGTTCCCAGATGGTCTGTAGCGCTTTGTTGAATGCCATGTCGGAATACTGCTTGTCGAGCAGTTCGATCGCTTTGGGGAACCGTGCGGTAAATGCTGTGTCGATCTCGTCCGCGGTGCCTGCCTGGGGGAGTACCCCGCCGAAATATTTGCCGAGCATGGCGGTAGAGCGACTCAGAAGGTTGCCGAGGTCGTTGGCCAAGTCGGAGTTGATCCGTGAAATCAGTGAGCTGTGTGAGAAATCACCATCCAACCCGAAGGGGACTTCGCGCAACAGGAAGTAGCGGATCGCGTCAACTCCGTAGGTGTCGATGAGCATGTTCGGCTCAACTACGTTGCGTAGGCTCTTGCTCATCTTCTGTCCCTCAACGGTCCACCATCCGTGGGCGAAGACCTTCTTCGGCAGCGGCAGGTCGGCGGCCATCAGGAATGTCGGCCAGTAGACGGCGTGAAAGCGCAGGATGTCTTTGCCGATCACATGGGCGTCGGCGGGCCAGAATTTTTTGTAGAGGCCATCTTTGTCGTCGGGGTAGCCCAGCGCCGAGATGTAGTTGGTCAGCGCGTCGAACCAGACGTAGATGACGTGTTTGTCGTTTTCGGGAGCGGGGATACCCCAGGAGAACGATGTTCGTGAAATCGACAGGTCCCGCAGGCCTTCGCGGACAAAGCTGAGGATCTCGTTACGGCGGCTCTTGGGCTGAATGAAGTCGGGGTTTTCCTCGATATGTTTGATCAGCTGATCCTGGTACTTGCTCATGCGGAAGAAATAGGATTCCTCTTTGAGCTTCGAGGTCGGCCGTCCGCAGTCGGGGCAGGTGCCGTCGAGCAGTTGGGTTTCGGTCCAGAAGGTCTCGCAGGGAGTACAGTACCAGTCCTCGTAGTGACCGAGGTAGATATCGCCCTTCGCCTCGATTTTGCGGAACTGTTCGGTGACCGCCTGCTTATGACGCTCCTGAGTGGTGCGGATGAAATCGGTGTTGGAGATATTGAGTTTCTCCCACACCGACTGAAAACGTTTAACCACCCGGTCCGCCAGCTCCAGCGGTGTTTCACCATTCGCTTTGGCGGCGGTTTCGACCTTCTGGCCGTGCTCGTCAGTTCCGGTCAGAAAGCTGACTTCGTAGCCGCGGGCCCGTTTGTAGCGTGCCAGCACATCGCAGGCCAGGGTGGTGTAGGCGTGACCGATGTGAGGAACATCGTTGACGTAGTAGATCGGGGTCGAAATGTAAAAGGTCTTGTCCATGCGGACTCTCCTTGCCGTTGATGTCTAACCGTTGCTGTTGTCGGGAGACTGGGGGTTCGGTGTTGATGGTTTCTTTCGGTTGCGTGGCCGTCTGCGCCGCCGGGGTTTGTTGGCGGTCTTTTCAGCATTGTCGGTCGGTTTGGATTGGGCGTCCTGACCACGGGTTTCGCTTGTGTCCGACTTCTGCTTTTTGCTGTGCTGTTCTTTGGGACCACCTTTTTCGGCGCTCCCGGATTTGGAGCGCGACCCGCTCGGCCGTGATCCGCCGCGGCGATTGCTTTTGCTGCGGGACGCTCTGCGCTCGCTCTGCTCCTCGCGTTTTTCGGCGGGTTTTGTGGCGCTTTTCTCTTTTGTCTCTGCCGCGTCTCCGCAGGGTTTATGTTTGGAGCATCCTTCGAGTTCGCACAGAGAGATGTCCCGGCGCTGCCCCTTTTCGTTGACGGTAACCGTCTGGGCCAGCACATTGACCGACACAACATCGGCGGGGCCGCTGTCGAGAGTGACCTTCTTGCCGCATTTGGGCATGTTTTTACGCAGATCGTTGTAGGTCTCGTACTCGTAGCCGAGGCAGCACAGCAGCCGTCCGCACTGTCCGGAGATCTTGCTGGGGTTCAGCGCCAGTCCCTGAGCCTTGGCCATTTTGACCGAAACCGGTGCAAAACCACGCAGGTATGTACAACAACAGAGCTCGCGACCACAGATGCCGAGGCCGCCGACCATTTTCGCTTCGTCACGCACGCCGATTTGGCGCATCTCGATACGGGTCCTGAAGTGTTGGGCCAGATCACGGACCAATTCACGGAAGTCGACACGGCCGTCAGCGGTGAAGAAGAAGACAATCTTGGAGCCGTCAAACAGGTATTCGGCGCGGACCAGCTTCATCTCCATGTTGCGTTCTTTGACCCGTTTTTTGCAGAACTTCAGTGCTTCGAGTTCGCGGGCGGCGTTTTTTTCCGCCAGGTCCAGGTCGCTGGCATCGGCAACACGGATGATGGTCTTCCGTTTGGCACCGCCACTCAGGCTCTCCTCGTCCCGCGGAGGGATCACGACGGTGGCCAGCGCCCGGCCGCGTTCGGTTTCGACGACAACCTTGTCACCGATCTTCAGCTCGAGGTTCTCTGCATTGAAATCGAATATCTTGCCGGCACTCTGGAACGATACGGCTACGACACGTTCTTTATTCATAAGGTTTGTGGTATCCCCAGTCTGTCGTCGTTTGGGTCAGGCTGCGGCAGAGATGCGCATCAGCATGACTTCCATGGCCAATTGGCGATTGACGTTGCGGAGCAGTTGTTGTCGCCCCTGATGTAAGGCATCCAGCTTTTTCAGCAGGCCGGTTACCGATTCACGTCGTACGAGTTTGTGCAGTGTTTCACGCATGTCCAGATTGACCAGTTCTGTTTCCGGACGGCCGAAGTGCAGCAGCAGCAGGTCCCGGTAAAAGGTCTGGAAGATTTCCAGGACATCGGCGAGCTGCTCCTTGTCGTCGGCGAGCTGTTGAGCAAACTCCATTAGCGGGAAGATGCTCCCTGCGGAGAGTGCTGTCAGACTGCGGATCAGGTCGCGGCGATTTTCTAGATAGAGTTCACGGTGCTGCCCCAGCGCTTTTTTGAAACTCCCTTCGGACAGCGCCGCGAGGATATGTGCATCCACCTCTTCGAGCTCCAGCCTGCTTTCGAGAATATCGGCCAGTTGCTTGTGCGGCAAGCGCCGAAATGGCAGCCGCTGACAGCGTGACCTGATGGTGTCGAGCAGGGTTTCGGGGTGCGCCGTCAGTAAAATCAGCAGCGCCTTGCCCTGCGGTTCTTCGAGGGTTTTCAGCAGCGCGTTTCCGGCGGCCGGGTTGAGCCACTCGGCTCCGTCGATCAGGCAGATCTTGCAGTCGGCTTCTAGGGGGCGCAGCGCCAGATTTTTCTGAATTCCTCTGATCTGATCGATCTTTATCGTCGCATCTTCTGCATCCAGCAGGTGGAGGTCCGGATGATTGTTGTGGTCGATCTTGCGGCATGCGGGGCAGTCTCCGCAGCCGGTTCTGTCGCGGCAGACCAGTGCCCGGGCCAGCGCCAGAGCCATCAGGCGTTTGCCAATACCTGAGGGGCCTTCGAACAGATAGGCATGGGCCAACCGATTGCTGCTCAGGGCGCGGCGCAAGATCTCTTTCTGGCGGTCGTGACCGATAATGCTGGAAAACGTCATGGCTGCAGGGTCTCGTAGACCCGATCGATCAGCACTTGAAGTTCGGCCTGGATCGTGTCGATCGGGCGGTCCGCGTCGATTCGCCGGAATCTGTCCGGCTCAGCCGCAGCGAGGTCGAGATAGCCGTTGCGAACTGCGCGGTGGAAGTCGAGGGCCTCGCGTTCGAAGCGGCCTTCCGAACTGTCCTGGGTGATCTTCTCACGCTGCAGGGCTCTGCCGAGGCCCCGCTCGACCGGGAGGTCGAACAGTAGGGTCAGGTCGGGTGTGATGGAATCCGTTGCCAGTTCGTTGAGGTGCTTGATCAGCGCGCTGTCCAGCTTGCGGCCGTAACCCTGATACGCCAGGGTGGCATCGGTGAAGCGATCGCAGAGTACGATCTGCCCTGTCTGCAGGGCAGGGCGGATGACTTCGCTGACATGCTGGGCGCGGGCCGCGGCGTACAGCAGCAGCTCGGCCCTGGAGGTCATCGCGTCGTTTGCTGGATCAAGCAGAATGCTGCGGATCCGATCAGCGATCTGGCAGCCGCCGGGCTCGCGGGTGACAACAACCGCATGTCCCCGGGCAATCAGATGATTCTTGAGTCGGCTGATCTGTGTCGTTTTTCCTGAACCTTCGATCCCTTCGAAGGTGATCAATATACTCATTTGTTCGCAATGTCCTGAACCGCAACGGAACCTCCCGTCGCCGGTCAGTTCGAACCTTTTGAATGTCTTATTTAAACATGACATTATATGGAATGGTGAGGCGCAGAATCAAGGAGAAAACCCTTTCTTTGCGCCGTAGCAAAGCACCTGCAGTTGATATCCGCCGTTTGTGTGGTAAACAAATTGAACTGCCAGGGGGTTTCCGTTATACTCCGCCCTGTTTTGCGCTCGATTTCACGTTTTTTTAGTGGCTGGCATCGTTCGGCTGATTTTGTGACCTGATGGGGTGTTTTTTGCGGGATGACCAATTTTTTATAACGCTGGAACAGGGAATCGATTACGTTTTTAACGATCGAGCACTGGGCCATCAGGCCTTGACTCACAAATCGTTCAGCAATGAAGGGGGGACAGACCCCGATGCGCATAATGAACGCCTTGAGTTTCTCGGGGATGCTGTGCTGGAACTGGCGATCAGTGATCAGCTCTATCGAAATTATCCCGATATCCCCGAAGGGGAACTGACCCGTCTGCGTGCGGAGCTGGTCAGCGAAAAGGGTTTGCTGCCGGTCGCTCGCCAGCTTGACCTTGGCGGTGGCCTGATGCTGGGCCGGGGAGAAGAAAAGAGTGGTGGGCGCAAAAAGCCCAGCTTGTTGACCGACGCGCTGGAAGCGCTGCTGGGGGCTGTCTACTGCGACGGTGGTTTTTCCGCCGTCTGTCGGGTGGTGGAGCGTTTGTTCGCAAAACGTATGGCGGTGATGGCCGAGAGCCGTTACGGAAGCGACTATAAAACACACTTGCAGGAACTATTGCAGGGCCGATACGCGGTCTTGCCCCTCTATCGTATGGCACATGTTTCTGGGCCCGATCATCGGCGGATTTACACCATGGAGGTCCGTTTTGAAGACACTCTGCTTGGTGTCGGGGAGGGCTCCAGTAAAAAACACGCTGAACAACAGGCGGCTGCGGCCGCGTTGAAACATCCGCTCGTCGCAGAACCGGGTGAAAAGGGAAAATAATGGATCAGGAACTGTTTCACTCTGGATTTGTATCGATCGTCGGACGTCCCAACGTGGGTAAATCGACTCTGCTGAACCGGATTTTAGGGCAGAAGATCGCTATTACCTCCGATAAGCCGCAGACGACCCGCAACCGGATTGTCGGAATTCATAATTTCCCCCAAGGGCAGATTCTGTTTATCGACACCCCCGGCATCCACAAGCCCAAGGGCAAGTTGAATCGTTTCATGGTCGACCAGGCGGTCTCTGCCTGCTCCGACATCGATCTGGTGCTGTTTCTGGTAGAAGCGGACGACCGTCCGGGTGGCGGGGACGACTATATCCTCGATATCCTCAAAAAAAGCGGTGTGCCGGTTGCGCTGATCATTAACAAGATCGACCGTGTTGAACCGCCCAGCCTGCTGAAACTGATTGAAAATTACAGTGCACGGTTCGATTTCAGCGAAGTGGTGCCGATCTCTGCTCTGACCGGCGATGGCGTCGATCGTCTGCTGGGTGCTCTGGAACCCTACATCCCCGCAGGTCCCAGATACTACCCCGATGAGATGATCACCGATCAGCCGGAGCGAGTGATTGTTGCTGAGATGGTGCGTGAAAAGGTGATGAGGCGGACCCACGAAGAGCTGCCCTACGGTGTGGCCGTCCAGGTCGAGTCCTTTACCGAAAAGCCGGAAAAAAATCTCGTGGTGATTCAGGCTGCCATCAATGTCGAGCGGGACAGCCACAAAAAGATTATTGTCGGCCGCCGTGGTCAGATGATCCGCGCCCTCGGGCAGGACGCACGGAAGGATATCGAAAAGATGCTGGGGACGCGGGTCTACCTGGAACTGTTTGTCCGCGTTCGCAAAGACTGGACCCAGAGCGACCGGATGCTCCGCGAGTTGGGCTACGACGGCTGAAAGAGCGTCTGCGGACGCCGTTTACTGAGAATTGTACCTATATGCTTCCTGTTGTTGCTATTGTCGGCCGTCCGAATGTCGGAAAGTCGACCCTGTTTAATCGCATCCTCTGCCAGCGCAAAGCGATCGTCGAAGATATGCCCGGTGTGACCCGTGACCGGAATTACGCCGAAGTCACCCGTTATGACCGTCCGTTTCTGCTGATCGATACCGGTGGCTTTGAACCGGTCACCGATGATCGCCTCCTTGCGCAGATGCGCGAACAGTCGCAACTGGCGGTCGAAGAAGCCGATATCGTGCTGTTTCTGATGGATGTACGGCAGGGCTTGACCCCGGCGGATCAGGAGGTTGCGGAGCGCTTACGACGCACCGATAAGCCGGTGTTCTATGTGGTTAACAAGGTTGACGGAAAGCGTCAGGAGGCCCTGTCCGCTGAATTTTACGCGCTGGGTGTCGAACAGATCTATGCGCTGTCTGCCGAGCATGGTCGTGGTGTCGGTGGACTTATGGAAGATATCGAAGCCCTGTTACCGCAACCCGACGCTCAGGAGGAGATCACCAGCGAGGTTCGTCTGGCGGTGATCGGCCGCCCCAATGTCGGTAAATCCTCTCTGGTCAATCGTCTGCTCGGGTTCGAGCGGGTGGTTGCTAATCCCACCGCCGGGACCACCCGGGACAGTATCGACACCCCATTTATGCACAACGATCAGCGCTACGTATTGATCGACACCGCGGGGATCCGCCGCAAGGGCAAGGTCAGTCAGGCGCTGGAAAAATTCAGTGCGATTCAGGCTCTCAAGGCGATGGACCGGGCCCATGTAGTGTTGATGGTCATTGATGCCGAGGAGGGGATCACCGATCAGGACCTGTCGGTTGCCGGCTATGCCTACGAAAAAGGGCGCGCGCTGATCCTGGTCGTCAACAAATGGGACCTGCCCGAAAAAGACGAAAAGAGCATGGGGCGTTATGTCGAAGAGGTGAAACGGCGTTTCAAGTACCTGCCGTTTGTTCCCGTCCTGTTTGTTTCCGCATTGACCGGCCAGCGGATCGCCAAGATTATGCCCCTCGTCGAAGATGTCGCCGAAGAGTTCAACCGCCGGGTGACCACCGGACTCCTCAACAAGACCCTTGAGGACGCAGTGCAGAAGCACCCGCCGGCGATGGTGCGCGGCGGACGGACCAAGCTTTATTACGCCACCCATGCCGCAGTGCGACCTCCGACCTTCGTCATCTTTACCAACCGTCCCGACGATATCCACTTTTCGTACGAACGCTATCTGAGTAACTGTTTCCGTGAAGCGTTCGGTTTTAAGGGCGCTCCGATCCGGATCCGTTTTAAAGGGCGCGGTAAAAACGCCTGATCGGTGGCCTCGTCGGTGCCGATTCACTCTCAAAAACCTTTACGGCTGCACGTTTCTCCGCTATTCTTAGAATTGTTTAAAAATGATGCGGTTTGGCGGCTCGGGTGTGTCCTGTCGTGGATCGCTCTTTATGACGGGGCATGACTGCTGGTGTGAGTGGGTATTCAAAACCGATGGGTCTGATTGGAAATCTACAGGATCTGGGGCTCGGCGATATTCTTCAGATCGTCAGCCTGAGTAAAAAGTCGGGTGTTCTGACACTGGACAGTGAGGATCAGCACGGCACCATCCTCTTTCTGGAGGGGCAGGTTGTCCGCGCGACCTCAACCCAGTTCAGGGAGCACCTCGGCGATATCCTGCAGAAGTACAGGCTGATCGGTCGCACCGATCTCGAACAGGCCCTCGCTATTCAGTCCGAAATGAAAACACACCACCCGCTGGGGCAGATCTTGTCCGAGCGGTTCGGGGTTTCTCAATCCAAGATCGAAGCGGCGATCAAGATCAAAATCGAACGGATTGTCTACAGCTTTTTTGCCTGGCAACACGGCGTCTTTTCGTTTCAGGTTGATGAACCTGAGTCGTTTGGCTCTGCCCGTCTCAATCCCCTCGACTTTATGTTGGAGCGGGGACTCAGTCCACAGTGGTTGGCCTCAGAGGGGCAGCGCCTAGCCAGTGAGGGGCGATTACTTCCCGAATGGCCCGGTGAAGGGCTTGACGATCCGTTTGACGTTGCGCCGTCCTCTCTGCCTCTCGATGAAACTCTGGTCCCGGCGTCCCGGTGGGGAGACCTGCTGATCGTCGATGATGATCCGGAAACGGCGAGGACCTTAGCGCGGGTGTTCGGCTTGGCCGGGTTCGATGTTCAGACCTTTCAACGCAGTGCCGATTTTCTGCGGGCCTGCGATCGCGCTGTGGGGAAGGGTCAGGCCCCCGTTCTGCTGGTCGATCTGATTATGCCTCGCTGCGATGGCCACGGTATCCTAGGGGGTCTTGAGGTTATGGAGCTGGTCGGGCAGAAATATTCCAGCCTGCCGCTGTTTCTGATGACCGATCAGACCAGTTCGGATGCCTCAAAAAAAGCCCGTGAATTCGGCGCCCAGGCGGTTTTGAATAAGCCGGGCCGCGATGCACTGCAATCGACGACTGGCATCGAAATGCTGCAACGTCTGGTGACATCGATCCGCTCCCTCGGCGCGGCCGAATCTCTGCGTCTCGACGAAGATCTGCTGGTGGAGGACCGTTTCAGGGAACAGACGACACCCCATACTGATACGAAAACAAAAGCGCCCACATCTCCCGGTTTGTATCTGCTCAAAGGGATGTTACAGGAACTGTCCAGCCCCTTGCTGGGATCGGACATCATTCTGCTGATTCTGCGTTTTGCCAGTGAAATCCTCAACCGCGCCGTCATCTTTGACGTGCGCGACAAGACCCTGGTCGGCCTTGGTCAGTTCGGTCTTGAAGGGGTGACAGAGAACGCCGATCAGATGGTACGGACTATGCGCCTGCAGGTGACGCAGGATTCCGTGCTGTCTCGGGCGCTGCAACAGAAAGTGCCCCTGACGACCCGGCTCGGTTCAGGAAAAACCGATCGGGCATTGCGCACCAGGCTTCATGTCGGGGAGACCACCGAGGTGTTTATCGGTCCGCTCGTCAGTGAAGGACGAGTCGTGGCACTGATCTACGGCGATAATCTGCCGGAAGGTAAGCCGATCGAGGATCACGAAGCGTTTGAGGTCTTTCTTTCCCAGGCCGGCATGGCGATGGAGAAGGTACTGCTGGAGCGCCGTCTGGACCATCAGGTCGCTGCGCCGGGCGCAGATACTATGTGACGGATGGAGGGTGCGGTGAAGAAGATATTGGTGGCGGAAGATTCGCTGTCGATGCGAGCTCTGATCGTGACAACCCTCGGTGTCCTCGGCGAGTTCGAGATCGTCGAGGTCGATAACGGCTTCGATGCGCTGCGGGTGTTGCCGCGTGAACAGGTCGATATGGTGATCACCGATATCAATATGCCGGACATCAACGGTTTGGAACTGATCCGCTTTGTCCGCAACCATCCACAGTATGAAAAGACACCGGTGCTGATTATCAGCACGGAAAGAACCGAAAAAGACCGTGAACGGGGGTTGGCGCTTGGCGCCGATGCGTACCTCACCAAGCCCTTTCAGCCTGAGCAGCTACAGGGCCTGGTCGATGACCTCTTGCGGCAAGGATCCTAAAACGGTATGGGAGCAGAGACGCAACAATCGGTCGCCGAATTTTTAGCTGAGGCGGAGGACCTTCTCGGTAACCTGAGCCAGAATTTCACCACCCTGGCAGAAGGGGCCGAAACCGGCGATGTTAGCCCGGATCTGCTGAACGGTATCTTCCGTGACGCTCACTCGATCAAGGGGCTGGCCGGGATGTTCGGTTTTAACGATATCGGCGAGCTGTCCCATCAACTGGAAAACCTGCTGGACCATCTGCGACTGGGGAAAATCCCGCTCAACAGTATTCTGATCGATTGTATCTTCGATGCGCTCGGTGAGCTGATTGCCCTGGTCGAGGGTCGAAGCGTCAACCCGGAGGTGTCACAGGATATCTCGGCTAGTGTCGCTGCCATCGAAAAACTGTTGACGGTCCCTGAACCTGGCGGGAAAAAACCGCTCGAAGACCTGGAAATCGACCCGGAACTGCTCGGCGTACTGACCGAATATGAAGAGCACCGTCTGCAGGAGAATCTTTTACAGGGCAGCGGCGTTCTGCTGGTGAAAACCCTCTTTCCCCTCGAAAGTTTTGATGTCGATCTGGCGACGTTGACCGAGACCCTCAAGAAGCATGGCGAGGTGATCAGCACGTTGCCCGGTGTCAATGACGAACGCCCCGATTGTCTGGCGTTTCAAATCCTGTTCGGAACACCATCCACAGCCGAAGGCCTCATGGCCATTCTGGCGGATGCCGCAGCTCAGGTGGAAGTTGTTGTTGAAAAGAACGAACCAGTCGCCCAAGCAGATTCCGCTCTTGCCCCCGAAATAGCGAAACCCGCCGAAACCGTCCCTTCCGGGGCGCCATCCACCCCTTCGCTGCGCTCCTTCAGCAGTACCGTTCGGGTCGACATCTCCAAGTTGGATCACCTGATGGACATCGTCAGTGAACTTTCACTGGTGAGGGGTGAACTGTCGCGTATCGGTGACGATCTCCTGCAGCAAGGGCATTCCCAGGGGAAAGATATCGAAAAGTCGACACACCTGCTCGGTCGTCGTTTGTCCGCACTGCAGAGCGCGGTGATGGATGTCCGTATGGTGCCCGTGCGACAACTGTTTGATAAGTTGAGCCGCGTGGTGCGCCGTATGGCCCAGGAGTTGGGTAAAAAGGTTGAACTTGAAACCCGGGGCGGCGACACCGAGCTGGATAAATTGATCGTCGAGGAATTGGCCGATCCGTTGATGCATATTATCCGTAATGCCCTGGATCACGGTATTGAGACCGGGCCGGAGCGGATCGCTGCGGGCAAGGATGAGGTGGGCCTGATTCGATTGTCCGCGACACCGAGAGGGAATCATGTCGCCGTGGAGGTGCGCGATGACGGTCGCGGGATCGATCCGGAGGTGCTTCGCCGGATTGGGATTGAGAAGGGTCTGATCGGCACCGATACCCCGATGACCGACCAGGAGCTCCACGGTCTGCTGTTTCATCCCGGTTTTTCGACCCGTGAAGAGGTCAGCGAATTCTCCGGACGCGGAGTCGGCATGGATGTTGTGAAGAATAACATTTCGGCGCTTTCAGGAATGATCGATCTGGACAGTCAGAAGGGCAGAGGGACGCTGATGACCCTGACCCTTCCGGTTACCCTGGCGGTGATTAAAGGGTTGGTGATCCGTTCCTGTGGGCGGGATTTTGCCCTGCCGCTGACCTCGGTGCTCGAAACCCTGATTCTTGACGAACATCTGATCGGCTCGATCGAAGGGCGCGAGGTTCTCGAACTGCGCCATACAACCCTGCCCCTGTTGAATCTGGAGCAGGTGTTCGGTCTCGGCGACGTTCCCGCACCGGGGGCAACCCGCTTTGTGGTGGTGGTCGGTTTTGCGGATCACAAGGTTGGAATCGTGGTCGATGAACTGTACGGCCAACAGGATGTCGTCATCAAGACCCTCGGCAAGGCGCTCTCCTTTGTGCGCGGTATATCGGGCGCTGCCGATCTGGGCAATCAGAAAACGATCCTCGTGCTGGATGTCGCGGGGCTCATCGAGATGATGCTTCCTGGTGGAGGCATCGTCGATGTATAAAGCGTTTTATGGTCTGAAGGAAAAGCCGTTTAACAAAACGCCCGACCCCCGGTTTCTGTTCTATTCGTCGACACACACCGAGGGGCTGGCGCGGTTGCAGCATGCGGTTGAAGAGCGGGACATCGTTCTGCTGACCGGCGGCATCGGTTGCGGGAAAACCACCTTGTCGCGGGCTCTGATGGATCTGTTGAGTGATGATACGCAGACGATTCTGCTCACCAATCCACGCCTGTCGCCGCTGGAATTTCTGCGGGTTTTGGCGATTCGGTTGGGGATCGAACAACCCGCTGATTACAAGGCTGATCTCCTTGAGCAACTGGGCGCACATCTCTATCGCCTGTATCGAGACGGGGTTCATCCGGTGTTGATCATCGATGAAGCGCAGTTGATCCCGCATCGGGATACCTTTGACGAGATTCGCCTGCTGACCAATTTTCAGCTCGATGATGGCAACCTGATGAGCGTCATCTTTGTCGGTCAGCCGGAACTGCGGACCCGCCTCTCTCATCCGGTGTATGAACCGTTGCGTCAGCGCATCGGTCTGCAGTTCGATGTGGCGCCCCTTACGGTTGAAGAGGTCGGCGAATATCTGACGTTCCGGCTTGTCTGTGCCGAAGGGCCGCCCGATCTGTTTCTGCCCGAAGCGATTGACGATATTGCGCGCTTTACCTGCGGTGTGCCGCGCAGGATCAATCAAGTGGCGACTCTGGCCCTGCTGGAAGGTTTCGGCCGCGGGGCGCAGAAGATCGATGCGGACATTGTTCGTGAAGTGATTGTCGAACTGGAGGCCCTCAATGGGTAATCACTGCTGCTCAATAGAGATCATGGTCGCTGACCGTTAAAAAGGGGTAGGGATGGATCTGGCGAAAATCCGTAAAAAAGCACGATTACAGGAGCATTCCGACGGGCAGGCTGGTGAGCTGGTCGACCCCATAATGGATGCCCCCCCCGAAACGCACAGCCAACAACCCGGTTGGTTGGAAGGGGCAGAGATCGCGCTGGCCAGTGAGCAGGAATATAGTCTGGGGCTGGTTGGCCGCACCGGCGATACTGAAGATGAAACTGTTCAGTGGTTGACGTTTTTTCTCGGGACAGAAGAATACGCCCTCGAATTGTCGGTGGTGCTGGAATTGATCCGTCCCCGGAACCTGACCGAATTGCCGCAGGTGCCGAAGGACCTGCTGGGAATCGTCTCCCTGCGCGGGGAGATGCTGCCGATCATCGATCTGGGCAAGCGGCTTGGCGCCGATCCGCCCGTCGATGCAGATCAGCAGCGGGTTATTGTGTGCGCGGGGGCAGAACAGCGCGTCGGACTTCTCGTCGACCGGGTGTCTCGAGTTGCTAAGCTCTCGACCCGTCAGATCGAGGCGGCACCGTTTATGCTGTCGGGCGCCCAGGCCGAAAGTGTCGAGGGGGTCGGCAGGCTGCAGGGGCGCATGTTGATCCTTCTGAAACCGGAGAAAATCACCGCAATCGAATCTTGATTTTCCGCAGAGATCCGAGTTGTGGTATTATTTATAGGATTTTGCGATTCACTGTGTGACAACATAGCCATATTCACGCCATAAACAACAGGGGAGGGTGCCCTTATGCAGAAAAAGATTTTGATCGTCGAAGATGAAGAGAGCTTGCTGAAGCTTGAAAGTATCCTGCTGACCACCAAGGGCTATCTGGTCTGCGGGGCTGGGACCGGCCTCGCTGCAATGGAAGCAGTTGAAAAGGAGAAGCCGGACCTGATTCTGCTGGACGCCATGTTGCCGGAGATGGACGGTTTTGAGGTGTGTGAACGGGTCAAAAAGAACCCCGCGACCCAGCACATTCCGGTTGTTCTGCTGACTGCGAAGAAAACGCCTGAGGATATGGCACATGGCAAACGGGTAGGCGCTGATGAATATATCACCAAGCCCTTTAAATCCGCGATGGTGATCGAGACCATCGAGAAACTGCTCGTGTAACGGACTGAGAGGCGATGCAGGGTCAGTTTCTGTGCAGTGAGGATCATAGCCGGAGTCAGGAGATGACGTTGGTGCACCTACGGGTGGCCGACTGTTATTTTGCTCTCGATATTCGCTTTGTCTGCGAGATTATCCGCGTCTTGCCGGTGACCCCTGTTCCCAAAGCCCCCCCCTTTATCGATGGGATCGTAACCTTGCGCAAGGCGGTTCTTCCCGTGGTCGATTTGCGCCGCCGCTTCGGGTTTTCACCGGAAGATCGACTTCCGCGTCAACGGATGCTGATTTGTACGGTGGAGGGACGCATGGTGGTACTGATCGCCGATGAAGTGATTGAAGTCCGCAACTGTCCTCTTGGTTCTGTTCAATCCCCTCCGTTTCCTCTTTCGGGAGATACCGCCGAATTTTTCCCGGGGGTCTGCCCCGATGAGAAACGCCTGCTGCTGTTGCTCGATCCCAGACGACTGCTGACCAGTCGGGCCCGGGTTGACGGCCAGCGCCTTCAGCAGCAGATCTCATCCTCTACTGTAGCAACTGCTGAGTGTGTAACCTATGATCATTGAATGTTCTGCCTGTCGGGTATCGATGCGCGTTGATCGCGAACGCTACGCGGGAAAACGCCTGTCTGTTCGCTGTCCGAAGTGTCGCCACTCTTTTTCTGTCGAGGTTCCGGCGGCATCAACAACGGTCCTTATCGCTCATGGCTATCCGCGGTCGTTTGTTGAATTAAAAGCGGTGTTGACGCAGGACGATCTGACGATCCTGACCTGTGATGATAATGAATCAGCGCTGCAGCTGCTTCGCGACAACCCCGTCCGTATTCTGTTGCTCGATGTGGCCCTGACCGGGTCCTTTCCCTTTGAGCTGATCGACGAGGCCAGGAACAAGCCGACCGAACAACCGGTGAAGATTATCCTCTTGCCCTCGGTCTACAACAAGACAGCCTATAAACGCCGCCCTACATCGCTCTACGGCGCCGATGCGTACCTCGAACTGCACCATGTCGGCGATCGCCTGCTGCCCCTGTTGCGCGAACTCTGCCCGGATCTGGGTCTGGAAGAACCGACTGCCGGATTTTACCAGTCGTCCGTTGGCGAAGAACGTCAGGTCGACAGTACGGTTGAAGAAACCGCCGCAGAAGAGTTGGCACGTCTGCTGATCGCGGATATTGCCCTCTATCATCAGGAGCAGATCGACAGGGGTCTGAAGGAGGGCGATCCTGCGCTCTTTCTTTCAACCGAACTGGCGGAGGGGCAACGGCTGCTGTCAGAGCGGATCGATGCCGACGTGCTGGCCCGGATCGATTATCTGCGGCTGGCGCTTGATCAATTTGCTGCGGATCGACGCAGGGAAATCGATGATGCCTCCCAGAGAACATCTTTGACGTGCTCCCGGTGACACTCTCTCCCTTGTAACTCTTCGTCTTGGGACCCATTCCTATGGATCACAGTCTGGCCGACCTGCGCCAATGTCTCGAATCAACCGACCAAGAGATACGTCTTGCCGCCACCCGCCAGCTCTCCGCCCTTGATCCTCTGCCTATTTCGTTGTTGACCCTCTGCCTGGCCGATACCGAATGGCGGGTGCGCAAGGAGGCGATCCGTCTGTTTTGCTCATCGCCTGCTCCGCTCGGTCATATCGATGACATTATCGCTCTGTTGAGCGATTCAGAGAGCGCCGCAGCGCGCAGTTCTGCCATCGAAATCCTGACTGGTTTTGGCGCATCGGCCGTCGATCCTGTGCTGCAGGCCCTCGAGACGGCCGATGCCGAGGTCCGCAAGTTTCTTATCGATATCCTCGGTGAAATCGGAGAAAAACACTGCGCTGAGCGGATCGTTGCCCTGTTGGATGACGCGGATGAGAACGTCCGCTATGCGGCAGTGGAAACTCTGGGAAAGCTTGAGGTAGAGCAGGCGATTGAGCCGCTGCTGGCAATGATGGGTACGGCGGATTCCGGGTTGCGCTTTACCATTCTCGAAGCGCTTGCTGCCATCGGTGCGGCGGTGCCGTCCGAGCAGCTGACGCCCTATCTGAATGATCCCCTGCTGCGCAAATCGGTGTATGCCTGCTTTGCTTTCGGTGGTGCCGGGGTTCTTCCTGCCCTTGTGATGGGGCTGGTCGACCCGCAGCGTCAGGTGCGGTCTCAGGTTCTCGATATTCTGGGACGGTTTACATCGTCCTGTGCCGCAGAGATTCGCCGGTGTCTCAATGCCTGTCCGCAGGCCATCGAAACGCTGAGACAGGCTTTGGCTGACGGGTCGATTGAAAACCGTCGTGCCGCGATTCGCTTGTTCCCCCTGATCGAGGGCGCAGATTTTTTGTGTTTCCTCCCGCAATTACAAGAAGAGCAGTTGCGGGAGGATGTCGTTGATGCCTTTCGGATTTTGGGCGATGTGATTCTGGCCGATCTTGTGGCCGGGGCGCAGAGCGGGGATGACGAAAACGGACTTTACCTGACATTTTTATCCGGCGAACTCGGCTGTTCTGCTGGAGTTCCTCTGGCGATTTCTGGACTGAACAGTGAAGATCCTTGCTGGCGATATGCGGCGGCTGTCGCTCTGGGCAAGCTGGCAGATGAGGGCGCGATCCTGGCACTGATCCCCTGTCTTGATGATGAAGTTGAGGACGTCAGGGCTGCGGCTACCTCGTCGCTGGGTCTGCTGGGGCAATCGTTTCCGGATCAGGTTCTGGAAATTGTGATTCAGCGCCTGCAAGCCTCCGAGGTTGCAGCGCGCGTTACCGCTGTTCAGATCCTGGCCCTGCTTCCCGCTGACATGACGTCCGTACCGTTGCATATGACCCTGAAGGATTCTGCCGCCGAGGTTCGTTGCGAGGCCGTGCTGGCCCTGTCTCATTGTCCAGCAGATGTGCGATTTGAAAGCCTGCGCTCAGCCTTTACTGATGAGGACAGCACCGTCAGACGTCTGGCTGTCGAAGCGCTTTGCGGCGTGGATGGGCAATACTCCCGCCCGGTGCTGCTTCTGGCCGCTGAAGACAGCGATCCGTGGGTTCGTGCGACTGCGCTGCGTGTACTGCGGGGGGGCGCTGATCACGTGGCAAAAAAAACGTTGTATGATGCATTGAGCGATCCTGTCGGCTTCGTTGTGATTGCAGCACTGGAGGCGCTGCTGTTTCTCGGGGACTGCGATGTGGCCTGTATCGCCCGGGTCCTTGATCATCCTGATGAGGCGGTGGTGCTGGAATGCCTCGATCTGTTGAAGACCGATTCCGCTTGTTTCGATTGGGCGGCCGCTGCGCCTGGGCTGCTCGGCCATCAGAATGCCGCTGTGCGCTTATATTGCGTCCGAGCCCTTGTCGCGGAAGGTTGCTCCGTCGCTGACGATATCCTTATGTCCTGTCTTGAGGCGGAAACCGACCCTCGTGTGCAGCAGGCTCTCGCGGATTTGCAGCGGCTCTTTCTTATGGGCAGGGATTGAGCCCGGCATGTTTGCCTTTGTTCCGAATATCTCCATGTCGGAGGCTGAATTTTACCAGCTCAAAGATTTTATCTACCAATACTGCGGGTTGTTTTTTGGTGACGACACCAAGTATCTGTTTGAGCAGAAACTGAACAAGCGTCTGAAACAACTGCGGCTCTCCTCGTTTCGCGATTACTACTATGTCCTTCGTTATGGTCAGGACAAAGTGGCCGAACTGGCATCCGTGATCGATCTGCTGACCACCAACGAAACCTATTTTTTTCGCGAGCCATGTCAGTTGCGCGCACTTACCGATGAAATTATCCCCGAACTCTGTGCGCAGAAGGAGCAACAGGGGGATCGACGTTTACGGATCTGGAGCGCCGGGTGCTCGAGCGGTGAAGAGCCGTATACAATTGCGATGCTCCTGCTGGAAAGCCCCCGCCTGATCGGCTGGCAGCTGGAAGTGATCGGCACCGATATCTGTCAACAGGTTCTGCAAGCGGCACGGCGCGGCGTGTATGGCCCAAATTCCTTCCGCGTGACAGACAGGTACTATCGGCAAAAATATTTTAAGCCCAGCATAAAGGGAGAAGAACGCTGGCAGATCGACGATCGGGTGAAGTCGCTGGTCTCTATCAGCCATCTGAACCTGATCGATCCGCGGCATATTGCCCTGCTGGGACCGGTTGATCTGGTGCTCTGCCGGAATGTGATTATCTACTTTGATCTTGAGTCGAAGCGTCGAGCGATCGGTCACCTGTCTCGCCAGTTGGCTGACGGTGGCTATCTGCTGCTGGGCCATTCGGAATCGCTGATCAATGTCAGTACCGATTTCAAACTCTGCCACCTGAGGCATGATATGGTCTATCAGCGACCGCAGGGAGGGCGAAAATGAGAACCCCTTATCGCGTTCTTGTGGTTGACGATTCTGCCCTCAATCGGGTGCTTCTCGGTCGCCTCGTTGAGGGGATCGAAGGTGTGGAGGTGGTCGGTTATGCGTCAGGAGGAGAAGACGGGCTGCGCAAAGCGATCGACCTGCGCCCGGATCTGGTGACGCTGGATCTGGAAATGCCGGGCATGGGCGGCCTGAGGATGCTGCAGGTGCTGATGCAGAACCGGCCGACAGCGGTGATTGTGGTGTCATCGCAGGATAGTCCGCAGAACGTTCTGCAGGCCCTTGATCTTGGTGCGATCGATTTTATCGCCAAACCGTGCGGCCCGATGAACAATCGCCTGGCTTCGATCGAAGCGGAGCTGATGGAGAAGATCTCCGCACTACAACAGGCCCGACTGCACAGTTCGGAAAAGGCGGAACATGAAGTGCGTGTCGCGGAAATCAGGGGGCTTGCCGATGCGTCGGCGAGGCTGGTCGCGATCGCTTCATCGACCGGTGGCCCGGCCGCACTTCAGACCCTGTTTAGTGCGATTCGGGAGGTTCCGGACGCGGCCTTTGTCGTAGCTCAACACATGCCGCCGGGGTTTACCCGCTCTCTTGCGGCCCGTTTAAACGATTGCTCACCGCTGACGATCTATGAAGCCGAGGACGGTGATCCTGTTCGGGCCGGTACGGTGTTGTTGTGCCCCGGAGGGAAAAACCTGCTGTTAGAGCAAAACGGTGACCAGATTGTTGTCCGCGTTGTTTCTCCGCCGAAGAGTCAGATCTATACTCCGTCTGCCGACGCCCTGTTTGCGTCCGCAGCTGCGCTGTATGGGCCGGATCTGCTGGCGGTGGTGCTGACCGGGATGGGCAATGACGGGGCCGCCGGTGTGGTGCAGGTCTTTGCTTCCGGTGGCCGAATTCTGTGTGAATCTCGGCAGAGTTGCGTCGTTTTTGGCATGCCCAAAGAGGCGATTGCAACGGGACACGCCGAAGCGGTTGTGCCGCTGCAGCAGATGTGGGGTGAGATCGAGCGCCGCTGTGATATGCGCGGCAGAAAACAATCCCCACCCAGTGTGCCATCCGATTGAATTTATGACGGCTTTCTGGTAGTCTGGCCGCGTTTGTGTACAGGTTGTTGAATTTTGTTGGGTCCCTGCTGTGAAAACAGGGGACTATGGAGTACGTGATTATGGCAGCGGATCAGGACGAAACATCGGGAACAACGCAGCGGGCTGAAGAGTTTCTGCAGGTGTTTAAACGCGGAGCTGAGTTTACCCAGGATTTGCTGAGGGAAAACGAGAGGCTCCGTTTTCAGCTGCTGGAGATGGAACAAGGTAATGTGGCGGGCGACGGTGTCGGCAATGTCGAGCACCTCAAGAGCCGAATCGACATGCTCGAGTCGGAAAAACAGGAAATTCTCAGCCGCATTCAGGAGGTCCAGCAGGAAAATCAGGACTACGATAATCGCTACAGCGAGATTGAGGCCGAAAACAATCTTTTGGCAAACCTCTATATCTCATCCTACCAGCTCCATTCCTCTCTCGATATTACGGAAATTATCCGGATCATTCAGGAAATCTTGTTGAACCTGGTCGGTGTTGAGCAGTTTTCCATTCTTATGCTCGATGCGACCCAGCAGTATCTCCGACCGCTGGTTGTCGAGGGGCTTGACCCGAGTATGATTGCGTCGGTACGGGTTGGAGAAGGGGCGATCGGGCAGGTCCTGAAGAGTGGAGAGCGTCGCCTTCACACCCCGGAGCCCTCCGCAGATCTTCTCGCGGAGCCGCCGGTGATTATTCCACTGGCTGTCGGTGACGATATCATCGGTGTGATCAACATCTATAAGCTGCTGCAGCAGAAAGAGACCTTCTCTGATATCGATGAGGAATTGTTCAATCTGCTTGGAGCTCACGCCGCGATGGCGATTTTTACCGCAATGCTTCATCTGGAGCGGGGAGGTCAGCCGGTCTTTAGCGACAGTTTTTTTGCCCGGGTCACTGAGGACCTTTATTAAATATTGGAACAAGCTGTCTGCCACCGTTTTGGCAGGAGGGATGTGACAGATGTCAAACTACAAAGTACTGGTTGTTGAAGATTCTCCGACGATGCGGCAATTGATCGTCTTTGCACTCAAAAGAATCCGTGGCTTGCAGATCGCTGAGGCCAATGATGGCGTGGGTGGTTTGAAAAAACTGTCGTCGGAAAAATTCGACCTGATTTTGACCGATATCAATATGCCGATTATGGATGGCCTGAAACTGGTCAGCCTGATCCGCAACGATCCTAACTACAAAGAGGTCCCGGTCGTGGTGATCACCACCGAGGGGGCGCAGGAAGACCGCGAGCGGGCCCTGTCGCTGGGAGCGAACGAATATATTACCAAACCGATCCAGACGGCCAAGATCATCGATGTGGTTCGCAGTCTGCTGGACGGTGTCGGCTAGCCGATCGGCGGTTGGTCTCGGGCTTGACAGCCCGCAGTGAACATGCAATAAGTCCGACGTTGTATAAGGCGGTCCGTAGGGCCGTAGGGACATTTTTCAGGAGGATCTCTTGGCTAAAGAAGAAGCGATTGAAGTCGAAGGCGTTGTTGTTGAGCCGTTGCCTAATGCTATGTTCCGGGTGAAGCTGGACAACGATCATGTTGTGCTGGCCCATATCTCAGGAAAAATGCGGAAATACTACATCCGTATTCTTCCGGGCGATCGGGTTACGGTTGAACTGTCACCCTACGATTTAACACGTGGGCGGATCACCTACCGCGCGAAGTAACGGTTCGCGGTATTCCCCTGCAGATGTAACCTTTTTGCCGTCCTGCGCACTGTGGACCTGTCCGCAGCGCAGCGGTAACGACTCGATACCGGCCTTTGCCGGTATTCGTGTTCTGTACCTGTGAAATTTACCATCAGCGCGACGACGCTGCGGAGGCTTTTATGGAAACACACTACAGTCCTGCCCGGATCGAGCAGAAGTGGCAACAGGCGTGGGAAAACAATCAGAATTTTCGGGTTGTTGAGGACGCTACCAAAGAAAAATATTACCTGCTCGAGATGTTTCCCTACCCCTCCGGCCGCATCCATATGGGACATGTCCGCAACTATGCCATCGGCGATGTGGTCGCCCGCTATAAACGGATGCGCGGTTTCAACGTGCTTCATCCGATGGGCTGGGACGCCTTCGGCATGCCAGCCGAAAACGCAGCGATTGAACACGGCACCCATCCCGCCAAGTGGACCTACGAAAATATTGACAGCATGCGCGTTCAGCTCAAGCGCCTGGGGCTGTCTTACGACTGGCAGCGCGAATTTGCCACCTGTGATCCAGAATATTCACGCTGGGAACAACTGATTTTCCTCAAAATGCTGGAAAAAGGGTTGGCCTACAAAAAAAGCTCGTCGGTCAACTGGTGCCCCGATTGTCAAACCGTTCTGGCAAATGAACAAGTGGAGGAGGGCAGCTGCTGGCGGTGCAACAATCTGGTAGAGACCAAAGAGCTTGAGCAGTGGTTTTTCAAGATCACCGAGTATGCTGATGAGCTTCTCGACTTTACCGACCAACTGCCCGGGTGGCCCGAGCGTGTCCTGGCGATGCAGCGCAACTGGATCGGCAAAAGTTACGGGTGTGAAATTGAGTTTTCCGTTGTCGGCGGTCAGCAGGGGATCAAGGTCTTTACCACCCGTCCCGATACGCTGTTCGGCGCTACGTTCATGAGCCTGGCACCTGAACACCCGATGGTGAAGCAGCTGGTGACAGCAGAGCAGCAGGTCGAGGTTGATGCGTTCCTTGCGACGGTGTCGACTCAGGACAAGGTGGCGCGTACCAGCGGAGAACTTGAGAAACAGGGGGTTTTTACCGGATCGTACAGTGTCAATCCGTTGACCGGGGAGCAGATTCCGGTTTTTCTCGCCAACTTTGTGTTGATGGATTATGGCACGGGCGCGGTTATGGCAGTTCCCGCCCACGACCAGAGAGATTTTGAGTTCGCCCGCAAGTATCAGCTGCCGATCCGGGTCGTCATTCAGCCCGAGGGTCAGGAGGATCTCATCCCCGAGCAGATGACCGAGGCCTGGACCGGTGGCGGGCTGTTGGTGAATTCCGGTGACTTTAACGGGCAGCCCAATGATGATGCCAAGGAGAAGATCGCTGCCTATCTGGATGAACGCGGCGAAGGGCACAAAACAGTGAATTTCCGTCTGCGCGACTGGGGTGTTTCCCGTCAGCGTTACTGGGGAACGCCGATCCCGATTATCTACTGCGACGCCTGCGGTGCCGTGCCCGTTCCAGAGCAGGATCTGCCGGTTCTGCTTCCGGACGATGTGGAGCTGACCGGCGAGGGCGGCAGTCCTCTGGCCCGTCATGAAGGGTTTCTTCAGGTTGATTGTCCCCGCTGCGGTCAGACGGCCCGCCGCGAGAGCGACACCTTCGATACCTTCGTCGAGAGTTCTTGGTATTTTGCCCGTTATGCCTGCCCCGATTTTTCTGCCGGCCCCCTCGACCGCGATGCGGTCAATCATTGGATGCCTGTCGATCAGTATATCGGTGGCATCGAACATGCGGTCATGCATCTTCTCTATGCCCGTTTTTTTACCAAGGTGTTGCGTGATCTCGATATGCTGGACGTTGATGAGCCGTTTACCAATCTGTTGACGCAGGGCATGGTCTGTATGGAAACCCAGCGCTGCCCCGAGCACGGCTGGCTCTATCCGGAGCAGGTCAAGGACGATGCCTGTATCGAGTGCGGGGCGTCGGTCGATCTGGGTCGGACCGAGAAGATGAGCAAGTCAAAAAAGAACGTCGTCGACCCGAACCAGCTGATCGAACGGTACGGTGCGGATACAGCTCGTCTCTTTTCGCTGTTTGCCGCCCCTCCTGAGAAAGATCTGGAGTGGAATGAACAGGGTGTGGAGGGCTGCTCTCGCTTTATCGGTCGGGTCTGGCGGGCCGTCGTTGAAAATCGCGATTTAGTGTCGAATTGCTCTCCGCTGGGTGAGGTCGATGGCGCCGCGGCGGAGCTGCACCGCAAAACGCATCAGACGATCAAGAAGGTATCCGAGGATATCGACGGACGTTTCCATTTTAATACCGCCATAGCCTCGGTGATGGAGCTGGTCAACGCGATCTATGCCTTCAAAGCTAAGGAGGACGACGCTGCCGTCGTCAGGGAAGCTCTCGAAGCGATGGTTCGCCTGCTCGCTCCCTTTGTCCCTCACCTGTGCGAGGAATTATGGGAAGTGCTCGGCTATGAGCATGGAATTGAGTCCCATGGCTGGCCGCAGTGGGATGAAGCGGCGCTGAAAACCAGTGAGATTACGCTGGTGGTTCAGGTCAATGGCAAGGTCCGCGGAAAGGTCGATGTGGCCACGGGAGCGGATAATCAGGTGATGGAGGCCGCTGCTCTGGCTGATCCGAACGTACAGCGCTATATGGAAGGCAAGCAGGTCCGCAAGGTGATCTGTGTTCCCGGCCGACTCGTGAATATCGTGGTGTCCTGATGAAGTGGCTGATTGCCGCTCTCGTTCTGCTCGCTGTTGCGGGCTGTGGTTATCAGTTCGCCGGTCGGGCAGAAGTGCTTCCCTCTGGTGTCAGGACGGTGGCCGTCGAGCTGTTTGCCAATCAGACCACCCAGCCGGCCCTTGAAAATGAACAGACTGAACAAATCGCCGCAGCGCTCAGCCGGCTCGCCGGCGTACGTTTGTCCAATCCTTCTACGCAGACTGATGCCGTGGTGCGCGGACGTATTCTCACCTACGACACGCCCGTTATTGCTTATGACAGCGCCGATGCGATAAGTAAGTATCTGGTTAAGATGACTGTCGAATTGGAGTTGGTCCGTTCCAGAGATGGCAAGCTGTTGTGGCAGAATCGACTGAGCTGGCAGGAGCCTTTTGCCGCTGATAGCGACAGAATGAAGCAGCGTGACGCTGAAAATAGCGCCGCCGCTGAGGTTCATCGCCGGATCGCCGAAGAGTTTATCTTTCAGTTGATGACCGATTTTTAAGGGCTACGATGACTCCAGCCGATCTACAAAAAGCGATCCAGCAGAGCAATATCTCTCCGTTGCTGTTGATCTTTGGTGCAGACGGTTTTCTGGTCGAACGGGCTGTTCGGCAGGTCAAAGAAGCGATTCTGACACCGGGAACTGAGGATTTTAACTTTTATCAGGCCTCCGGCAAGGAACTAAATGTTGACGACCTGCTGTCGGTTGCGCAGACGCTGCCGGTGTTTGCGGAACGCCGCCTGGTACTGATCAAAGATATTCAGGCGGTCCCTGCCGCGCTGCTCGATCAGTTGCAGCTCTATCTGAAAGATCCCAATCCTCAAACATGTCTGTTACTGAGTGGGGAAAAGATCGACAGCCGTCGTAAGTTTTTTCAGGAGTTTAAAAAAAAGGGAGACGTCGTCGAGTTTAAACCGCTGAGCGAAAAACAGCTGCCTTCCTTCGTCCGTGAGCGGCTCGCTGCGGAACAGTTTGAGATGACCGGCGATGCTCTGATGCTGTTCTGCTCGCGCGTCAGCACCAACCTTCAGGAAGTACAGGCCGAGCTGATCAAGCTACAGACCTTCATGGGTGAGAAGCGGCTGATCGACGTCGCCGAGGTGCAGGCGTTAACCTCCGGCAGTCGTTCTGAAAATATCTTTGAAGTCAGCAATGCGGTTGCCATGGGCGATACGGCAGCGGCATTGACTCTGGTCAAGAAGCTGCTGGAAGAGGGTGAAGCGCCGCTGAAGATGCTGTCGCTGCTGGTACGTCATTTTCGCCAGTTATGGCAGCTGCGCGAGCTTGAGGTACAACGTGTCTCTCAGCAGGAGATGGCGCGCCGTGTTCGGGTGCCGCCCTTTGTCGTCGGCAGGATGCTCAGTCAGGCCAGGCGTTATTCGCGGGTTGATTTCAGGCGCGCCTTTGAGCTGTTTCTGGAAACAGACCTTGCGATCAAGTCGAGCGGTGCCGAACCGGAAGCCCGGCTTGAGGGGTTGCTCTTAAGCCTGACCCGACGCAACGCCTGACGTCAGAACGCAAAAAAGGGGTCCGCACACATAAGCGCGACCCCTTTTTAGCTAAATATCGAAAACTGGCTGTGGTTTCGATTAGGCCAGGGTGTTGACCAGCTTGGTCAGACGGGAGATCTTCCGGCTGGCTGTGGCGTTGTGAATAACACCTTTGGTGGCTGTCTTGTCGATGTAGGGGATCGCCTTTTTCAGAGCCTCTTGAGCGCTCTCTGCATCACCAGCGGCGACCGCTTCACGAACATTTTTTACGAGGGTGCGCATGGTCGAACGGACATGGTTGTTACGGGCGTTGCGGACCAGGCTTTGCTTATGTCTCTTAATCGCAGATTTGTGGTTTGCCACGAATGATCTCCTTTGTTTTTGAGTCGTTCCTGTATTGAATGAGGTTGGGTAAATAGCATTCGGGCTAATGTCTCGTCAAGTTAGAAATAATTAACAATATGGAAAAATACACGCAATGATAGATAATTGCGTTGGAGTGTCCAGGGATTAAAAAAGATTAATAACTGCGGGGCGGATGTGAGTCAAAAGAAAAAAATTACTCTGGCGACCTTGGTCATGGCCTCGGCCACGGCCTGCAGTCGTGTGGCCGGTCTGGTCCGCGATGTTGTCGTTGCACGGATGTTCGGGGCCGGCTTTGCGACGGACGCGTTTTTTCTGGCCTTTACCATACCGAATCTATTGCGCCGATTCTTTGCCGAAGGGGCCCTGACGGCGGCCTTTGTTCCAACCTTTTCGGAAATCTATCACCGGCAGGGTGAAGCTGAAGCGCAGCGTCTTGCGAACCGCTGTATTACTCTGCTGCTGTTGGTGATGCTCGCGGTTGTTGCTCTTGGAATCTATGCTTCTCCGTGGGTGGTGCAGGGGATCGGCTACGGTTTTGGGGCCATCCCCGGCAAGCTCGAACTGACCGACAGCCTCAATCGGATCATGTTTCCGTATATTGGGCTGGTCAGTATTCTCGCGCTGCTGACCGGTATCCTAAATGTGCGCGGTCATTTTTTTCTTCCCTCCCTCTCTCCCCTGTTTCTCAACCTGATGATGATCCTCAGCGCGCTGTTTCTGACGCCCCTGTTTGCCGAACCGATCTACGCGTTGGCGGGCGGGGTGGTTGCCGGTGGAATCGTTCAGTTGCTGCTGCAATATCCCGCCTTGGTGCAGCATCGGATCAAGCTGCGTTTTGATGGCGCATTTGTCCGGGACAGTCATGTCAGGCGGATCGCACTGCTGATGCTGCCGGGGGTGGCCGGTGTGGCGATCTATCAGATTAATGTCATTGTCACCCGACTGCTGGCCTCGTTCCTTCCACAGGGCAGCGTCTCCTACCTGTATTACGGCCAGCGGCTGTTTGAGTTTCCGCAGGGGATTTTCGTCGTTTCGTTGGCGCAGGCGACCCTGCCGGCTATGAGTCGTCAGGCCGCAGGAAAGGATTTTGACGGATTGCAGGAGTCGCTCCGTTTTTCCTGTACCCTGCTGGCGATCTTTACCCTGCCCGCCATCGCCGGCCTGATGCTCTGCGCCGAGCCGGTTTACAGTTTATTCTTTCTTGGCGGTGAATTCGATGAGGTCGCACTGCACAAGACGGCCCTGACGCTGGTCTGCTACGCTCCGGGGCTGCTGTTTGTCGGCCTCAGTCGCATTGTCGCGCAGACCTTTTACGCCCTCAAGGACACCAGAACTCCGGTGTGGGTGTCGTTCTGGACACTGCTGGTGAATGGATTCTGTGGTGTCCTGCTGATGGGGCCGCTGCAGCACTACGGTTTGGCGATTGCGCTGACACTCTCATCCGTGTTTAACGCACTGGTGCTGCTCTGGCTTTTACGGCGTAAAATCGGGCCTTTCCTGCGTTTGGAGTTCACCCTGTCCCTGTTACGCTCGCTGCCGGCCTGTGCAGTGATGACGGCGGTGGTGTTTGCTCTGCTGCGATTGATCGACTGGCAGCAGCAGGGCGCGTTCGCCATGAAGCTCGGGGTGCTGTCGGCGGTGGTGGCGATCGGAGTGGCAAGTTATCTCGCGGTCTGTCTGGTGTGTGGTGTCGAGCAGGTTCAGCAGGGCTGGCGATTACTGAGAAAGAAGCAGGCGACTACTTAGCCTGACGGACGCTCGCGCCTTAGAGCCGGTGGATGTGGATACGCCCGCTGGACAGGTTTTTCTCCAGCCAGCGACTCAGCCAGGTCTTGTAGAGATTTCTGGTCAGGGGGGCAAGCAGGCTGAAACCGAGCAGATCGGTACAAAAGCCGGGGGTCAGCAGCAAAACGCCGCCGACCAGAATAATGGCTCCGTCGATCAATTCACCGCGGGGCATACGCCCCTGATTCATCTCCGTTTGAATTCTGTTGAGCAAGGTAAATCCCTGCAGGCGAGCGAGATAGGCGCCAGCGATCCCGGTCAGAAAGATCAGTCCGATTGTCGCCGGAGCGCCGACCAGCGCACCGATTTCGAGCAGGACGTAAAGTTCGACAATAGGGACGAGGGTGAACAGGATCAGCAGTTTCATAAACATGGGGCGATTTTCCGATCTATGGTGCAGTTTTGTCGATGAATGCCTTGGACCTTTACGGGCCTTCTTCTGAAAGAGCGTCGCTGGTGGCGGCGGTTGTTCCAGAAAGTTTCTTTATACGCTGATTGACGGTGCGGCGCAATGCGTCCTCCGCGTCGATCTGCATAAGGTCGGCAAATGACGCTAGCCGGTAGAGCAATTCACCGAGCGCTGCGTCTGCCTCCGCAACGGATTGTTGTTGGCACAGGGCGGTCATGTCGGCCATCAGAGAGGATCTCAGGTCGGTGTCCGAAGGGCTAAAGGGGAGGTTTTCTCGGCGGCTCAGCGACGCCAGTTTGCCGGCACGTTGCAGTGCGGGCAGGCTCCGCGGTATCCGTTCGTCAAGAGACTCTGACTGTCCTTTGGCGCGTCGCTCGTTTTTTTTAATGCTGTCCCAGTCGGTCTGCTCCGCGGAGTCAGGACGGGAGAAGATATGTGGGTGTCTGCGCTTTAGCTTGCGGTCGATTCCGGTTGCGATATCGGCAAAATCGAAGTGTCCCTGTTCGTCGAACATCTGTGCCTGAAAGACAACCTGCAGGAGCAGATCGCCGAGCTCTTCGCAGGTGTGCTGCGGGTTGTCGCTGTCGATCGCTTCGAGGACCTCGTAGGCTTCTTCGATGATATAGCTCTTGAGACTGGCGGGAGTCTGGCGGCGATCCCACGGGCACCCTTCAGCACTGCGCAGTTTGGCCATGGTCGCCAAAAGTGATGCAATGGCGGTGCAGGCGGTTTCGGGTGGGGCAGGTCTCATCAAACGGGGCTCCTTGTCATCCGGCGTGGTTTGAGTTCTGTCCCGGCAAGGGTATGCCATCGCATCCGGTTTGAACAGGGCAAAAACACCCCTGAACAAGGGGGCTTTCGCGAGCACTTCGGTGGCCTCCTAAGGGCTGTCTTTTCCCTTGACAATGTTTCCGCGGTCTTTATACTGTGCGGTTTTGCTTCTGGGGTGTTTTTGTGCGTATCGCGGTAGATGAAATTTCAGCGGCAGGACTCGATAAAGACTACTGTATCGAAGCCGCAAAGCTGTTCGAAAACGCTGATCCTGTCGGGGATACCGGCTTTCAGTTCGTTTCTCCCGTGCAGTTTCATCTTCATCTTCAGCGCGCGGACGAGATGATACGTCTTTGCGGAGATGTGGCCTACACTCTGGCAGAAAACTGCGGACGATGTCTGGATCGGTTCGAGGAGCAGATATCGTCACGCTTCGAACTGTCTTTTTCGACGCAGGAACCGGAAGGCGTCGATCAGGAAGAGATCGAACTCGAGGCGATACAGCTTGAACAGGTGAGCTTTTCTGGCGATCAGCTGGATCTGCGGGACTGTCTGCGTGAGCAGGTTTCCCTCAGCCTGCCGATCAGGCCGCTGTGTCGCCCGGAGTGCCGGGGACTCTGTCCCGAATGTGGTGGCAACCTCAATCACGTCGTCTGTGGTTGTGAAAAAAAAGTGTTTAACAATAAGTTTGATGCGTTAAAGGCGCTCAAAAAAAAATAGCGCCGATTCTACCTGACGTGGCCAGTACTTGCCGGCCGATGTTCAGCTAACAGATCGCCGGGCATACATGACCCGACGCCAAGGAGATAAATAGAAATGGCTGTACCAAAGAAGAAAACATCCAAGTCGAAGAAAAATATGCGCCGTGCTCATGATGCGATCACTGCACCGAGCACCTCAGTCTGCTCACAGTGTCAGGAGCCCAAGCGACCCCACCGCGTCTGCGCGAACTGCGGAACGTACAAAGGCAAAGAAGTCATCAGTAGCGAAGAATTTTAGATCCGCTTGTTTCGGTGACAATGTCGACTAAAATCGCTGTAGACGTCATGGGTGGTGATCATGCTCCTGCTGCAGAAATCGCCGGAGCAGTCATGGCGTGTCGCAGATGGGGGAGTGATATCCTCCTTGTTGGCGACGCTGAACGGATCGAGAAAGAACTCGCGACACACCAGACCGAAGGCCTGAAGCTGGCAGTTCATCATGCCAGCGAGGTGGTCGGCATGGAGGACTCAGCGTCAGACGCAGTCCGCAAAAAACGGGATTCTTCTATCCGGGTTGCTTTTGATCTGGTCAAAAAGGGGCAGGCTCAGGCCGTCGTCAGTACTGGAAACTCCGGTGCCACCATGGCAGCGGGGATGTTCGTGCTGAAGCGTGTCCGGGGGATCGACCGCCCGGCCATCGCGACGGTCATGCCCAACCAGATCGACCGCACCGTCGTCCTCGATATGGGGGCGAACGTCGAGTGCAAGGCGCAGAACCTCTATCAGTTCGCCGTGATGGGCAGCCTGTATGCAGAGCATGCCCTGGGTAAATCTTCTCCGCGGGTTGGTCTGCTCTCCAACGGCGAAGAGGAAAAAAAGGGGACAGACCTCACCCGTGAGGCCCATGCCCTACTCAAAGAGAGCGATCTGAATTATCTGGGGTATGTTGAGGGGGCCGATGTTTACAACGGCTCCGCCGATGTGATCGTCTGTGACGGTTTCGTTGGAAATGTCTTGCTGAAGGTGTCCGAAGGACTGGCGGTGGCGATTTCCAACATGCTCAAGGAAGAGATCGGCAGCCGTTTTTTCTCCAAACTCGGTTACCTTTTGGCCAAACCGGCCTTCAGCGCGTTTAAAAAGCGTGTCGACCCGGCTGAATATGGCGGTGCGCCGCTGCTCGGTCTGGATGGAACCGGGGTGATCTGTCACGGCAGTTCCACGCCTGTTGCCATCAGTATTGCGATCCGTCAGGCTGAAGAGTTTGCCCGGATCAAAATAGAAGAGAAACTGACGCGATATCTTTGATCTTGAACGTTTAGTGTCTACTGCCGGCTCTATGTCGGCTGAGGGAGTCGTAACGTGAAAAGAGTACGTGTAATCGGAACCGGTTCTTATCTTCCTGAAAAAATACTGACGAATTCCGATCTGGAAAAGATGGTCGATACCAGCGATGAGTGGATCGTCGCACGGACGGGGATTGAGCGGCGGCGTATTGCTGCTGACAACGAGAATACATCGGATCTGGCAACCAAGGCAGCCCAGCGCGCTCTTGAAATGGCGGGAGTTTCCGCCGATGAGATCGATGTCATCGTGCTCGGGACAATTACCGGCGACTATCCGTGGCCGGCGACCGCGTGCGTTGTGCAGCACAATATCGGGGCGACAAATGCCTATGCCTACGATATTTCGGCGGCCTGCAGTGGTTTTGTCTATGCGCTCTCAAATGCCGTCGATTATTTACAAGCCGGTCGCGGCCAGAAGGCGCTGGTGATCGGCAGTGAGGTCCTGTCGCGGGTGATCGACTGGACCGACCGCAATACCTGTGTGCTGTTCGGTGATGGCGCCGGTGCCGTGGTCCTCGACCTTCAGGATGGTGATTCCGGTGTTCTCTCTTCTCACCTTCACTCCGACGGCAGCTATCTTGAGCTGTTGTATCAACCCGGGTTCAGTACCCGCCACATGGCGACCCCCGAAGCGATTGCCGCAAAAACCAATACCCTGAAAATGCAGGGCAACGAAGTCTTCAAGGTGGCGGTCCGCTCGCTGACCGATGTATCCAAAGAAGCCTTGGCGGCTAATCAACTGACGTCTGAGGATGTCAAACTGTTTATCCCACATCAGGCAAATCGACGTATTCTCGAAGCGACGGCCAAGCGCCTCAAGCTGACCGATGAGCAGTGCTTTATCAACGTTCAGGACTACGGTAACACCTCCGGCGCGACGATTCCGATCGCTATGGACGAAGCGAATCGTCAGGGATTGCTGCAGGAGGGTGATCTGGTTCTGATGGCGGCCTTCGGCGGCGGTTTCACCTGGGGCTCATCGCTGTTGCGCTGGTAGTGTCGGCCTGATATGGACAGGAGTGAAAACAGATGAATGCATTTCTTTTTCCCGGACAGGGATCCCAGTTTTCCGGGATGGGTCAGGATCTGGCTGACAACTTTCCCGTGGCCCGTCACGTTTTCGAAGAAGCGAATGATGCCCTCGGTTTTGATCTGGCCGCTCTGTGCTTCAGCGGCAGTGAAGAGGACCTGAAACTGACGGCGAATACCCAACCGGCGATTCTGACCACCAGTGTCGCTGCGCTGCGTGTTCTTGAGCAGGAGACCGATCTTGCCCCCACCTTTGCGGCCGGCCACTCCCTCGGCGAATATTCCGCCCTCGTGGCTGTCGGTGCGCTCACCCTGGCGGACGCGGTCAAAACCGTTCGACAGCGGGGAACCTTCATGCAGGAGGCAGTCCCGGTCGGTGTCGGCGCTATGGCGGCGATCATGGGGGTTGATGCTCCCGAGCTGGTTAAGATCTGTGAACAGGCGGCTGAAGGAGAGGTCGTGGCTCCGGCAAACTTTAACAGCCCGGGACAGATTGTCATCGCTGGTCACGCCACTGCCGTTGAGCGGGCGATGACCCTGGCGAAAGAGGCCGGTGCCAAGCGCGCCCTGCCGTTGCCGGTCAGTGCGCCGTTCCATTCCGCACTGATGCAACCGGCAGCGCAGAGGCTGGCTGAAGAGCTGGAAACGGTTCCGGTCGGTGACTTCCGTTGCCCGGTTATCGGCAACGTCGAAGCGGCACCGTATGACAACAGCGAGCGGGTCAAACCGCTGCTGGTCGAGCAGGTGTGCGCCGCGGTCCGGTGGGATGAGTCGGTCCTGAAAATGAGTGAACTCGGCGTCAGCCATTTTATCGAGATCGGTCCGGGCAAGGTTCTGTCCGGGCTTGCCAAGCGTATCGCTAAAGGGACGACGGCGCAGAATATCGGCACCGTTACCGATCTGAAAAAGATTTAAGTCGCCACCGATTTTATCGATTAAGGAGAGAATTTATGGTTCAGGATAAGGTTGCAGTTGTCACGGGGGCTTCGCGAGGCATTGGTCGCAGTATTTCCTTGGCGTTGGCTGGGCAGGGGGCCAAGATTGTTGCTGTTGATGTCGATCTTCAGGCGACCGAAGAGTTTGTTGCCGAGCTCAAGGCACAGGGCACCGAAGCGATCGCAGTACAGGGAAACGTCACCCTGTCGGATGATGTCGCGGCGATGATGACCGCGGCCACAGATGCCTTCGGCCGGATCGATATCCTTGTTAACAACGCCGGGATTACCCGGGATGCACTGCTGCTGCGGATGAAGGACGAAGACTGGGACGCGGTTCTCACCGTCAATCTCAAAGGAGCCTTTTTGTGCAGCCGTGCAGCGGCGAAGATTATGTCCAAGCAGCGTTATGGGCGGATTGTCAACATCGCCTCGGTTGTTGGGCAAATGGGTAATGCCGGGCAGGCGAACTACTGTGCCAGCAAGGCCGGCCTGATGGGCCTGACGCGTTCCAATGCGCGTGAACTGGCCAAACGGAACGTCACGGTCAATGCCGTTGCCCCCGGCTTTATCGCCACGGCCATGACCGATGCTCTCCCCGAAGCCAAACGACAGGAATTGGCTGCGCAGATCCCGCTGGAGCGTTTGGGATCTGCTGACGATATTGCACATGCGGTTCTGTTTCTGGCGTCCGACCAGGCGGCTTATATCACCGGTCAGGTTCTGGGCGTGAACGGCGGAATGTACATGTAAACAACAGATGGCCGATAACTGGCCGAAACAAAAAACACAGGAGGAAAGAATAATGGCTTCTATTGAAGAACGCGTAAAACAGATTGTCGCTGAGCAGTTGGGTGTTGACGAAGAGCAGGTCACTGCGACTGCTGCATTTATGGACGATCTCGGTGCTGACTCCCTCGATACTGTCGAGCTGGTTATGGCCCTCGAGGAGGAGTTCGACATCGAGATCTCCGACGAAGATGCCGAGAAAATCCAGAAAGTTCAGGACGCTGTTGACTACATCAGCAAGTCTGCCTGATTGTTGTATCGCGGCGGCACCCGAATCGGTGCCGCCGCATCTGATTTTTAACCGAAAGTACCTGTCGTAACGTCTGTTACCCTCCTTTCAAAGGGAAAATTCCTATGCGCAGAGTTGTGGTTACCGGTGTTGGTGTGATTTCCTCTCTCGGAACCGGTGTCGACAAAAACTGGGATGCTTTGATGGCTGGACAATCCGGCCTCGGCCGGATTACCAAGTTTGACGCTTCGGAGCTGCCGACGCAGATTGCCGGAGAGGTTCAGGATTTTAACGCCGCAGATTATATCGATAAAAAAGAGATCAAGAAGATGGATCTCTTTATCCAGTACGGGCTGGCGGCCAGTGAAATGGCCCTGAACGATTCCGGGCTGCAGATCACCGACGAAAATGCTGAACGCGTCGGTGTGCTGGTCGGCTCCGGTCTCGGTGGCCTGCCGTCGATCGAAAAATATCATTCGGCGATGCTCGACAAGGGTTACAAGAAGATTTCGCCCTTTTTCATCCCGATGGTCATTATCAATCTGGCGCCGGGGCACATCTCGATGCGCTTTGGTGCCAAGGGGCCGAACATTTCGCCTGTGTCCGCATGTGCTTCTGGAACCCACTCGATCGGTGATGCCTTTCATATGATCGCCCGCGGTGATGCCGATGCCATGTTTGCCGGTGGAACCGAGTCGACCATCACCCCGCTGGGGATCGGTGGCTTCAACGTTATGAAGGCGCTCTCGACCCGCAACGACGATCCTCAAGGGGCCAGCCGCCCGTTCGAAAAGAACCGCGATGGCTTTATCATGGGCGAAGGCGCCGGGATTCTCATCCTCGAAGAGTATGAGCAGGCTAAGGCCCGTGGTGCCAAAATCTACTGCGAAGTGGTCGGATACGGGGCCAGTGGCGATGCCTATCACCTCACCCAACCGGCCGCCGGTGGTGAGGGGGCGGCACGCTGTATCAAGATGGCGCTCAATGGTGCGGGACTCAACCCTGAGGATGTTGATTACATCAACGCCCACGGCACCTCGACCCATTTCAACGATCTGTACGAAACCATGGCGACCAAGACGGTGTTTGGCGACCATGCTTACAAGCTGATGATCAGCTCGACCAAGAGCATGACAGGTCACGGGCTGGGTGCAGCCGGTGGGATCGAGGCGGCTTTCTGCGCACTGGCGATGGAGCGCGGCGTGGTTCCGCCGACGATCAACTATGACGAGCCGGATCCCGAATGTGATCTCGACTACGTGCCGAATGAAGCCCGTCAGGCGGATGTCAAGGTCGCCCTGTCCAATTCCTTCGGCTTCGGTGGCACCAACGCCACTCTGGCATTCAGAAAGGTATAGGGCGCATCGTGCTGGCAGTTGCGAGTGATCATGGCGGTTTTGAACTGAAGCAGGCGATTGTCGCTCTTTTAGAAGAGCGACAGCTGCCCTTCACCGACATGGGCCCGACCGGAACCGATTCGGTCGATTATCCCGATTTCGGGGCCAAGGTGGCCGATGCGGTCTCCAAGGGCGAGGTCGATGCCGGTATCCTGGTCTGCGGGACCGGGATCGGTATGTCGATTGTTGCCAACAAGTTCCAGAACGTGCGGGCGGCGCTGGTTCACGACCGGTTTACCGCGCAGATGTCCAAGGAACACAACAACGCGAACATCCTTGTGCTCGGTGGGCGGATCCTGTCTGTCGAAGAAGGCATCGAACTGGTCAAAGTCTGGCTCGATACTCCGTACGAGGGCGGACGTCACCAGCTCAGACTGGACAAGATTCACAACTACGAGCAGGAGCAGGGCTCCTGATCGGCATCAGATAATATCATCGATACAGGGCAGATCGTGGACGGTCTGCCCTGTGTCTTTCAGCTCAGAACGGACAAACCGGAGGAAATGTATGTCGACACAGAACAACCTTTCATCTTTTGACCCTGCTATTGCCGAGACCATCCAGCGCGAAACCGAGCGGCAGGAGTACAATCTGGAGTTTATCGCTTCGGAAAACTTCGTCAGTGAAGCTGTGCTAGAAGCGCAGGGTTCGGTTATGACCAATAAGTACGCCGAAGGGTATCCCGGCAAGCGTTACTATGGCGGATGTGAGGTTGTTGACGAAGCGGAGCAGCTGGCCATCGATCGCGCCAAAGAACTGTTCGGGGCCGAGCACGCCAACGTGCAGCCGCACTCGGGATCGCAGGCCAATATGGCTGTCTATATGGCGGTCTGTAAGCCTGGCGACACCGTCCTCGGCATGAACCTGGCGCACGGCGGGCACCTGACCCACGGTTCGCCGGTCAACTTTTCGGGCAAGCTCTATAACATCGTCCCCTACGGTGTCAAAGAGGAGACCGGCACCATCGATTATGATGAGGTCGAGCAGCTCGCCAAGGAGCATAAGCCGAAGCTGATCGTCGTTGGCGCCAGCGCCTACACCCGCGAGATCGATTTCCCCGCCTTCCGTCGTATCGCTGACGAGGTCGGTGCCGTGATCATGGTCGATATGGCCCACATCGCAGGTCTGGTCGCTGCCGGTGAGCACCCCAATCCGGTGCCTTATGCTGAGTTCGTCACCACCACCACCCACAAGACCCTGCGCGGGCCCCGTGGCGGTATGATCCTCTGCACCGAAGAGTGGAGCAAAAAACTCAACAGCAACATCTTCCCCGGTATCCAGGGCGGTCCGCTGATGCACGTCATTGCCGCCAAGGCGGTCGCCTTTAAAGAGGCCTTGTCTCCCGAGTTTAAAGAATACGCCGGGCAGGTGGTCAAAAACGCCAAAACCCTGGCCGCCGAGCTGGTCAAGCGCGGGTACAATCTGGTTTCCGGCGGCACCGACAACCATCTGATGCTGCTCGATTTTACCGGCACCGAGATCACCGGAAAGGTCGCCGAAGCCACTCTGGAAGAGGCCGGTATCACCGTCAATAAAAACGCGGTGCCCTTCGATACCCGTTCGCCCTTTGTCACCAGTGGTATCCGCATCGGGACCCCGGCCACCACGACCCGTGGCCTCAAAGAAACCGAAATGGTCAAGGTCGCCGAATGGATCGACCGGGCGCTGAAGAATATCGACAACAGTGCAGAACTTGCCACGATCAAGGCCGAGGTCAAGGAGCTGTGTCAGCGCTTCCCCCTCTACGCCCATCGTATCAAGTAAGGATAAAGCCGTGAGACCGACCTGGGACGAATATTTCATGCAGATTGCCAAGCTGGTTTCCAGCCGGTCGACCTGTATGCGTCGCCAGGTCGGTGCGGTTCTGGTCAAGGAGCGCAATATTCTCGCAACCGGTTACAACGGTGTGCCGAGCGGCATCACCCACTGTGACGTGGCCGGCTGCCTGCGCGAGCAGATGCAGGTGCCCTCCGGTGAGCGCCATGAACTCTGCAGAGGGCTTCACGCCGAGCAGAATGCCATTATTCAGGCCGCCAGACACGGCACCAATATCGCCGATTCGATCCTTTACTGCACCGATTCCCCCTGCATTATCTGCAGTAAGATGCTGATCAATGCCGGTATCCGCCAGATCGCGTATCTGCGCGGCTATCCTGATTCCCTGTCCCTCTCCATGCTTGAAGAGGCCGGTATCGCGACGCACCAGTTTGAAGGGGAATTGCCATGAAATGTCCGTTCTGCGCTTACGTTGACACCAAGGTGGTCGATTCCCGCCTCGGCAAGGAGGGTAACAACGTTCGTCGTCGCCGCGAATGTCCGGCCTGCGAACGACGCTTTACCACCTACGAGAGGGTTGAAGAGATTCTGCCCTGGGTGATCAAAAAAGACGGTCGCCGCGAAGCGTTCGATCGCTCCAAGATTATTTCCGGCATGCAGCGCGCCTGCGAAAAACGACCGGTCTCCATCGAGCAGATCGAAGCGATGGTCGACCAGCTGGAGCGCACCTTTCAGGAGCAGGGCGAAAAGGAGATCGACGCCAGCCTGATCGGGACAGCGGTGATGGAGAAACTCCACGAAGCGGACGAAGTCGCCTATGTGCGGTTCGCGTCGGTTTACCGGCAGTTCAAGGATATCAACGAGTTTATGTCGGAACTGACCGACCTGTTAAAGAACTCGAACAGCTGATGGGCGATTCGGACACAAGCCAGGGTTTTACCCGCTGGGTTAAGGAACTGCTTGCGGCGCTTGATGGTCAGATTGATGAACAGGCCAGAAAGAACATCATGGCCGCCTGCGGTCAGAAATGCCCTTTCACGCACTTGACCGACTCCCGCTTGTTGGACATCAGGGACAGAGCGGAAACTGAAGAGGCGCTTCTCGACACGCTCTGTAGCGAGTGGCGCTTGCAGAAGCAGCAGGGACGGTATTATGTCGTCTTCGATCGCTGCTACTGCCCGTTGGTCAATGACGCAATCGAAGGGACATCGGCAACACTCTGCAGCTGTACCGAAGGAAATCTCAGGCATAAGTTCAAACTGGCACTCGGCCGTGAGGTCGCCATAGAAGTACAAAAAACCATCTTAAGGGGCGACGATGAGTGCCGGTTTCTGATCGGCATCGATCAGGCGTCATCAGTCGCTTACGGGGATGAG
>PKUC01000022.1 GCA_002868865.1 Desulfuromonas sp. | reverse complement strand
TTAGGGTTGTTCATGGTTTAATGAGGGGGAAAACCCCCAGGGTTGAGTTTTCTGGTAGGGAATATGACCCTAAACCATACCTAATTAATATGGTGGTTTTTTTGGGGTATATCAGGGTTGTGGTAAGTTGCGTTTTTGGTCGTAGTTGACAGGAAACGTTTCACTGCTGTTGAGGGGTGAGGCAGAAAAAAGGAACCCCGAAAGATTGGGAATCTTTCGGGGTTCCTTTTTTTCTGTTGCTATGCGGGCTGGCTAAAAACCGCAGCCGCCCGGTTCGGTATCTTCAAAGATGATCGCGCTGTAGGGGCAGGCCGGAATGCAGATACCGTCATAATCGCACTTCGATTCGTCGAGAACCGCGACGCCGTTGACGACGCTCAGCGCTTTTTCGGGGCAGGCCTTGACACATTCGCCGCTGCCGCAGCACTTATTGGCGTCGATCACCATGCGAATCACCTATTTTCCCCACTTCTGACGGATGCGCTCCACCGCAGTTTCGACATTGGCGCGATCACCGAAAGCGGAAAGGCGGAAGTAGCCTTCACCGCTCGGACCAAAACCGCTGCCGGGGGTACCGACCACGAAGCATTCGTTCAGCAGTTTGTCAAAGAAGTCCCAGCTGGTCATGCCTTCCGGGGTTTTGAGCCAGATGTAGGGGGCGTTGACACCACCGAAACACTCGATTCCTGCTGCGCTCAGCCCTTCACGAATGATGCGGGCATTCTCCATGTAATAGTCGATGACCTCCTTGACCTGGGCCCAGCCTTCGTCGCTGTAGACGGCGGCGGCGGCTTTCTGGACCGGATAGGAGACGCCGTTGAACTTGGTGCACTGGCGGCGGTTCCAGAGTTTGTTGAAGCTGTACTTCTCGCCGCTCTCGGTGGTGCCCATCAGCTCTTCCGGGACTACGGTCAGCCCGCAGCGTACGCCGGTGAAACCAGCGGTCTTGGAGAAGGAGCGAAACTCGATGGCGCACTGTTTGGCGCCTTCGATCTCATAAATCGAGTGCGGGATATCGGTTTCGGTGATGAACGCTTCGTAGGCGGCGTCGAACAAAATCACCGCGTCGCTTTCGATGGCGTAGTCGACCCAGGCCTTGAGCTGCTCTTTGCTGGCGACGGTGCCGGTCGGGTTGTTGGGGAAGCAGAGGTAGATGACATCGACCTTCTCGCTCGGGAAGGCAGGGGCGAAGCCGTTTTCCTCGGTGCAGGGCATGTAGACCAGGCCCTCGTAGTAGCCCTTGTCATCGGCCTGACCGCTGCGGCCGACCATGACGTTGGTGTCGTTGTAGACCGGGTAGACCGGATCGCCGATGGCCACCTTGTTGCCGAGGTCGAAGATGTCGAGGATATTGGCGCTGTCACACTTGGAACCGTCGGAGATGAACACCTCGCTGGTTTTCAGCTCGACACCGAGGGGTTTGTACGCCTTGTCGATAATGACTTGCGATAGCCAGTCGTAGCCCTGCTCCGGGCCGTAGCCGTGAAAACTGACGCCCTGGGCCATGTCGTCAACCCCTTCGTGAAAGGCCTTGAGGACTGCCGGAACCAGTGGTTTGGTGACGTCGCCGATGCCGAGACGGATCACCTGAGCGTCCGGGTTGGCGGTGGTGAATTCACTGACGCGGCGGCTGATTTCAGGAAACAGGTAACCAGCCTGAAGTTTCAGATAGTTGTCGTTGATGCGTGCCATGCTTACTCCTGATCGGGGGAATCGGTCTATTTATTGTTTGGCCTGGTCTTCGACCCAGTTTCCGGCTTTTTGCAGGTCTTTACCGAAACCGCGCAGGGTTTCGCAGCCGCAGAGGGTGAGAAGGGCCAGAATACAGAGAAAAACGGAGAATTTATTCATGGGACACTCTCCTTTGCCCGGTGCTATTTCAAGTTGAGGACGTCCTGCATGTCGTAAATTCCCGGTCCCTGATGTGCGATCCATTGACAGGCCCGTGCCGCACCTCGCGCGAACATATCGCGGCTCATGGCGCGGTGGGAAATTTCGATGCGCTCGCCCATGCCGATAAAGTAGACGGTGTGTTCGCCGACGATGTCGCCACCGCGGACGGTTTGCATCCCGATTTCCTGCGGGCTGCGCTCACCGCACATCCCTTCACGGTGATAGTTGGCGACCTGATTGTAGTCGCGCCCCAAAGCGTCTGCGACAACTTCGCCCATGCGCACCGCGGTACCTGAGGGAGAGTCTTTCTTTTTGTTGTGGTGCAGTTCTACGACCTCGACATCGAAGTCATCGCCGAGGATCTTGGCGGTTTCTTTCAACAGCTTGAAGCAGGCGTTGACTCCGACGCTCATGTTGGGCGCAAGAACAACGGGGATTTGTTTGGCATATTGTTCCGCCGCCGCGCGCTGCTCAGGGGTAAACCCGGTTGAACCGCTGACCACCATCTTGCCCAGTTTGGCGCAGATCTCCAGATTGTTGAGGGTCACATCGGGGAAGGTGAAGTCGATCAGAACGTCTGCATCGTTCATGGTTGCAGCGAGATCATCAGAGACCAGTACTCCCAGCTCATCGACGCCGGCGATCCGGCCGATATCCTGTCCTAGCTGGGGGTGACCGGAGCGCTCGATGGCTCCCGCGACCTCCAGCCCGTCGGCTTCGAGGACCGCATGCACAAGGCGGATACCCATCCGTCCGGCGGCGCCAATAATGGCAACTTTCATCGGTACTCCTTATCGCGTCAATGGCGGCACCGTCCTTCAGGGAGCGGTGCCGTCACGTGATCGGTTGTGTTGTTTAGATCAGAGCGTACTGCTTCAGCACGCCCTGCAGCTTTTCCAGGGTCGTTGAACTCATTTCGACCAGCGGCAGGCGGACATCTGCGCGGCATTTTCCCATCAGGGCAACGGTCTTTTTCACTGGAACCGGATTGCTTTCGATGAACATTGCAGTATGAAACGCCAGCAGCTTCAGGTGCATTTCGCGCGCGGTTTCGTAGTCGCCATCCTGGGTCGCTTTGACCATCGCCTTGACTTCAGCCGGAATCGCGTTGGCCGACACCGAGATGACACCTTTGGCACCGCAGGCCATCATCGGGAAGGTCAGAAAGTCGTCACCGGAGATGACATCGATCTTATCACCGGCGCGGGCCAGGATTTCACTGACCTGGGTCAAGGATCCGGCGGCCTCTTTAATGGCGACGATATTGTCAAATTCCGCCAGGCGGCAGGTGGTGTCGGCGGTCATGTTGATGCCGGTGCGGCCGGGGACATTATACAGTACCTGCGGCAGCGCGACCGATTCTGCCAGCATCTTATAGTGCTGGTAGACACCTTCCTGTGACGGTTTGTTGTAGTAAGGACAGACCAGCAACAGCCCGTCTGCGCCCATGTCTTTGGCGCGGTTCGACAGGTGCAGTGCTTCTGAGGTGGAGTTTGCGCCGGTGCCTGCGATAACCGGAATCCGTTTATTGACCTGGTCGATGCAGGTTTTTATGACGTAGCCATGTTCGTCAAAGTCAAGGGTGGCGGATTCGCCGGTGGTCCCGCAGGGGACGATGACATCGGTGCCGTTTTCGATCTGAAACTCGATCAGTTGACGGTAGCTCTCTTCGTCAAAACGACCCTCGGCGTCGAAGGGGGTACTGAGGGCAACCATGGATCCCTGAAACATGTCTTTCCTCCGCAACTGTCTCTGCAAAAAGAATGAAAAAAAAGGTCCAATCACCCAAAAGTGATTGAACGTTCAATAGCTATCATACCGGTGTTTGAAAGTAAAGAACCGGCCGCGTTTTCGCGCGTGGTGGTGCAGGTTTATCGGCTGATCACGTTCACGTCAGCCTTAGCGCCTGCTTGCCCCTGAGCGGTGCGGGGGATCAGTCGATAACGGTACCCCTGCCCGGGAGAAATGTCGCTGTCGATAAAACGATAAATACCCCGCTCCAGTGTTGCCGGCGCGGGATAGTCCGGATCGATGATGGCAATCGGTTCGCCGGTTGTCGGGCAGGAAGGGCAATCGTTCTCCGGCTCATAGAGCGATCGGTAGATCTCGACCACCGGAGGGTCGGTAAGCACAGAGCCGTCACGATTGCGGCTTGGCAGGGACCAGCTGAGTTGCAGGTTGTTCCCCTGCTGGGTCAATTCAACTGTTTCGACCGCCGCCGGTTCGGGTTGGTTCAATGGGCGGACCGGCCCCTTCTTGCCGCAGGCTAACAGCAACGAAGAAAAAAACACGAGTATCAGTGCCGTGCGGAACGTGCTGAGCATCGGACGCTCAGTCGTCTTTCAGGCGGGACAGCTCGCGTTCGACCGCTTCACGGGCAGTACCTCCGGTCGCTTTGCGGGCATTAACCGAGGCTTCGAGGGTGACGTAGTCGTAGATGTCCTCTTCGATCAGATCACTGAACTCCTTGAACTCGGCCAGCGTTAACTCCGGAATATCCTTGCCGGTTTCAACGCAGTAACGCACTGTTTTGCCGACGACCTCGTGGGCCTGACGGAATGGCAGCCCCTTACGCACGCAGTAATCGGCGACATCGGTAGCGGTGGAAAAGCCGCGCGCCGCGGCGATGCGCATGTTGTCGCCTTTGACGTTCATTTCGGCGATCATGTCGGCGAAGATCTTCAGTGAACCCTTGATCGTGTCGATGGTGTCGAACAACGGTTCTTTGTCTTCCTGCATGTCCTTGTTGTAGGCCAGTGGCAGCGACTTCATCAGGGTCAGCATGCTCATCAGGTTGCCGTAGACACGACCGGTCTTGCCGCGTACCAGTTCGGGAACGTCGGGGTTCTTTTTCTGAGGCATGATCGAGCTGCCGGTACAGAAGGCATCGGTCAGTTCGATAAAGTCGAAGTCGGCACTCGACCAGAGGATCAGCTCCTCGGAGAGTCTTGAGAGGTGCATCATCAGGATGCTGGAGACGCTGCAGAACTCGATGGCGAAATCGCGGTCGGAGACCGAATCGAGGCTGTTGCGGGTCACCCCGTCAAAGCCGAGCTGCTGTGCGACCCACTCCCGGTCGATGGGGAAGGTGGTTCCGGCCAGGGCGCCGGCACCGAGCGGCATGACATTGAAGCGGGTGCGCAGATCCTGCAGGCGACTGATGTCGCGGGCGATCATCTCCCGGTAGGCGAGCATGTGGTGGCTGTAGAGTACAGGCTGGGCGGTCTGCAGGTGGGTGTAGCCGGGCATGATGACGTCGAGATTTTCCTGAGCCTGCTTGATCAGCGCCGCTTCCAGTTTGCCTAGGTAGTCGAGGCAGGTGTCGATCTCGTCGCGCAGGTAAAGGCGGATATCGACGGCGACCTGATCGTTACGGCTGCGGCCGGTGTGCAGTTTGCCGCCGACGCTGCCGATCCGCTCGATCAACCGCGCTTCGACGTTCATGTGGATATCTTCCAGCGCTACCGAGAACTCGACCTTGCCCGCTTCGATATCAGCGAGAATTTCATCCAGCCCGGCGATGATCTGTGCGGCTTCATCCGTGCCGATGATCGCCTGACGGCCGAGCATCTCGGCGTGGGCTTTTGATCCCTGGATATCGTAAGCGTAGAGGCGCTGATCGAATTCGATAGAGGCGGTAAATTCCTCAACGAACTTATCGGTCGGTTGGGTGAACCGGCCACCCCACAGTTTGCTGCTAATTGTGTGTCCTATTTCATGAAAGTCAAAATGTTTGCCGCAGATGATCCCCGTTGATCGCGCGGTCATCTGCGGCAATTGGCTCAGGTGTTGGCTTGAAACCGTCTATTTCTTGTTCATCATGCTGCGGATGCGCAGGCGCAGGGCGTTGAGCTTGATGAAGCCCTCGGCGTCGGCCTGGTTGTAAACCTCGTCCGCTTCAAAGGTGGCGAACTCGACGTTGAACAGGCTGTCGGTGTCGCTTTGGCGACCGACCACCCGGCAATGCCCTTTGTAGAGCTTGACGCGGGCTTTGCCGTTGACCGTCTTCTGGGTGTCGTCGATCAGCGCCTGCAGCGCCTCGCGCTCGGGAGCGAACCAGTAGCCGTTGTAGACCATCTCGGCGTAGCGTGGGATTAGCGAGTCGCGCAGGTGCATGACCTCGCGGTCCATGGTGATCGACTCGACGCCGCGGTGCGCCTCCTCTAAAATGGTGCCGCCGGGGGTCTCGTAGACGCCGCGGCTCTTCATGCCGACGTAGCGGTTTTCCATCAGGTCGATGCGGCCGATGCCGTGTTTGCCGCCCAGTTCGTTCAGTTTGGCCAGCAGGTTGGCGGGGGAGAGGGCTTCACCGTTAACCGAGATCGGGTCACCGTTCTTGAACTCGATTTCGACGAATTCCGGGGTGTCGGGGGCTTCTTCAGGGGAGACGCTAAGCACGTACATGTGTTCCGGTGCTTCTGCCCAGGGGTCCTCGAGCACGTCCCCTTCAAAGGAGATGTGCAGCAGGTTGCGGTCGGAGCTCCAGGGGTTCTTCTTGCTGGTCGGCACCGGAATGCCGTGCTTTTTGGCGTAGTCCTCCAGGGCGGTGCGGCTGTTGAGGTCCCACTCGCGCCAGGGGGCGATGACCTTGACTGCCGGGTCGAAGTGGTAGTAGCCGAGCTCGAAGCGCACCTGGTCGTTACCTTTGCCGGTGGCACCGTGGCTGACGGCGTCTGCTCCCTCGGCTGCGGCGATCTCCATTTGTTTTTTGGCGATCAGCGGCCGGGCGATGCTGGTACCGAGGAAGTAGCGGCCCTCGTAGATGGCGTTAGCACGGAACATGGGGAAGACAAAATCGCGGACGAATTCTTCACGCAGGTCTTCGATGTAGCAGGCACAGGCACCGGTCGCTTTGGCTTTTTCGGGGATATGGTCCAGTTCTTCGCCCTGGCCGAGGTCGGCCGAGAAGGCCACCACTTCGCAGCCGTATTCTTCCACCAGCCATTTGAGGATGATAGAGGTGTCCAGTCCGCCCGAATAGGCGAGGACCGCTTTTTTGACCTGATTTTTTCTGCTCATGGTTTCTATCTCCTAAATAAAGAATGCGGGACGTAGGGTCCCGGTTTTATAGCTTGATGACATAGGTGTCGGACATACGGTCGTGCAGGGCCTGCTTCTGGTCGTCAAACGCCGCCAGCAGGTAGCCGATCGCGAGGATAATTCCGGAGATGAATTTGGCCGGCAGTTCGCGAAATGCCGCCCGTCCGTAGGTCAGCGGCGATCCGTCGCAGCGGACCACCTTGATGCGCAGCGCCATCTTCCCCGGAGTCTGCCCACAGTATCCGGTAAAAAAAATATAGTACACGAGGCTGAGCAGGGAGCTGAACAGCTGCACCAGCAGAGCCAGGTTTTCATCACCGGACCCGTTGAGGATTCCGGCCAGAAACAGCATCCCACCCAACATCGCCTGGAGTGTCAGGACCAGTATCGCGTCGAGTGTCATCGCTGTACCCCTGATCCAGAACCCCGCTTTGGGGTGGGCTCTGAGATCGGCGGAAGGATTGTCCTCGATGCCGGTGGTTTGCACAGATAGCGGAAAACGACCTTGACAGCGCGGACAGGTGGCGGTTTTTGCCGTCGCTGGAATACTGTCCGGATCGAGCTCTCTGCTGAACTGACAGTGGGGACAGATCAGCTGCATGTCAAACGTTGGGTCCCATCAGGGTTGCCATGATCGCCTTTTGGACGTGCAGCCGGTTTTCCGCTTCGTCAAAGATGATCGAATGCGGACCCTCAATTACATCGTCGGTGATCTCCTCGTTGCGGTGCGCCGGCAGGCAGTGCATAACAACGCAGTCTGCCGCGGCCTGTTTGACCAGCGCGGCGTTGATCTGAAAATCGGCAAAGGCCTTTTCGCGGGCCTGTTGTTCGTCTTCCTGCCCCATGCTCGCCCATACGTCGGTATTGAGGACGTCGGCGCCGTCCGCCGCTTCACGCGGATCATTGGTCAGCAGCAGCTTGACCCCCTGTTTCTGGGCTCGAGCGATCACTTCTGCGTCCGGTTCGTAACCCTGAGGGGTGGCTACCCGCAGCTCAAATCCGAACAGCGCGGCGGCGTTGATCCAGCTGTTGGCCATGTTGTTGCCGTCGCCGATCCAGCAGTAGCTGAGGTCGCGGTAGTTGCCTCTGTGCTCGATGACGGTGAACAGGTCAGCCATAATCTGACAGGGGTGATACATGTCGGTCAGGCCGTTGATGACCGGCACGTCAGACCAGTGTGCCAATTCTTCGATGCCGGCCTGGGAGTAGGTGCGGATCATAATCCCGTCGCAGTAGCGCGCCATAACGCGGGCGGTGTCCTTGATCGGCTCGCCGCGGCCCAGTTGGGTGGTTCCCGAGTGGAGGAACAGCGCGTGGCCACCGAGCTGGTACATGCCGACTTCGAAGGAGACCCGGGTGCGGGTTGAGCTCTTTTCAAAGATCATCCCGAGGGTTTTGCCGTCCAGTAGCCGGTGCGGTTCACCGTTTTTCTGGCGGTCCTTGAGTTTCTTTGTCAGCGCGAAGATTTCTTCCAGCGCCGTTAGCGACCAGTCAGAGAGGCACAGAAAATCCTTCATCATGTTTGCTCCTGATATTCGTCAAAAATCCCGGTGAGGATCTCCAGCATCTGGTCGATTTCCTCTTTGGTGACGGTTAATGGCGGGACAAAGCGCAGTACCTTGCCGACGGTACAGTTGATCAGCAGCCCGCGCTGCAGGGCGGTTTTGACTATCTCGCCGCCTTCAATGGTTAACTCCAGCCCGAGGATCAGGCCGCGGCCACGGACGTCAGCGATAAAATTGTAGCGGCTTTTCAGCGCATCAAGCTGGTTCAACAGGTACTGGCCCATCTCGCGGCAGTTGTTGAGAACGTCACCTTGCAGGTAAACATCCATCGCCGCCAGCGCCGTTGCCGTCATCAGCGGATTGCCACCGAAGGTCGAACCGTGTGTGCCGGGTCCGAGCGCGCCAGCATGTTGCTCCCGGCAGATCATTGCGCCGATGGGCGGACCGCCGGCAAGGGCTTTGGCCAGGGTCATCAGATCGGGTTCAACGTCTTCCTGCTGATAGGCGAACAGGCTACCGGTGCGGCCGCAGCCGACCTGAACCTCGTCGAAGATCAGCAGCAGGTCGTGCGCATCGCACAGCTCGCGAACCGCCCGCAGGTAGCCGGGGGAGGGGATGTTGACACCACCTTCGCCCTGAACCGGTTCGAGCATGATGGCGCAGGTCTGGGGGGTGATCGCCTGCTTAAGGGCAGCAATATCGTTGAACGGGACATAGTGAAAGCCCGGTACGACGGGGCCGAAGCCGAGGCGGACCTTGTCCTGTCCGGTGGCGCTGATACCACCGAGGGTCCGGCCGTGAAAAGAGGAGAGGGCGGTGATGACATCGGTCCGACGCTCGCCGTGTTGTTCAACGCTGTACTTGCGCGCCAGCTTGATCGCCGCTTCGTTGGCTTCGGCACCGGAGTTACAGAAAAATACCCGGTCTCCGAAAGAGTGCGCGCAGAGCTTTTCCGCCAGTTCGATCTGCTGGGGGATATGGTAGAAGTTGGAGCAGTGCAGCAGGGTTTCGGCCTGACGCTGCAGAGCTTCGACTACGCGGGGGTGGCAGTGCCCGAGGTTATTGACTGCGACCCCGGCGAGAAAGTCGAGGTAGCGCTTGCCGTCGACATCGGTCAGCCAGCAACCCTCACCGCTCGCTGCGACCAGTGGATAGCGGCCGTAGGTCGTGGCGACCCGGTTCAATCCCCGGTCGATCCAGTTCTGAGAAGCGCTCATGATTCAAACCTCGCCACCGCCGTGCCGATCCCTTTGTCGGTAAAGATCTCAAGCAGGCAGGCGTGTTCCATCCGTCCATCGATGATGTGTGTTTTGGTGACGCCCTCTTCGATGGCATCGACGCAGCAGTTGATCTTGGGGATCATCCCACCGGAGATGGTGCCGTCGTTGATCAGGTCGGGCACCCGCTGGATGTCGATGGTCGAGATCAGATGACCCTGCTTGTCCTTGACCCCTTCGATGTCGGTCAGAAGAATAAGCTTTTCCGCCTTAAGGGCGCCAGCGATCCGGCCGGCGACCAGATCGGCATTGATGTTGTAGGTTTCCCCCTCAAGGCCGACGCCGATCGGGGCAATGACCGGGATGAAGTTGCTCTCCTCGAGGGCGCTGATGACCGTCGGGTCGACGCTTTCAACCTCACCGACCATGCCGATATCGATAATCTCAGGGGTCAGGGTGTCGGGGTTGGCTGCGGTCATTTCCAGTTTGCAGGCGCGGATCAGGCCACCATCCTTGCCGGTCAGGCCGACCGCTTTGCCGCCGTGCAGGTTGATGTTGCGGACGATCTCCTTGTTGACCTTGCCGCCGAGCACCATCTCGACCACGTCCATGGTGGCGCTGTCGGTGACCCGCATCCCCTGTACAAAGCGGCTTTCGATCTTCATCGCTTCGAGCACTTTGCCGATCTGCGGGCCGCCACCGTGCACCACAACCGGGTTGAGGCCGATATATTTCATCAGGATGATGTCGCGGGCGAAGCCTTCTTTGAGACGTTCTTCGACCATGGCGTTACCGCCGTATTTAATGACGATGGTTTTGCCGTAGAAGTTTTTGATCCACGGCAACGCTTCCATCAGCACGTTCGCTTTTTCGATCAGTTCTTTCATCATCAAGCCTTCCGGCGCTACCTGTTAGAGGATGTAGCGCGACAGGTCTTCGTCGCTGGAGATTCCCGTCAGTCTTGCTTTGACTTCGTCGGCATCTATGACCACTTTGGCCTCCTGCCGCTCCGGTGCGTCGAAGGAGAGATCTTCGAGCAGTTTCTCCATTACGGTGTGCAGTCGGCGCGCGCCGATATTTTCCGTGGAATCGTTGACCTCTTTGGCGATTCGAGCGACTTCGTGGATGGCGCTGTCTTCAAAGCTCAGGGTCAGGCCTTCGGTTTCAAGCAGCGCTTTGTACTGGCGGATAAGAGCGGTCTTCGGTTCGGTCAGGATACGGACAAACTCGTCTTCACCGAGGCTGTTCAGTTCAACCCGGATCGGAAAACGACCTTGCAGCTCGGGGATCAGGTCAGAGGGTTTGCTGACATGAAAGGCTCCGGCGGCAATAAATAGAATGTGGTCAGTTTTGACCGGGCCGTACTTGGTATTGATGGTGCTGCCTTCGATGATCGGCAGGATGTCGCGCTGTACCCCTTCGCGCGAGACTTCAGGGCCGTGCATCCCTTCGCGACTGGCGACTTTGTCGATCTCATCGATAAAGACAATGCCGGTCTGCTCGGTTCGTTCCTTGGCGAGCGCATGGACATTTTCCATGTCGACCAGCCGCTCCGCCTCACTTTCAATCAGCTGCTCGCGGGCTTCGCTGACCTTGAGCTTTTTTCGTTTGGTTTTTTTGGGAAACATGTTGCCGAACATCTCTTTGATGTTCATGCCCAGATCTTCTCCACCCTGCGGGGTGAGGATGTTCATCTGCGGCATGCTGCTGACTTCGGCTTCCATTTCGACGTAGCGTTCGTCCAGTTCTCCCATCCGCAGCAGCTTGCGCATTTTATCACGGGTGTGCTGATGCTGGTCCTGTTTGTCAGGGGAACGGTCGACCTCGCCGGGCAGCAGAAGGTCGAGCAGCTTCTCTTCGGCAAGGGATTCCGCCTTGACCCGCATCTTGCGCGCTTCTTCTTCCTTGACCATGATAATCGCCAGCTCGAGCAGGTCACGGATCATGCTTTCGACATCGCGGCCGACGTAACCGACTTCGGTAAACTTGCTCGCCTCGACTTTGATGAAGGGGGCTTGCGAGAGTTTCGCAAGCCTCCGGGCGATTTCGGTCTTGCCGACCCCGGTCGGGCCGATCATGATGATGTTTTTGGGAACAATTTCATCCCGCAGGTCGGATTGCACCTGCTGACGACGCCAGCGGTTACGCAGCGCGACGGCGACTGCACGCTTGGCGTCGTGTTGACCAACAATATAACGGTCCAGCTCAGAGACGATCTCTCTGGGGGTAAAGTTGGTCACGACAGCACCTCGATGGAAATATGTTCGTTGGTGTAGATGCAGATCCCCGCAGCGATCAGCAGGGACTTGTTGACAATCTCTTCCGCAGTCAGCTCGGAGTGACCGACCAGCGCCCGTCCGGCGGCCAGCGCGTAACTGCCTCCGGAGCCGATGGCGGCGATGCCGTCGTCCGGTTCGATGATATCCCCCGATCCGGATAGGATCAAAGTGGTGTCGCTGTCGGCGACGATCAGCAGGGCTTCTAAGCGCCGCAGGATTTTGTCGGTCCGCCAGTCTTTCCCCAGGGCGACAGCGGCGCGCGGCAGGTTGCCGCGGAACTCCTGTAGTTTGGCTTCGAACTTTTCAAACAGGGTAAAGGCGTCAGCGGTACTGCCGGCAAATCCGGCCAGAACCTTATCCTGATAGAGCCGTCTTATTTTGCGGGCCCCATGCTTCATGACCGTATGTCCCAGACTGACTTGACCGTCACCGCCGAGAGCGACTTGATCACCCTGTCGGACGCAGATGATAGTGGTTCCTTTGAACATGTAATCGCTTCCCAATGAATCGAGAGTGTGATGAATCAAAAAAGATCAAACATATCATAAGGAGAGGGCGGAGAAAAGATGCTTTGCGGGTGCTGTTGGCCACGGGTTTGGCGCGTCGGAGGAAGGGCTTAGGAGCAGCGCTGCAGGGAGATGGTCGCCTGGGTGCCGAAACCGGGGGCGCTTTCGAGCGACAACTCGCCATCGGCGGCACGAATGAACTCGCGGGCATAGAACAGGCCGAGCCCAAAGCCGCGGACCTGCCCGCTGCCGGCTGGGTCGATCTGGTAAAATTTGTCAAAGACCCGTTCCTTCTCCTCTGCAGGGATGCCGGGGCCGGTGTCCTGCACTTCGATCTGGACCGTTGTCTCCTGTTGGGCGCTGTCGACCCGGATCGAACCGCCTGGGGGGGTGAACTTGATTGCGTTGTCCAGCAGGGCATGCAGGGAGAAATTGAGCCGTTCGTTGTCGGCAAAGACGCTGCAATTGGCGGAGCAAAGGGTGCTCGTTATCGTCAGCTGTTTCTGCTCAATTGGTTCGCGGAGCTGCTCAAGGACGCGGCTCAGGGTTTTGTTGGGGTCGATCTTTTCGATCTGGACTGTCTGTTGTCTGGTGATGATATCACCAAAATAGAGCAGGTCTTCGATCAGGTGTTCAAGGTGGCGGCTTTCGCTTTGGATCATTTTCAGGATCTGTTGAAATCCCTCATCTTCTGGATCGATGGACGCGGCGTTGAGGTTCTGGATAAACAGCGAGATTGCGGTGGCGGGGGTTTTCAGTTTGTGTGAGATCAGGCCGAGAAATTGATTTTTCAGCCGATCAAGGCGGCGCAGATCGGACAGTTCGCAGCGCAGACGCTGCTTCTCGACCACTTTGTCGATTAAGGTCCGCAGTTGCAGAAGATTAAGCGGTTTGCCGATAAAGTCGTCGGCTCCTGCCTTGAGGGCGCGGAGGATGATCTCCTTTTGGGAGTAGGCGGTCATCAGCACCACCGCCTGTTCGGGATCGTGCGCTTTAACTTCTTGCAGCAGCTCCAATCCGTCAAGACCGGGCATCATGATATCTGAAAGGATGACGTCAAAGTGTGCGTTGCGGATCTGATGAAGCGCTTCGGTGCCATTGGCGGCATGGCTGACGGTAAACTGGTCGAGGGCCTTTGTGCAGAGTAGACGTGTGGCAGAATCGTCATCAACGACCAGCAGGGTGCGGCCGCGCTGTGAGGGGGAGAGCTGTTGCCTCTGTTTTTGACCGATCTTCACGGGACCTCCTGCGGTCACAAGGATTGTGCTGGCCTTGGTTGTGGCGCAGAAAGTCCCGGAAGGAAACCTCAGCCGCTGATCAGCTTTTCAAGTTTCGCTGCTGCTGCTGACAGCATGGCATCGATACTGCCAGCGTCGGAGCCGCCCGCCTGGGCCAGGTCCGGTCGCCCGCCGCCGCGGCCACCGATCATTTCGGCCAGCGGCTTAATCAGTTCGCCAGCTTTGACCTTGGCCGTCAGGTCTTTGGTGACACCGACCAGAAGAGCGGCTTTGCCGTCTTTGGCGCTGGCCAGAACCAGAACCCCGGAGCCGATCTTGTCGCGGAGCTGGTCTGACAGCTCGCGGAGTCCCTTGCCATCGACCTGATCGACGCGTGTGGCTAGGAGCTTGACTCCGCTGACATCCTGAGCGTGGTCGAGCAGGGAACCGCCCAGATCGGCGTTGGCTTTGGCCTGCAGCTGTTCCAGAATTTTTTCGGTCTCTTTCTGCTGATCGAGAAGCTTTTGCAACCGCTGTTCCACATTCTGTGGATCGGTCTTGATCAGTTCGGACAGGCGGTGCAGGGTGGCCTGCTGCTGGTGGACCTGAGCCAGGGCCGCGGCGCCGGTGACGGCTTCGATGCGGCGTACCCCGGCGGCGATGCCGCCTTCGCTGATGATGCGGAACAGGCCGATCTCGCCGGACGCGCCAGCGTGGGTGCCACCGCACAGTTCCATGCTGAAATCGCCGACACTGATGACGCGCACTACGTCACCATATTTTTCGCCGAACAGCGCCATTGCACCGGCTGCTGCCGCGTCGTCTGCCGTCATTTCGCCACTGTTGACCGCGTTATTGAGCCGGATCTGTTGATTGACGGTTTCCTCGATCTGTTTCAATTCGTCAGCGCTGACCGGGCTGAAGTGGGTAAAGTCGAAACGTAGCCGTTCGGGAGTGACCAGCGAGCCCGCCTGTTTGACATGATCGCCAAGGATGGTCTGCAGGGCGGCTTGCAGCAGGTGGGTGGCGGTGTGGTTGGTGACGATCTGCTGGCGGCGCTTAACATCGACGTTGATCGTCGCTGTGTCCCCTTTTTGCAGGGTGCCGCTCTCGACTTGGCAGATATGCACCGTCAGTTCGGGCAGGGGCTTCTTTGTGTCGGTTACGCTCAGGGCGGCACTGCTGGTGGCGAGTCGGCCGGTATCGCCGACCTGCCCTCCTGATTCCCCATAACAGGGGGTTACAGAGCAGATGACCTCGACCTGCTCGCCGGGGGAGGCCTGCTCGGTGAGCTCGCCGTCGCGAACTATAGCAAGGATTTCGCCCTGATCTTTCAGCGTCTGGTAGCCGCAGAAGGTGCTCGTGATCCCCTGTTCCGCAAGACGTTTGTAGATGGCGGAGACCGCTTCTTCTCCCGATCCCTTCCAGTGTTCGCGGGCCTTGGCGCGCTGGGCGTTCATGCAGGCTTCAAAGCCGGCTTCGTCAAGGCTGTAGCCGTCTTTTTCGACGATATCCGCGGTCAGGTCAACGGGGAATCCGTAGGTATCGTAGAGTTTGAAAACGGTTTCGCCGGGGATCACAGTCTGTCCGGCCGCCTTGAGCCCGGCAATTTCATCCTGGAGGATGCGCAGGCCGTTGTCGAGGGTGGCGATAAAACGTTCTTCCTCGTTGATCACCACCTTGGTGACGAAATCTTTGCGGGCCGCTTCTTCGGGGTAAGCACCTGCCATGAAGTCGAGGACGAATCCGGCGGTTTTGTACAGCACAGGATCTTCAAAACCGAGCATCTTGGCGTGACGCATGGCCCGCCGCATGATGCGGCGCAAAACGTAGCCGCGCCCTTCGTTACTGGGGAGTACGCCGTCAGCGATTAGGTAGGCGGTGGCGCGGCTGTGATCGGCCATGACGCGCATCGATACGTCGTTGTCGTTATTCGCTCCGTAGGTTTTACCGGAGAGTTTTTCGATGTGGGCGATGATGTCGCGCAGCAGGTCGGTGTCGTAATTCGATTGAACCTTTTGCATGACCGTCGCAAGGCGTTCCAACCCCATGCCGGTGTCAACAGCTGGCTTCGGCAGCGGTATCAATTCGCCGTCTGCTTGACGGTCGAACTGCATGAAGACGTTGTTCCACACCTCCATGTAGCGGTCGCAGTCGCAGCAGACAGTGCAGTCGGGGGAGTCGCAGCCGACCTCGGGACCGTTGTCGAAGAAGATCTCCGAGCAGGGGCCGCAGGGGCCGGTGTCGCCCATCGACCAGAAGTTGTCCTCTTCAAAGCGAAAGATCCGTTCGCGGGGGACGCCCTCCTGCTGGTGCCAGATGTCGGCGGCTTCATCGTCGTCGGTGTAGACCGAGACATAGAGGCGGTTCTTATCCAGTCCCATGGTGACGGTCAGAAATTCCCAGGCGTAAGCGATCGCTTCCTTTTTGAAGTAATCTCCAAAGGAGAAGTTGCCGAGCATCTCGAAAAAGGTGTGGTGACGGGCGGTGCGGCCGACATTTTCCAGATCGTTATGTTTGCCGCCGGCCCGGACGCATTTCTGCGAGGTGGTCGCACGAACGTAATCGCGCTTTTCGTCGCCGAGAAAGCAGTCTTTAAACTGGTTCATCCCCGCGTTGGTAAACAGCAGGGTCGGGTCGTTGTGCGGAACCAGTGAAGAAGAGGAGACGACGGTGTGGTTACGCTCCTCAAAAAATTGAAGAAAACGGGCGCGGATTTCATTTCCGGTGATCATCTGTGACGGCCTTTCTGGTTTCTCATATTTGAAAACGGGCTAACCATTGAATCTGCGATAATAATCGAAGTTGAGCGGATTGAAAAGCGATTAAAAAGCGCATCGAAGCGATGCCGATGTGGAATGGGAGGAAAGGAGTAACATTATCTGCATGGTGGATTAATTCAGCTGAAAACGCTCAGCCGGTGTTACGCAGCCCGGCGGAGATACCGTTGATTGTTGCCGCCAGCACGTAATTCAGCTCTGCGCTTTCGTCGCCGCTTCGCTTCCGTTTCAGCAGTTCGATCTGGATCAGGCTCATCGGATCGATGTAGGGATTTCGCAGTTGCAGGCTGTTGACCAGATCGGGGTTGGTTGCCAGCAGTCGATCCTGTCCGGTGACCAGTAAAATCATCCGGTATGTTCGCTGAAATTCATCGACCATCATCGTGAATACACGCTCACGCAGGGCCTCATCCTCGACCAGCAAAGAGTACTGGCGGGCCAGCGGCAAGTCGACCTTGGCCAGGGCCATTTCGACGTTGCGGATCATATCGAAGAAGAACGGAAAACGGCGCATCATGGTGCAGAGCAACTGCTGATGGGAGGGGCTGCGCGAGATGAATTGTTCGAAGGCCGTGCCGACGCAGAACCAGGCCGGGGTCAGCAGGCGGCTCTGAATCCAACCGAAACCCCACGGGATGGCACGCAGATCGTCCAGTCCCTGGGCCCGCTTGCGCCGCGACGGTCGCGAGCCGATCTTGGCCAGTTCGAACTCATTGACCGGCGTAGCCTGCTCGAAATAGCTGAGGATATCGGGGTTGTTAAAGATTTTTTCCCGGTAACAGGAAAAAGCGATCATCGACATCTCCTCCATCGCTTCTTCCCAGCCTGGATCGACCTTCGTCTCGACGATACCTGTATGGACCAGAGCATCGAGAGACGCGGCGATCATCAGTTCCAGATTGCGCTGAGCCAGCGCAGGATCGGCGTATTTGAAATTGATTACCTCGCCCTGTTCGGTCAGTTTGAAGGCACCGCTGAAGGCCCCGATCGGTTGTGCGATCAGGGCGCGGTGGGTCGGACCACCGCCACGACCAACGGTGCCGCCCCGACCATGAAAGAGGCGAAGTTTGACTCCGCACTCGTCCGCGACCTGATGCAGGGTGCGATGGGCTTCGAAGATCTCCCAACTGCTGGTCAGCATGCCGCCGTCCTTGTTGGAGTCGGAGTAGCCGAGCATCACCTCCTGCCAGCGATCCCAGCTGTCGAGATACCGCGCGTAGCCCGGGTTGGTCCAGAGTCGTCGGCAAATATTCGGGGCGTTACGCAGGTCTTCGATCGATTCAAACAGTGGCACTGGCATGAGACCGGGGTCATCTTCACGCTCACCGGCGACATCGATGGCGCACAATTCCATCAGCCAGATAAGTCCGAGAACATCCTGTTCTGAGGTCGCCCCGCTGATCACGTAACTGCGGATCGCTTCGGCGGGAAAGTCGATTTTGAACGTGGCAATCGCCCGCAGGGTGTCGAGGAGTTCCCCGGTTTGTTCTGAAGCGGCCGGCGGTGTCTCGGGGTGCTGCTGGCCGCCGGCGAGTTCTGCGATGGCCGCTGTGTGAACGTTAGCGTGCTGGCGGATGTCGAGGCTGTGCAGATGAAAGCCGAATGTCGCCACTTTGCGCATCAGCGGGGCCAGCAGTTGGGTGGCCAGGTGTTGCCCGCCCTGTTCGCACAGGCAGTCTGAGAGCAGTTGCAGGTCGGCCTGTAGATCGACTGCGGCTGCGTAACTCTCGGGGCTTGTGGGGGCGGTCAGGGTTTGGTGTAAACGGACGTGGATCAGGGTCAGGTAGCGCCGGTACGGTTCATGGGGTGGCAGACTGTCGAGTTTCTGGATGGTGGCCGGAAACTGCTGCAGAGCGTTTTTCAGCGCTTGTTGAAGAGGTACTGATTCACCGACTCGCGCGGTCGACGTAGTCAACAGGCGGCGGAGTTGATCGATTTCAGACAGATAGTTGTTCAGGATCAGGGTGCGCGCTTCCTGTAGCGCATGATGGGTTGAATCGACGCTGACGAACGGATTCCCGTCACGGTCGCCGCCGACCCAGGAGCCGAAGGTGATCATCGTCGGCAGGTCGGCTTCCGGCAGTTCGACCTGATAAACGTCCTGGAAGTCGTTGACCATCTCCCGGTAAAGTTCAGCCAGCGGCGGCAGCAGCGAAACCGCATAGTGGTCCAACCCCATAGCAATTTCATCTTCGACGCGGGGTTTTCTGCGCCGCACTTCATCCGAAAGCCAAAGGGTTGTGATCTCAGCCAGAATCGACTGCTGACTGGAGAGCGCTTCGGAATCGGCCAAAGGGAGCCTATCGAGTTTTTCCAGATGCGCAGCGATGCGTCGCCTTTTGTAGAGAACAACGCGACGGGCAACTTCTGTTGGGTGGGCGGTAAATACGGGGCGGATGTCGATCTTGTTCAGCCAGGTCAGCGCCTGTTGCCAGTCGAGCCCCTGGTTGCGAAGACGCGACAGGGTGGCCCGAAATGAACCGGTCTTGCCCGGCTCGCCAGCCACACGGTGGGCACGACTGCGCCTCTTTCGATGGTTGGTTTCGGCCAGATTGGTCAGCTCGAAAAACGTCGCGAAGGCTTTGACGATCTGGTGGAGATCGTCGAGATTTCGCGAGGCGATGCTGTCCGCTATCTCTACGAGCAGCTTCTGTTCTGTTTTTTCATGCAGGGCTGTCGCGTCCTGGGTCTTCTCCTCTTCACGGTGGCGGATCGCCAGTTGCCGCAGGTTCTCCTCGAATGCGTAGATGGCTTGGCCGGCTTGCTCGCGGATCGCACAGCCGAGCAGCTTGCCGAGCGATCGAACATCGCGGCGTAGCGGCAATTCCTTCAGCGGCGTGTCGGAACTGGTCAGTTCCCGTAATTGTTCTGATTGGTTCCGTACGCGCCAGTATAGCTCCGTTTTGTTCATGAACGACTCGTTGCGTTTATTGAGTGTAACTAGCATTCTGACCGATTTTTGGAAAAAAACAATTGCAGGCGTGTTAAGGCGGGTGTTTGCAGAGATTGGATGGAGTGTGGTGCCTAAATGATTTTGTTTCTAAATAGGATGCTACATGGGTTATGGTTTGCAAAATATTTACATTTTAAGCAGGTTTGTACTTATGGCAATTTCGCGTGTTGTCCAGTTGGTGCTGTTTGCTCTCACACTATTAGTGATGTGTGCTCTGCCTTCGTTTGCGGAGAGCGATTCGGCAGGAAGAGAGTCGGTGCGTATCGGTGTCCTGGCCAAGCGTGGCGAGCAGAAAACTCACGCGCGCTGGGACTCTCTGGCCGAATATCTTTCCCTGAAGCTTCCCGCCTACCAATTCTACATCGTTCCTTTAAGCTTCGATGAAATCCATTTTGTGATAGACGAGAAACAGGTCGAATTTGTCCTCGCGAACTCAGCTATTTATGTTGATCTTGAAGTGAATTATGGAGTCTCTCGTCTGGCTACTTTGAAAAACTTGAGGGGAGAAGAAGGTCTTACGGTCTTTGCGGGGACAATCTTCAGCCGCGCTGAGCGGAATGATATCCGTGTCCTTGAGGACCTTCAGGGTAAGAGTTTCATGGCTGTCGATGAACGTTCTTTCGGCGGGTTTCATATGGCTTGGCGAGAGCTCATGGCACAGGGGATCGACCCCTACCGGGACTTCAGCAGGCTTGAAATGGGGGGGACTCACGATGCGGTGGTCTACGGTGTCGCATCGGGTCGAGTTGACTCCGGAACCGTTCGTTCGGACACTCTGGAGAGGATGGCAGAAGAAGGTAAAATCGATCTGAACGATTTTCGCGTTCTTAATCCTAAGAAAAACCCGATGTTTCCTTTTCTCCACAGTACGCGACTTTACCCAGAGTGGCCTTTTGCTAAAGTTGCCGGGGTTTCGAATCACTTGGCGCAGCAGGTTGCTATCGCGCTGCTGCAAATGCCGGAAGAGGGTGATGCCGCACGGATTGCGGAAAGTCGCGGTTGGTCCATCCCTCACGAATATCAACCGGTACACGATTGTCTGAAATCTCTGCAGATTGCGCCTTATCAGGATTTCGGCAAGGTGACGATCTGGGTGGCCATTCAGCGCCTTTGGGTCTGGTTTCTTTTGGGGACGGTTCTCATGATTGCCGCCTATCTCACGGTAATTCATACCTTGCGCATGAATCGCAAGCTCTCCGAATCTCGCGAGGCTCTGGCTGCCGCTCACAGCGGACTGGAGGAGAAGGTAGCCAGTCGCACGCGAGAACTGAAGCAGACCAATCAAAAACTTCAGAAGGAAATTAGAGAGCATACGCTGTCCGAAGAGGCGTTGTCTGAAGAAAGAACCCGACTCGATAACATCGTCAAATCGCTCACAAACGGCTTGGTTGTGACAGATACGACTGGAAAAATTGTTCTGATCAATCCCGTTGCGCAAAAGATATTCAACGTCACCTATGAACAATCTGTTGGGAGCGATATCCGAGATTTGTTTTTGCGTTACGATGTGGAGGAGATGCCCTTCGAAGTGCAGCAGGATGGGCAAAACCTGCTCATCCCCTGGGAATTCGAACTTCCTTCACAGTCCGGAAAGGGCAAAAACATTTACCAGGCCTTGACTTCTGAAATGCGTAATGAGGACGCAGTTGTGGCCGGTAAGGTCACCATTATTCAGAATGTGACCAAGGAGCGTGAGTTGTCTCGATTGAAAGATTGTTTTATCTCGACGGCAGCGCACGAACTGCACACCCCGCTGACGTCAATCATTGGTTACTCGGATCTGCTCCTGCAGATGGAGGAGAGCGGTTTGGCGACCGTCGAGAACCGCAAGGACTTCCTTCAGGAAATTTCTGACAAGGGCCATGGTTTATCTCGGATCGTTGACGAGTTGCTCGATGTCAGTCGCATTGAATCGGGACAGCCTTTGCCGCTGCAGTTGCAACCGACGGATGTGCACGCTCTGATCGAGAGGGTGGTTAATCAGTATCGGCAGTTTTCATCCAACCACGATTTTTCTGTATCGATAAATGTTGGTGCGGATACGTTATTGATGGTCGATCAGGAAAAACTAGTACAAGTTTTTGAAAATCTTCTTAGTAATGCTGTGAAATATTCCCCCGAGGGGGGACAGGTCGAAGTCGCATTGGATCCTGTAGATGGAGCTTTCCGGGTTGCCGTTCGAGATGCCGGTGTCGGTATGTCCGAAGGGCAGGTCGACAGAATTTTCGACAAGTTTTATCGGGCGGATAATGCCGACCCGGCAATTCGTGGACTGGGGCTAGGGATGAGTATCGTCAAGCAGATTGTCGAAGACCACGGCGGTAAGATCTGGGTTGAAAGCTGTGTAGGGGAAGGAACACGGGTCTATTTTACCCTGCCCGATAAGACCGGTTGATTGTCTTTCTTCTGGCCCTGCCTCCTGATTTCGCTCTACCCCGCCTTTGTGCTCCTATGAAATTCACTCCCATAGAGAGTTTTTAAGAACGTCAAAGATGTCATCGAGTCGATGTCCCCGTCGTTGAAAGTAGCCGACGATGCGCCGTTTTAGTTTGACGTCGTTGCGATGTTCCGCATGGTTGGGGAAGCGGCGTTCGATCTGTTCGCCCAGCAGTTTCCGGCTGTCGATCTCTTCGTTGGCCTGTCCGAGAGCGATTTCGGCGAGCTCGCCGTCGATGCCGTGTCGCCTCAGATCGACCAGCACTTTTGTGCCGACCCCGCGACCGGTGCGCATGAGCATGCGGGCGCGTTCCAGTGCGTAGCGCCGGTCGTTGAGGTAGCCGCAGCGCTCGCAGTAGTCACAGGCGTCGCCGATCTGTTCTTCATCGAAACCGCGGCGCTGTAGTTTCTGTTTCAGCTGGTGGACGCTATGGTCCCGGCCGGTGAGGATTTTCAGCGCTTCAACGCGGGGATCAGATCCGGTTGATGGTGAAGTCATCGTTGCTTTCACCGGGCGTTTCCTCATCGGCGGAGATGTCCTGCCACCCCTGATCACCGGTCGATGAGATGCCCGAGAACTTGAGCTTGAAGTCGTCGGGGTTGGAGCTCTGGCGTAGAGCTTCTTCGAAGGTGATGATCTCCCGCTTGACGAGGTCCATCAGCGATTGATCGAAAGTCTGCATGCCGTAAGTGGTGTAGCCTTGAGCGATGGTGTCTTTGAGTTGATTGGTCTTTTCGCGGTCGTCGATCAGGTCGCGCACCCGAGCGGTGGAGACCATAACCTCCACCGCTGGGACCCGCCCTTTGCCCGATGCCCGCGGGATCAGGCGCTGGGAGATGACGCCCCGCAGAACCCCAGAAAGCTGTAGACGGATCTGACGCTGCTGATGCGGGGGAAACATGGCGACGATGCGGGTTATGGTCTCGGCCGCGTCGATGGTGTGCATGGTCGACAGAACCAGGTGACCCGTTTCGGCAGCGGCCAGCGCGGTTTCGGTGGTCTCCAAATCGCGCATCTCACCGACCAGAATGACGTCCGGATCCTGGCGCAACGACCCTTTGAGGGCGGTGCTGAAGCCGACCGTGTCGAAGCCGACCTCGCGTTGATTGATGATACATTTGCGGTCGCGATGCAGATACTCGATGGGGTCTTCGATGGTGACGACATGCGCGGTGCGCTGGTTGTTGAGGTAGTCGATGATGGCCGCCAGCGTGGTCGATTTTCCCGATCCGGTCGCGCCGGTGACCAGCACCAGCCCACGCGGCTCCATGGCGATCTTCTTCAATACCTGCGGGAGTTCCAAATCGTCGAGGCTTAAGATCTTTACCGGGATAGCGCGGAACACCGCCGACATGGAGCTGCGCTGCGAGAAGACATTGACGCGAAACCGGCCCAGCCCGGGGATGCCGTACGCCAGATCGACCTCGTGGTGCTCCTCAAAGCGGGCGCGTTGTCGTTCGTTCATCAGCCCGTCGCACATGGAAAAAATCTGCTCGGCCGTCAAACGCGGCGCTTTGGGTACAGGACGCAGGTTGCCGTCGATGCGGAACACGGGAGGCAGCCATGCTTTGAGGTGGACGTCCGAAGTATTCGATTTCAGCGCCATGCTGAGAATATCGTTGAGAGTCATGCGTTTCTCCCCGGTGCGGGTGTCGTGTCAGCGGCCCGTACGGGTCAGGTTTGAGGTGCTTCTTCTTGTGGTGCGGCGGTCAGGCCGAAGCGCTCGCGTAGCTTGGCGTCGATCTCTTCGGTGAGTTCCGGATGATCGCGCAGATACAGTTTGGAGTTTTCGCGGCCCTGTCCGATTCGTTCACCGTTGTAGGAGTACCAGGCACCGCTTTTTTCGACGATGTCCTGATCGACGCCGAGATCGAGGATGTCTCCTTCGCGGGAGATTCCGGTGCCGTACATGATGTCGAATTCGGCCTCTTTGAATGGCGGTGCCACCTTGTTTTTAACCACCTTGACCCGGGTGCGGCCGCCGATGACGTCCTGCCCCTGCTTGAGGGTGGCGATCTTGCGGATGTCGAGGCGGACTGAAGAGTAGAACTTGAGGGCGTTGCCGCCGGTGGTGGTTTCGGGGTTGCCGAACATGACGCCGATCTTCATGCGGATCTGGTTGATGAAGATGATGCAGCAGTTTGATTTGCTTACCGTGCCGGTCAATTTTCGCAGTGCCTGAGACATCAGCCGTGCCTGCAGGCCCATGTGCGAGTCGCCCATGTCCCCTTCGATCTCGGCACGTGGAGTGAGGGCGGCGACGGAGTCGACTACCAGAACGTCGATGGCACCACTGCGGACCAGCACTTCGGTGATTTCCAGGGCCTGCTCGCCGGTGTCCGGTTGTGAGACCAGCAGGTCATCGGCTTTGACGCCCAGGCGTCCGGCGTAGTTGATATCGAGGGCATGTTCTGCGTCGACGAAGGCGGCGATGCCGCCCTGCTTCTGGATCTCAGCGACGATGTGCAGTGCTAGAGTGGTTTTACCCGAGGATTCAGGACCGTAGATCTCGATGATTCGTCCCTTGGGGATGCCGCCGATGCCGAGGGCCAAGTCGAGGCTCAGGGCGCCGGTGGAAATTTTTTCGATCTCCGGCATCTGGTAGTCTCCCCCCAGACGCATGATGCTCCCCTTCCCAAATTGCTTTTCGATCTGTGTCATGGCCAGGTTGATGGCACGGTCTCGATTTTCGTCAGACATCGGTGTCCCTCCTTCGATAGGAATGGAAAAGTGTGGTCGGTTGTCGATGACCACAGGATAGGCAGATGGGTGTGTCAGGATATGTCATTTTGAGGTCTGCCCTCGTTACCGATAGCATGTTTTACCGCGCTTCTGCAAGATTGATCGTCTTGCGACTCGCTGCTCAAAAGGGCATCGTGCCGGTAGGGCTCAGCACGATCCGAGCAGGTAGCGCCGCAACCACTCCAGCGCCATATGGGCGGTCATGATCTGGACCTGTTCACGGCTTCCGGAGAATCTGTAGCGCTGCACCTGTTCGATATCGTCGGTGGCCAGGGCGAGATAAACCGTCCCCACCGGTTTGTCTGTGGTGCCCCCGTCTGGGCCGGCGATGCCGGTGACCGCCACAGCCAGGTCGGTATCTGCGGCGCGTCGGATCCCGCGAACCATCTCCCGGGCGCATTGCTCACTGACCGCACCATGGCGGTGCAGCAGATCGGGATCGATCTTCAGCCAGTCGATCTTGGCGGAGTCGGCGTAGGTGACTGCGCCGCGCTCCAGAAAGGTGGAGGCCCCCGCCTGGCGGGTCAGCAGCTGCGCGATCAGGCCTCCGGTGCAGGATTCCGCAAGGGACAGGGTCTTTTTTTGTCGGGTAAGAAGGTGTCCGACCTGTCCGGCCATGGTGTCATCGTTCTGCCCGACAATAAACTCTCCCAGGGCGGCGTAGAGCAGCTTTTCAGCGCTGTTGAGCAGGATGTCGGCATCCGCTTTGGAGCAGGCCAGTTTGATGATGACCTGCGGATAATCGAGAGCAAAGGCCACGTCGACGCCCTCGGGCAGTTTCTGATAGGGGATCAGCGATTCGACCTTCGGTTCGGAGAGACCGAAAAGCCGGTATTTGCGCCGCTGGACAGCGGCGCCGGCCGTAAAGGTGCGTTGCAGGGTCGGCAGCACCGCCGTGTCGAACATGGCGGTCATCTCCGCCGGGACGCCGGGAAGAAAAAACAGGTCGCACTGCTGATGTTGCAGCCAGAACCCCGGGGCCGTTCCGACGCTGTTGGGAAGGGGAACGGCTTTTTGCGGAAGCAGCGCCTGCCGCTCCGTGAGGGATTCGAGGGTGCGGCCGGAGCGGGTTGCGAACTGGCGGATCATGGTGAGGGCTTCTTCGTTGACCGCAAGGGGCTGGCCACTGAATCTGGCAGCAGCGCGGGCAGTGAGGTCGTCGCCGGTGGACCCGAGTCCACCGGTAGTGATGATGATCCGAACCTGCTGTGCGAGCTGCCGCAGCGCGGCTTCGATCCGATCCGGGCTGTCGGCCACTGAGACCGACATGTCGACCTGAAACCCGCACTCGTTAAGCCGTCTGGCGATGGTTCCGGTATTGGTGTCGGTGCGGTCGCCGTTAAGGAGTTCATTGCCGGTGGTGAGGATGGCGATGCTCGGTGGTGTCATGCGGATCCCTTTCCCGTCGTGTCAGTGGTTTCAGGTGAACAGCGTCAGGCTCAGGCGCAGTAAAATGGCCGCATAGACGCCCGCGGCCACGTCATCGAGGGTCACACCGATGCCATTTTTGATGTTGCGGTCAAACCAGTTGGCAGGCGGTGGCTTGGTGATGTCGAACAGTCGAAACCAGAAAAAACCGAGCAGCGCGGCGTGCCAGCTGAACGGTAGAAAGGCGACGGTGATCAGGTAGCCGATCAGTTCATCGATCACGATCCGGCCGTCATCCGTTACGCCGTAGATCAGCCCGGCCTGGTGACAGATCCAGAACGACAGAAGAAGCAGGCCGATCAACAGCGCCAGTACCTGAGGCCATGGCAGTTGAGCGAGCAAAAAGTAACAGGGGATTCCTGCCAGGGTGCCGAAGGTTCCGGAGGCGAAGGGAACATAGCCAAGGCCGCCGTTGCTGGATAGTGCGAGGATGAAAAAGCGCCGGATTTTAGTGGGTGAAGGCATCAGCTCTGCTCCGGAGGTAGGGAGGAATAGTGCGCGTAGGCGGCCTGCTCGACGATGCGATAGATGTCTTGGAGATCGCGGCCGCTCAGTGCACTCAGTGCGCGGCAGTCGTCAAATTCAGGGGTGATCCGCAGCAGTCTGTCGTTATCGTAGATCAGTTTTACCTGCGCCGGACCGTCCGGGGTCTCGATCGTCGCCGTCTCGCGTCGGAGTTTCCAGCGGCGAACCGGATAGCTGCGGATGCCGATTGCACTGCTCTGGTGGAGGATCAGACGGGCCAGAGACTTCTCCTGTTCGGGTGAGCAGATCAGCGTCAGGCGAACGCCTGGGCGGTTTTTCTTCATCTGCAGCGGGGTGTAGCCCGCATCCAATGCGCCCTGTGCAAACAGTTGGTCGAGCAGGTGCCCTAGCAGTTCCGGGGTGGCATCATCGATATGTGTTTCGAGGACCTGCACGCTGTCCTGATCAGGGGGTGGCGTATCGATCTGACCGATTAAGCCGCGCAGTAGATTGGGGCGGTCGGCGAGTTCCCATGTGCCGACGCCGTAGCCGATTTTTTCGATACGGATGTTCGGCAGATCTCCGGCGGTCGCCACCTCGGCGACGATTGCGGCCCCGGTCGGTGTGACCAGCTCTTTGTTGCAGCCGCTATCGCAGATCGGGAACTGGTGGAGCAGTTCGAGGGTGGCCGGGGCGGGTAGCGGCAGCGCGCCGTGGGCACAGCGGCTCAGCCCGCGCGAAAGGGGCAGCGGAGCACAGATCACCTGCTCGATGTTGAGTTTTGACAGCCCGATCGCGGCGCCGGTCAGGTCGACGATGGCGTCCAGTGCCCCGACCTCGTGAAAATGGACCTGCTCCAGTTCAATGCCGTGGACTTTAGCCTCGGCTTTTCCCAGGCGGAGAAACAGCTGGCGTGCCAGTTGCTTGGGGTGTGGATCGAGACGACTGTTCTCCAGGATCCGATCGATTTGGCTCCAGTATCGGTGGTGGGATTCCTTCTCGTAGCAAACCTTGAGACGGCAGCCTTCGATGCCGTGACGCTGCTCCCGGGTGGCTTCCAGCTCAAAGCCGTCCAGTTCAAGTTTTTTCAGTTCGGTATAGAGCTCATCTTTATTGAGCCCCAGGTCGATCAGCATGCCGAGGAACATGTCTCCGGAAATTCCGGAGAAGCAGTCGAGGTAGAGGGTTTTCATTAATGGTCAGCCTTTGTGGTGGACGGAGTGTTGATACGGTTCGCTGCGAACGCCGCGCCGAAGCCGTTATCGATGTTGACCACGGTGACGCCGCTGGCGCAAGAGTTGAGCATGCCGAGCAGGGCGGCGACTCCGCCGAACGCTGCACCGTATCCGACCGAGGTGGGCACGGCGATGACGGGGACGGCGACCAGTCCGCCGATTACAGACGGCAGAGCCCCTTCCATGCCGGCAACAACGATGATGACCGCAGCGTCGGTCAGCTTTTTACCCTGAGACAGCAGACGGTGGATGCCGGCCACACCGACATCAACAAGTTCTTCGACCCGGTTGCCGAGCAGTCTTGCCGTGACGGCCGCCTCACGGGCTACCGGGAGATCCGAAGTGCCAGCGCAGACGACGAGAATGGTCCCGCGGCCGGTGATGTCGATCTCTTTCTGCTCGAGAACGAAGGTGCGCGCGGTCCGGTCGTACTCGCCCTGTGGAAATTCATCGGCAAGAATTTTCGCCTTTTCGGCGGCGACTCGGGTTAGGAGGATGTTGCCGCCTCTGGCCGACATTGCACTGAGGATTGTTCGCAGTTGCTCCGTTGTCTTGTGCTCGCCGAAAATAACTTCCGGCACCCCCTGCCGCAATGCGCGGTGGTGGTCGATGCAGGCGATGCCGATATCTTCAAAGGGGAGGTGGGTGAGACTGTCGGCGGTTTCGTCGATGCTGGCGTCGCCGCGGTCAAGTTTACGGAGGATGTCAATCAGATCTTGTCGGTTCATCTGTCACTTTCTTTACAGGCCGAGATCGTCTGCAATCTCCTGCATCGCGCTGAGGCAGAGATCACAGAAGTCGGCGATGGGCAGCCCGATCCATTCACATTCGCGGATGATGTCCCGATTGGCTCCGGCAGCGAAGGCTTTTTCCTTGATCCGCTTGCGGACCGACTTGGGTTTGACGCTGGCCAGTTTCTTGTCGGGATAGACCAGTGCCGTTGCGGTGATCAGCCCGGTGATGGTCTCCCCGGCGGCCAGCGCGTGATGGAAGCGCTGCGCGCGTTTCTCCGTGTGGGCCGCCTCGTTGTGCATGCGGATTGCATCAATGATCTCCGCGCAGACCCCCTCTTCCTCCAGGATAGCAACAGTCTGATGAGTGTGTTGCGTCAGGTCATCGGCCGTGGCTTCGGCGTCCAGGTCGTGGAGCAGGCCGGCCAATCCCCACAGATCGACATCTTCGCCAAAATGCCCGGCCAGTTTCCGCATGACCGCTTCGGAGGCTATGCAGTGTTTGATCATGTTGTTGTTGGTCAGATGTTGCTGCAGAAGCTTCAGTGCTCGTTCGCGGGTGATCCCATAGTCCATATCGATCGTCTCCCTGTTATTCCCGGAATCATAACAGAAAGCCACATCCGAGGACAAAAGGATACGGTCGTTCAGCGTCTTTCTGTCGACCCCCTTTTTGCAATAGCTGACTTGACTTGTTCCCATTCACTGATAGTAATTGATAACTCAAACCCTTTTTCCACTTAGATTTGCGTGGACCAACCAAAAGGAGACTGCTGTGATGCCCTTTTTACGCACTGCTGTTTTGCTGCTCAGCGTTTTTAGTATCGTGTCCTGTGCTCCGGTGATGCAACCGCCCCTGGGTCCTTTAAGTGACCAGTCCGGGGCGATTCCGGCGGGAAAATATGTGTCGAAGGTCGATAACCTGCAGGTGATTCTTGACGCCTCGCTCAGTATGGATGAGGGCGGCCGGAACGATTTTCTTCCGGCGCGCGATATCGTCCGTCGTTTCAATCAAACCCTGCCCGCCGATTTTAGCGCTCGGACGGGGCTGCGCAGCTTCGGTCATCACGATAGCCAGTCATCGAAGGACAGCGCGCTGCTTTACGGCATGTCCTCATATTCACGTAGCGCCTTCCATGACGGGCTGGCCCGCATCCACTATACCGGTGGCCCCAGCCCTCTGGCAGCGGCATTAGACTCCGCAGCCGAGGACCTGCGTGGTGCCGGTGGTTCATCGGCGGTGGTGGTGGTCAGTGATGGCTTGCACATGGATGGTGCTGTTGACGCCGCTAAGGCCCTGAAGCGGCAGTTGGGTAAAAACGCCTGCCTGTACACCATCGCGATCGGGAATGAGAACAACGGCGCAGGGCAGGATCTTCTCAGCGAAGTGGCCGCCGCTGGCGAGTGTGGGTACGCGACCACCGATGCGGCGCTGGCAACCGATGCGAACATGACCGCCTTTGTCCAGAAGGCTCTGTTGACGACGCCCGTACCGGTTAAGAAGAAAAAGATGGTGACGCCGGTGATCTCAAAACCGATTGTTAAGACTGTGCCCCCTGCTGATACGGACGGTGATGGCGTTGTCGATACGAAAGATAAATGCCCTGCGACTCCGTCCGGTGAGATGGTGGATGAGAACGGCTGCACCCTGAAGTTGACTCTGCATGTCAATTTTGATTCGAACCGCGCAGAGATCAAGCCTGAGTTTAAAGTCGAACTCGATAAGGCGGCCGCCTATATCCAGAAGTACAAAAATATCCCCTACATTATCATCGCCGGCTATACCGACAGCCGCGGTGCCGCGGCGTATAATCAGAAGCTGTCCGAGCGACGCGCAGAAGCCGTATTGAACGCTCTGGTGAAGGATTACGGTATCGATGGCAAGCGGCTCGAAGCCTACGGCTACGGTATGGACAGGCCGGTTGCTTCGAATCAGACCGCCGAGGGTCGTTATCAGAACCGCAGAGTGGAGATCATCTGCTGTGTCGCCCGGCCCAAGTAACGTCCTGGCGCGATAACTGCTCAGTCTGGAGGCGGAGATCGAAAGGTTTCCGCCTCTGGTGTATCTGCTTGACGGTGAAGGCCTTGCTGGATTAGCTTCTGTGTCGACGAAAAGGAGCTTTGTGTTGACGATGGAAGAGAATCTCGATATCCCCTTGAGTAAAACCCGGTTGAAAAAGCTGGCCAAAGAGGTTGAAGGTTTGGCAAAGCATCTGGCGACAATGCCCGAAGCGGCGTTTGCGGGTTTTGAACTCGAGGTTGACATTCGCGAGGAAGCGATCCTGGCCCGTGAGACTGTCGGACGTGGCTCGCACAAGCGCCAGATCAAGCGACTGGCAGCCGTCTTAAGGAGTAATCCCGCGTACACGGAGCGGCTCCGGGAGCGGTTGACGGCTCTGGATCAGGTGGCGGCGGTTGACCGTCGACAGTTCCACCGGGTCGAGGATTTTCGTGACCGGCTCTGTGATGCCGAACGCTTTCAGGAGGCGTACGAGGAGCTGCTCGTTCTCTGCCCTGCCATCGAGCGCAAGGTGATCGCCCGGTTGGCGCAGTCCGTTCATCAGCATAACGATCGCCGTGCCGCGCGGGAGTTGTTTCGCCGTTTGCGGGACGCATTGGCTGAGATCTCCGCCTGACGCTGTTGTGCAGTGATCGCAAATAAAAAAACGGCCGGACCCTCTTGGGGTATCGGCCGTTTTTGTTCGACTGTTTCTTTTGCTGCAGCGTTATTCTGCCGGGAAAACCAGTCGGAATCCGGTGGAATAGTGTTTTTCGTCATAGCTGCCACGACCCCGTGTTGAGGCCCGCTGGAAATTTTCGTTGATGTCCCAGCTGCCGCCGCGTTTGATATAGTGGCGTCCGGTTTCTGCGCCCTGTGGGTTTTGCTTTGGGCTGTTTTTGTAGTAATCCCGCGAAAAGATATCGGAGCAGAGCTCCCAGACATTACCGCTCATGTCGTACAGTCCGAGACTGTTCGGTTTTTTTTCGGCGACGGGGTGGACTGTGTCGGCTGCATTTGTCTGAAACCAGGCAACCTCCTTCGCGTGGCTGCTGCCGCAGAACTTTTCTTCCTTGCCGCCGCTACGACAGGCGAATTCCCACTCGGCCTCAGTCGGCAGACGAAAACCCTTATCGCTTTTTTTCTCCATCTTTTTTGCGAATTGAGAAATGTTTTTGCGGGAGAGGGTTTCAACCGGGTAGTTGTCACCCAGTTTGAACGAAGACGGGTTGGTTTCCATCAGCGCCTTCCACTGGCCCTGAGTGACCTCCGTTGTTCCGATGTAGAAGCTGTCCACGCAGACGTCGTGTGCCGGGTATTCGGTATAACTGCCCCCACCGTGGATGTTTCCCATTTCGAAACAGCCTCCGGGAACCAGCACGAATTTGATTCCTGTCGCCGGCTCTGTGTAGCTTTTTAAGGGCGCTGCGAGCAGCGGGTTACTGATGATCAGTGTCAGAAAACACAGAGCCAGGCAGGCAATGGTGTATCGTTGTTTCATGTGATGTCCTCTCAGGGCGGCGTAAGTTGATGCAAGTAGGTAACGCTGCCGGATTATGAAGAGTTCGGTGTTAAAGGTCAATAGCCCCCGCGGGGCGAGCCTTTAGCGCCGTCCCTGTTGCTACGGAGTCGACAGGGCAACACGGAATCCCGTTGAGTAGTGTTTGTCGCTGCGGTTGGCACGTCCACGTACCGTTGCGCGCAGGTAGCGGGGGTTGATGCTCCAGCTGCCACCCCGCTTGATGATGTGTGGACCCTCTCCGGCTCCGGCAGGGTTGTTGACGGGGCTGGTTGCATAGTAGCCCGCAGCGTAGATATCTGAGCAGAACTCCCAGACGTTGCCGCTCATGTCATACAGCCCGAGGGCGTTCGGCGCGCGAGTGGCCACGGGCTGAGTGCTGCCGCCGCCGGTGCGGTCGAACCAGGCATAGTTCTTTGGATCGTTCCCTCCGCAGAACAATTCATCTTTGCCGCCGCTACGACAGGCGAATTCCCACTCGGCTTCAGTCGGTAGCCGATACTTTTTTCCGCTTTTTTTCGACAGGGCGCTTAAAAACTCCTGGCTGTCATCCCACGAAACTCGTTCAACTGGATGGTTGTTCCCTTTGGGGAAGTGCGAAGGGTTGTCACTCATGATTTTTAGCCACTGTCCCTGCGTCACTTCGGTTTTAGCCAGATAGTAGTCGTCTAGGCAGACCTCGTGCACCGGTCGGGCATTCTTGTCAATATCCCCTCTGGCGTCCCCCATCTGAAAACAGTCCCCCTTAACCAGGACAAATTCCATACCGGTGACGGGATCAATATAGCTCGACGGAGTCTTCGGTTCAAACAGAGAGGAGCACCCGAAGGTCAGTAGTAGCATCGTAAGGCAGGCGGTCGTTCCAACAAAAAGACGGGGTATGGTCATTCTGGAGTCCTCTGCAAATAGGGAGCTGTTTTGAAAAGTGAACTAGTCAAGTTTACGCATTATGGTGAATTGGTCGTTGAACTGTCAAGGCTCCAGCAGCTACGCACAGCGATATGCAGAAAACTGCATTTAATGACTGTTGTTCTGCGCATGTATTCCTTTTTCGGCTTTATGGTAAATTTACACAGATGTTCAGCTGGGCGCGTTGGCCGATTGATGATCGAGATCATCTGTTTTTTTGTCTCGAACTGCTTGCCGACGCATCAGTTTCTATTTCTAAACTCAGGAGAGGACGCGTATGAAGAGAATTCCGGTTTTGACATCGGCACTGTTGCTGGTCGGTTTTTTTGTAACATCGGTGTGCGCACATGCGCCCGACTTTGTGTCTCTGGCCAAAAAAATGAAGCCCAGTGTTGTCAATATCAGTACATCCAAAAAGGTCGTTTCGCAGGATATGTCCCGCTGGCAGGGGCGGGGCGGGCAGGATCTTTTTGAGGAGTTTTTTCGCCATTTTGCTCCCGATATGCAGCCGAGAAAACGGATGGAAACGTCCCTTGGCTCAGGATTTATCATTTCGGATGACGGATTTATCCTGACCAACGAGCATGTTGTCAACGGCGCCGATGAGGTGGTGGTCAAGTTGTCGGACGGGCGCACTTTTGACGCCAAGGTCAGAGGTGCCGACGAAAAGCTCGATCTCGCCCTGCTGAAGATTGAGACGGGAGGAAAACTACCTGTCGCCGAGCTGGGAGATAGCGAAAATGTGCAGGTCGGAGAATGGGTGATGGCGATTGGCAACCCTTTCGGTCTGGAACAGACTGTGACGGCTGGTATCGTTTCGGCCAAGGGCCGGGTGATCGGTGCCGGCCCCTATGATGACTTTATCCAGACCGATGCTTCTATCAACCCGGGCAATTCGGGGGGACCGCTTTTCAATGTCCGCGGTGAGGTCGTCGGTATCAATACCGCGATTATCAAGGGGGGACAGGGGATCGGTTTTGCACTGCCGATAAATGCGGCGCGCACCACGGTAGAGCAGCTTAAGGAGACCGGCGAAGTGGTGCGTGGTTGGCTGGGGGTTTCGATCCAGCTGATTTCAGAAGAGCTGGCCAAGTCGTTCGGTCTCGATCGAGCGCGCGGGGCTTTGGTCGCTGAGGTTATGGCCGGTTCACCCGCAGAGGCGGCAGCGATTCAGCGAGGCGATATCATCCTCAAGTTTAATGGTCGTGATGTTGATGAGATGAACGATCTGCCGCGGTTGGTGGCATCGACCAGGGTCGGAACCTCGGTTTCTGTGGTGCTCTTCCGTTCCGGGCGTGAGCTGACCGTGCGGGTTGAGGTCGGTCGTCTGGCGGCTGACGAAGGTGCCCCTCAGGGGATCAGTGAAGCCGAGGATCGCCTGGGCCTGACCTTGCGCCCCTTGACTCCGGAACTGCAGGATCGCTACGGGCTCAGTGCGGAGGCCGGCGTTGTTATCAGCGGTATCGATCCAGACGGACCCTCCGCTGCGGCCAATCTGCAGGTCGGAGATCTGATCATCGATATCAACGGTCATCCGGTGAAAGGCATAAAATTACTTCGTAAAATGGTGCGGGGGTATGATGCCGGCACGATTGTCAGATTGCTAGTGCAGCGCGGCGAGAGCTCGCTCTATACAACAGTGAAGATTAAGTAGGCGGCTTGTTCGGATGAGTCCGGTTAGCGCTCGGGGGAGACTCGGTTTCGAGATGCTCCCCCGAGTTTTTTATGCGCAGTTTCCGGCGCGCGGGGTTTGTGTATCAGCACAGTGCATTTGCCAGAGACGCGTGGTAGATTGTAGCCCATGAGAATTACTGTAAAGCATCAGATCTTGCTGGCTCCGGCGACGGTTTTGCTGCTGCTGACCCTGTTGCTGGGGTTTATGCAGTACACCTACTGGGACCTGTCGGTGAAGCGGCATAAGGCCAAGACCATCGGCGTGGCATTTATCGCGCTGGCCGAAGCGGATCTCGCGGTGCGGCGGCTGGCTGTTCTGATGCAGCGGTTTCAGCAGAACGGCTACGCAAAGCGGAGCGAGATGGAGCTGTTGGCCACGTTGCACGACCAGCTGTCGGCCGCCGTTGATCGGGTCGAATCGGTCGGGGATCCGGACAGCCTGACCCGGATTGAACGGCTGCAACAGCTTGCCATCGAAATGAATCCCACCCGCGGGATTGAGCCCGAACGGATTCTGGCGGTGGTCGAACGGTTTCGCTCACAGTTGAGTTCGTTGTCGAGCACGACCCAGTTGCAGCGTCAGCAACTGCGCGAAGTTCATAACCAGGATATCGATCAGCTCGTCGATCGAACGGCGCGAGTGTCACTGGTCGTTCTGGGATTGGCGATTGTGTCCGGCATCGTTCTGTCTCTCTTCTTTGCCCGACGCATCCTCAGCCGGATTCAGCTTCTGTCTGACAGCGCAAGACGTATCGCCAGCGGCACCCTCGAGCCGCCGCCGCAGCCCGATCAGATCCGTGATGAGCTCGACGCGCTGACCCTTTCTATCAACAAGATGACCAAGCGGTTGATCCAGGTCGTCGGCTCCGAGAAGTTGCTGGAAGGCGCTGAAGAGGAACGGCGCAGGATCGCCATGGACCTTCATGATCAGTCGTTGTCGGATTTGTCTGCGATTCTACGTAAGTTGCAACAGCTGCCCGATGAGACCGCCAACGAGCTGGAACGCGACCTCAATGCGGCGATCGTCAACCTGCGTGATATTATGAACAATCTGCACCCGCAGACGCTCGATATCCTCGGTTTGGGGGCGGCGCTGGAGGCCCACCTTGAGCGACACTGTGAAAAAGAAGGTCAGCCTGATTACCACCTGTATCTCGACCCGCGGATCGACTCTCTGGCATTAGGTCGGGTTGTCAAGCTGGCGTTGTATCGGATCGGCCTGGAAGCCATCAACAACGTTCACAAGCATGCCCACGCCAGCCGGTTCGAGGTCGGATTGGAACTGCGAGATCAGAATCTGATTCTGTCGGTCGAAGACAACGGTTCCGGTTTTCGCCAGCGCCGCGAATCGGACAGCAACGGCCGTGGTCTCAACAATATCCGTGAACGTGCCCGTGCCGTCGGCGCCGAGGTCTGCTGGACGGCATCGCGGTTTTCTACCGGGACCCGTTTTGAATTGAGACTTCCCGTTTTGTCCGAGGCCGTTGAGGGTACGGAAAAGGAGCTTACCCATGATTGATGTCCTGATCGCAGAAGACAACCCGAAGGATTTCGAATTTCTTGAGCAGCTTCTGGAGGCCTGGGACGAGGATGTGCGCATCGTCCGTGCTCCCAACGGACAGACGGCTCTCGAGCTGGGGATGGAGCGCAACGATCCGCTGGTGATCAGTGATATCCAGATGCCCGAACTCAACGGTGTCGAGTTTGCCAGGGAGCTGTGGGCCAAAAAGCCGCAGGCGAAGATTGTTTTCTGGAGCCAGTTTAAAGATGAGATGTACGTGCGTGCCCTGGCGAAGATCGTCCCTCCCGAAACGGTGTACGGCTATATCCTGAAGTCGAATACCCGCGAACGGATCACGTCGGCGATTCGTACCGTCCTGTTCGAGGATCAGTGCTGGATCGATCCGGAGGTGCGCAAGGTTCAGGGCCGGGCCGGGCACAGTCTGACCGCTCTTTCGGACATCGAATACGAAGCGCTGCTCGATATCTCTCTGGGGCTGACCGATAACCTGATCGCGCAGCGTCGCTACCTGTCCCGCCGGGGCGCACAGAGCCGCCTGAATTCGCTGTACAACAAGCTGGGAATCGATCAGGAACAGTTTACCTGTGAAAAGTACGGTGACGCCTTCAATCTGCGCAACCGTGCCCTGTCGGTGTCGCTGATGCGCGGTTTGATTAACGCCTTTGAGCTGGAGCGTGAAGAGGAAGAGTTTCAGCAGTGGTTTAAGCGCTTTCAGCGGACCCAGGTTCCTGTAGGGGATTGATTTCCTGCCACCCGACCGGCAAGTTATCGGTTTGGGACCCTGTGTTTTTTCGTCGGCAGAATACGTGCCTGCGCTTGTTCTTCATGCCTCCTTTGTGATAAAAGGTCATACCATAAGACCGATCAAAGGAGATCGTATGTCCGCAGTATTCAAGCCGATCCGGCCCAAAAAGCTATCCGAAGAAATTATTGACCAGATCAAGGAATTGATCGCTCGTGGAGAGCTTCAGCCCGGTCAGAGGATCCCTTCAGAGCGTGAATTGGCGACGCTTCTGGGGGTCAGCCGCCCTTCGGTTCGTGAAGCGATCATGGTTTTGGAGGCGATGGGTTTCCTCGACTCCCGGCAGGGGGGCGGGACCTATGTCCGCTCGCTGGCTGAGGTCACCATGGCGGACCCACTGGCGTCGATGGTGGCGCGAAAAGATCCACGTATGCTCCATGCCCTGACCGAGGTGCGGATGGGACTGGAATCCTGGTCCGCATATCTGGCGGCAACGCGGATCGAAGAGTCGGAGATCGAGCAGCTTGGTGAACTGCTGGCAAAGATGGAAGACTTTGCTGAAACCGGAGATTGGGACGCCGAGATCGATGCTCAGTTTCATCTGGCGATCACGGAGGCGTCTCACAATACCCTGCAGATCCATATCTTGAATACCATTCAGGAGTTATTTAAGACCAACATCATGGTCGCCCTTGGTGAATTTTACACCAAGGAGGGTTATGTGGAGCTGCTGATCAGTCACCATCGCGATATTTATAACGCTATCGTTGCCCGCGACGCCGAGTTGGCCAGGGACAAGATGATGGAGCACCTCCGTGAGGTGGAGGAGAAACTGCGGATTTTTCTCGAGCGGGAGCGCCCGGAGACGCACTGAGCCGGTCACAAAAGCAGAGGATAAAAGACAGTGTTACGCCGTGACCCTGTCTTTTTTTTGATTCTACTTAAGGCTTGCCCTGTTCTCAGTCTGGCCGCTCGGCTGTGAAAAAGTTACAATAAGGTAAGCGATTCGAAATGCTGGGGAGTCCCCGCAAAAAACCGTGGGGACGCTTCAGCGCCATGTTCTGCACGACGAGATGTGGGGAAAGACGGTCCAGGTTATGGCGAATCATTCCAAGTGCCAAAATCATTGTTGAGGGACATCCTCTCCTGAGGTTCAGGAGGGTTTGTCACTGACCGGTGCAGCCCGCAGGTTTTCCCTCGCCGGTCTGTCCTGCGCCTCCTGTGCGGCAAAGGTCGAAACGGCCCTGCAGCAGCAGGATCAGATCGATCGGGTCCGAGTCGATTTTACCCGGGCGGTTCTGCGCGTTGAGAGCTCCTTGCCTGATCAAGAGCTGCTGGAGGTTCTTCAGCGGATCGGTGCTGAGGTCGAACCGGGGCTGCGTGTCCTGCCGCATTCCACCGGCGCTTCGGGTGAGGGGGGCGGCATCCCCCGTGGCCAATGGTTGCGATTGGCTGGAGGTACGCTGCTGCTGGCCGGGGGGCTGCTCTTGTCCGGGCCTCTTGAACTGCCTGTTGTCGCCATCCTTTTTTATCTGCTGAGTTACCTGCTGGTCGGTGGCTCCGTTGTTCTCACCGCGCTGCGCAACCTGCGTGCCAAAGTCTGGTTTGAAGAGCATCTACTGATGACCCTGGCAACCACCGGAGCCTTGCTGATCGGTGAATATCCCGAAGCGGTCGCGGTCATGCTGTTTTACCTGATGGGGGAAATGCTGCAGGGGCGTGCCGTATCAAAGTCACGCCGTGCCATCAGCGCGCTGATGGATATCCGTCCCGATCAGGCGCATCGCGTCGTTCCGGGAGGCACCGAGACGGTCTCGCCCCAGAGGGTGAGTGCCGGTGAAACGATCCTGGTCCGCCCAGGTGAGCGGGTGCCCCTCGATAGCCGGATTGTCAGCGGCACATCCTTCGTCGACACCTCTGCCTTGAGTGGAGAACCGGTTCCGCGCCGGATGGAGCCGGACAGCGAACTGTTGGCCGGCATGGTGAACGGGGAAGGTGTGCTGACCGCGACGGTACTTCGCCCCTTTGAACAATCGGCCTTATCCCGGATCCTCCATCTGGTTGAAACCGCAGGAGAGAACAAGGCCCGGACTGAACGTTTTATGACCCGTTTTGCACGGGTTTATACGCCGATGGTCTTCTTCTCAGCGCTGTTGATCGCTTTTCTGCCGCCGTTGCTCCACCTCGGCAGCTGGAGCGATTGGATTTACCGCGGACTGGTTTTTCTCGTGGTGTCCTGCCCCTGTGCGCTTTTGGTGTCGATTCCGCTTGGGTTTTTCGGCGGGATCGGCCGGGCCTCCCGTCAGGGGATCCTGGTGAAGGGCGGGAACTATCTGGAGGGACTGGCGCGGGTGCGGACAGTGGTTTTTGACAAAACCGGAACTCTCACATGTGGAGAGTTCGAGGTCCAGAAAGTGCTTGCCGCCCGGGGGGGCGACGCGCAGCAGCTGCTGGAACTTGCCGCTCTGGCGGAACTGCACTCGACTCATCCCGTTGGCCGTTCGATTCTGCGGGCCTGCACCTCGTCGCCGAATGAAGCGCGTATTGATGACAGTCGTGAACTCGCGGGATTGGGAGTTGAGGCGCATATCGACGGAGAGCAAGTCGTGGTCGGTAATCGGTTGTTGATGCATCGCCACGGTATCGGTGTGTCCACTCAGGAGTGTACGGGAACGGCGGTGTATGTCGCCCGTGCCGGAACCTATCTCGGATGCCTGATTGTCAGTGATTCCCTTCGTGCAGGGGCAAAGGAGAGTATCGAGCAGTTGCGACGCTTAGGTGTGCGGCACATGGTGATGCTCAGTGGTGATCGCCAGGCAGCGGTCGAAGAGGTTGCCACAGCGCTCCGTCTCGATGATTTTTACGCCGAACTGCTCCCTGAGCAGAAGCTCGACCGGGTCAACGCCTTGATTGCGCAACAGCATGTCGGTCGGGTCGCTGTGGTCGGTGACGGGGTTAACGATGCCCCCATTTTGGCCCGGGCCGATATCGGCGTCGCCATGGGCGGGTTGGGTTCGGACGCCGCAATAGAGGCCGCCGATGTGGTGCTGATGACCGACGAGCCGGGGAAATTGGTGACCGCCATTGAAACGGCCCGCCTGACCGAACGGATCGTCTGGCAGAACATTATCATGGCCTTTGCCGCAAAAGGGCTGGTTCTGTTGCTAGGAGTGTTCGGCCTGGCGACGATCTGGCAGGCGATCTTTGCCGATGTCGGCGTTACTCTGCTCGCTGTCCTGAACGCGATCCGGATCGTCCGCTGACGGATCGAAAAAACAGTTGCGATCACACCTTTAAAAAGAGGATGCTACATATGCCGACCCATGATTTTTTGACTTGCCTGCTCGACAGCCTGAAGGGACCGGTCCTGTTTGCCGATACCGATCATGTTGTTCGCTACGCAAACCGTGCCGCACGCCAGCACTATACCGGTGTGGATGAGTTGATCGGTGAGTCGCTGCTGCGCTGCCACAACGAGGTATCCTGCCAGAAGATGGTCGAGGTTCTGGCCCGCTTGCAAGACGGCGTCGAAGAGGAATTGATTGTCGACAACGAAAAACACCGCGTCTACATGCGTGCGGTGCGCGATGCGACCGGCTGCTTACTCGGGTATTATGAGCGCTACGACCCGCCCCGTGGTCAATAAATGACCTTGACGGTCTTTAGGAACAGGGGTATTTTTTTGTTCTTCATGGAGGGTTCATGTCGCAAGACCGCATACAGGCCTTACAGAAAATATTGAAAGATCCGGATGCTTCGGTCCGACAAGCCGCGGCTGACAGTCTGGATGCTCTCGAGGCGCGGGGATCTCTGCAGTCCCTGATCGAGCAGCTGCGCACTGGTGATCGCGGTCAGCGGATTGCCGCGGTGTGTGCGCTGGAGCAGGTCCAGTCTCCCGGCGTTTTCGTTCCCCTGCTCGCTGCCTTAAAGAATGACGACCCCGACCTGCGCGCCGCGGTGGCCCGGGTTCTTGGCAGCAAACGGCACCCCAAAACACTGGGCGCTCTGGTCAAGGCTCTTAAGGACCCCGTTCCTGGCGTTCAGGCCGAGATCATCAGGGCGCTGTCCGCTTTTTCCGACCGCCGCATCCCGGCGTGCCTCGCGCCCTACCTCAAGGGAGGCGATGAGGTTGCGTTGGCCGCGATCGACGCTCTTGCGCACCTGGGGTTTGCTGAAGGGGAACCGTTTCTGCTGGAATCTCTCGGAGACGAGCGTAGCGCGGTGCGGCGCGGTGCGGCAGCGGCTCTTGGGCGATTGAATCAGTAAAAGGCGCGTTTCGAACAGCCGCTGATGCGGTGGTTAGATCGTTCAAAAGGCTCCGATGCTCAGTTTTTTTCTGAGCGTTCGGGGCCTTTGTGCGTTCAGTCGAGTAATCTCTGGATGTCGACGCCTTTCAGCAGAGGATTGACCTCAGCGACAATATCCTCCTGATGAGGCAGTTCGCATTGTGGCGGGTCCTCATGGCGTGTGCCGTCGGGATCGATGGCCTGTTTGACGGTCAGGCTGCCCGTGCCGCTTTTATTCTGGTCGACAATGAGGCAGATGGCTCCATTTTTCAAGCGGACCAGCGTGCCGACCGGATAGGGGCCGAGAAAGGCAATGAATTTTCGGATGAATTCGGGATGGACAAACTGTCCCGCCAACGTCTCGATTTTTTCCAGCGCCTGTCGCGGTGTGACCGGCTTCTGGTAGCAACGCACGGTGGTCATGGCGTCATAGATGTCGGCGATGGTGACCACATCGACCAGGGGGGAGAGGTCTTTGCCGCGGCTGTTGGCTGGGTACCCGGTGCGGTCGAAGCGCAGATGGTGGCCGTTGACAATGTCTTGTACGATCGGGGAGACCTGCTCCATCTGCGAGACGATCTGTGCGCCGTTGGTGGGATGCTGCTGCATCTCGGCAAATTCTGCGTCGCTCAGCTTTCCCGGTTTTGTCACGATGTCGTGGGCGATGGTCATTTTGCCGATGTCGTGCAGCATACCTCCCAGACTGAGAATATTGAGATCGCTTTCCGACATCTGACAGGCTCGGCCTACGGTGGTGGCGATGACGGAGACGTTGACCGAATGGGTGAAGGTGTAGTTGTCGTAATCCTTCAACATCGACATGGAGAACAGGGCGTGCGGTTCTGAAAGCGACAGACCGACCATCTCCCGGGACGCACAGAGTGCTGATTCTGCGGAGGGAATCTGGCCGATACGGACATCCTGAAAGATCGATTCGACCACTTCCAGTGCCTGATTGTAGACCGCTCTGGCCTCGCTCTCTTCCAGGCTGACTCTGATCGATTCGATTGCGCTGCTGAGCAGGCTGTCTTTGAGGTTTTTGACATCGGGGTCGATGATCTTCTGGCAGAACAGCACTAGATGTTCTGCCTTCAGGCCGGGCAAAAAGTCGATCCTGTGGAGGCCTTTTGCGATCATGACCTGCCGGAGCTCCTCGGGGGCGGACTGCTCGTCGAGACAGGGCAGGTCGTCCACCATCAGGGTTTCGTCCGCCAGGCCGATAGACAGTTTGCCCTGCTGGAGCAGAAACGGATGGAGGGCGCTCAGTGCGTTGTCCAGCTGTTTGCGCACCAGAGGGTGCTTGGCCGGATAGAGGCGGATGCCTTGAAAAATGCCCGCCAGCAGGGCCGGAATCTGTTTAAGCTGGTTTTGTGACATTGTTTCGCCTCTGTATTTGGGTCAGGGCCTGTTCTGCGGCGCGGTTGATTTCACCCCGTCGCCCGTCTTTGAGGCGTTCCAGGGTGGGGGTGAGGTCGGGGGTGCCGAGTTGGCCGAGGGCGCTGAGCGCTGCGACACGCTGGGCTTCCAGACTGGCTCGACGCAGTAGATTGGGACGTTTGGCGAGATTCAACAGGGTGGGAACCGCGGAGGTGGAACCGATGATGGCGAGCGCGCGGATGGCGTCCAGCTTGATGCCTGTGTCGCGGCCGAGAATGTCGAGATGGGTGACAATTTTCAACAGCGGACTCACTGCCTCTTCACGTTTCAGCGCACCCAGCGCCAGAATCGCAGGGCGGCGCAGGGTCAGGTTTTTGTCCGAAACCAGTTTGAGCAACAGGGGCACCGCTTCTCCGCCGCCGATCATGGCCAGCGCTCTGATCAGGGTCCGTTTGACACGGACGTCCTGATGTTTAAGGACCGGTTTCAACAGCGGCAGTGCTGCCTTCTGCCGCATGTCGCCGAGTACGGAGACGGTATTGCGCACCACAAACCAGCGTGAATCGGTCAGGGATTCCTGCAGCAGATCAAGGATCGGGCCGCCCATCTGTCCCAGAATCAGGGTCAGGTTTCGCCGCGTCTGTGCGTTTTCTTCCTGGGACAGGCGTTTGAGCAGATAGGGGGCAACCCGTATCTCCAGTTTGATCAGCAACGCGGCGATCTGCTTGAGGTGCGGCTTAGGTAGCTTGTTGCTGGAAAGTGCATCGACCAGTTCAAAGACTAGTCTTTCATTCAGCAGCTGGGTGAGGGTCCGATCGGCGGCCTGTTGCTGTTCGGTGCTGCGCAGCTCGTCGCGGTAGTGTTGCCGCAGCATCGGCAGCACGTGCATGGCACCGTTGACCCCGGTTTGGGCGAAGAACTCGGGTGCGAGCTCCTGTAGACGGGCCAGCAGCAGAGCGTGCTCGCGGTCTTCTAAGGGAGCCCTGAGCTGCTTCAGGATGTCGGCGACCTCGGCCCGTACGCTCTTTGTCTGAGTGGTTTTGGCGGCTTCGGGGGCCGGTTCGGTGGGGGCGTCCATCTGCCCCGTTTCGATCTTTTCCTGCAGCTCGTCGCGTTTTTTTTGCGCCTGCTCGAGGCTCGGTTCGTTCAGCCAGATGTTGGCGATGCGGGCCTGCTCCATCAGCAGTGGCAGGCCGCCCTGCCGGTAGACGTCGTCAGCGCTGATCGACAGCAGGTGTGCAAAAGCGAGCAGCTCCTGTTCGGTCACTTCCGGCAGGATGAGGAGCTGGCGGGTGCGCCGGGCGACCAGTTGACGCGCCAGGTCGAGGAGGATGCTGCTTCCGTCGGCAACGGTCTGTTGCTCCACGCTGAAGCCATTTTGTGAGACATTGAAGGCTTTGGGGGGGTGGGCCAGAAACGGCTGGAAGGAGCCGCGGGTATTGCCGATAGCGGCCTTCAGCGACGGGTGCTCGGGGGGATAGAACCGTAATGCTTTGATCAGACGCGCCAGCCCGGTCAGAGCTGTCTCCAGATCGCGAATCAGGTGCGCATTCTGTTCCACCAGATAACCTCCAGAAATCAATCGGTCGATTTCAAATGCTCAGGATAGCACAGAATACAGGACGGACGTCAGGAAAGTAAACAGCGACGACGAGGTATTTGGGGTCGGCTACGGATCGCCCCGCTCGATGATGCAGTAGCTGGTGTCGTGGATGACTTTTCCTTCTGCGCGATAGATGTCTTCGAGGACGGTGGCGAAGTTCTTGCCGATCTCCTTCCTGCGCAGCTTGAGGGTGGGGGTCACCTCGCCCTCGCTGGCGCTAAAGTCACGCGATAGCAGGGTGAAACGACGGATTCTTTTGTAGGACGGGGTGTCCTGCTGTATCCGGTCGATCCGTCGGCGGATCAGGTCGAGGATGCGGGGATGGCAGATCAGGTCGCAGCGGTCGAGAAAGTCGATCTTTTTATGGGCGGCATATTTCTGCAGTGCATCGAAGTCGGGCACGACCAAGGCCGTCAGGTACGGTTTTCGATCGCCATAAACCAGCACACTGGCGATGAAGGGATCGGTTTTGATCCGGTTTTCCAGTTCGAGAGGGGCGATATTCTTGCCCCCAGCGGTGACGATCAGGTCCTTTTTACGATCCGAGATGAACAGGTAGCCGTCACCGTCGATGTGGCCGATGTCGCCGGTGTGAAACCAGCCGTCTTTGAGCGCTTGAGTCGTCGCTTCGTCCTGTTGCCAGTAGTGTGCGAACACGCTGGGACCTTTGACCATCAGTTCGCCTTCGTCACTGAACGTCAGCGACAGGGTGTCGAGTGACGGACCGACCGAGCCTGGTCTGTGGCGCCCCGGATAGTTGACGGCGATGACCGGGGAGGTTTCGGTCAGGCCATACCCTTCGTAGATCGGCACTCCGGCGGCGAGAAAGAACTCGGCGATTTCGGTGACCAGTGGCGCTCCCCCCGAGACGAAGAACCGGAGTCGTCCACCGAGCTTTTCACGCAGAGCGGAAAAGACCAGGCGGTCGGCGAGGTTTCTAGCCAGTGACAGCCAGACCCCCGATGTTTCGCTGGCCAGCTGCTTGCGGGTGAAGTTCCTGCCGATACGGAGACTGAGGAAGAAAATCTGTTTCTTCAGCCAGGGGCCGGTGGTGGCGCGTTCAATGATGCGGCTGTACATCTTTTCGTAGAGCCGGGGAACGCTGATGACGATGGTGGGGCGCACTTCGGCCAGGTTGGCCGGAACCGTATCGATGCTCTCTGCGTAGGCGATGGTGACGCCTTGATGCAGCATCATGTAATAGCCGGCCATCCGTTCAAAGATGTGTGACAGCGGCAGAAAAGACAGGCACTGATCCCGCTCGTCGATCCGGAACAGATGACAGCACGCCTCGATGTTGGAGAGGATATTGTCGTGGGTGAGGACAACCCCCTTCGGCTCACCGGTGGTTCCCGAGGTGTAGACGAGGGTGGCGATGTCTTCGCGGCATCCGCCGGAGAGGGTCTTGTCGACACATTCCCGGGGCAGACTGTGGCCGCGGCGGACAAGCTCGGCCAGACTGAGGATATGGTCATGGTTGACGCTGCCGCTAAGGAGGATGATCTTCTCCAGGTGTGGTACGCGGCTGAGGTGGTGGACCAGTTGCCGGGCAAAGAGGGGGGAGTGGGTGAAAAAAAAGCGGCTCTGCGAGTTCTGCAGGATGTGTAGAATTGTTTTGAGCGATTCGGTGTGGTACACGGGGACGGTACGGCCACCGGCCGCCATGATGCCGAGGTCGGCGTAGGCCCACTCCGGGCAGTTGGGCGACATGATCGTCGCCTGATCCCCGGGAGCCAGTCCCAGGTCGATCAGGCCGGCGGCATAGGTGCGGATCTGTTCGCCCAGCTCTATCCAGCTGATGTTCCGGTAGCGACCGCCCTGCTTGCGGCGCATGACGGTGCGTTCGGCAAAACGTTCCGTGTGGCGCAAGACCATGCGTGGTATGGTGTCGCTCATAGTCTTCTCCTTTTTGATGTGGACGTTTCGACGTTCCTTGATTGTAAGTTTATCATGACAAAAAAAGTTTTGATTCTTGGCATCACCGGTGGCATCGCCTCGGGTAAAAGTCTGGCCGCTTCCTATTTTCAGCGGCTCGGCGCGGAGCTGGTAAGTGCCGACGCATTGGCGCGCGAGGTTGTAGCACCGGGCAGTGCCGTTCTGGAACAGCTGTTTGCCCGTTTTGGAGAGGGGATCAGGTCGGATGATGGCGGTCTGGATCGTGAAGCGCTCGCGCAGATCGTCTTTGCTGATGAACAGGCCCGTCGCGTGTTGAACGGACTGCTTCATCCGGCCATCGGTGCCCTGGCCGTGGAGCGTTTGCGGGACAGTGCTCAGCAGTGTGTGCCACTGGTGGTTTACGAGGCGCCGCTTCTGTTTGAGGCGGGGGCGGAGAGCCGGGTCGATCGGGTGCTGGTGATCTCCGTCGACGAACAGGTGCAGTTGCAGAGACTGATGACGCGGGATGGTCTGAGCCTCGCTCAGGCTGAAGCGCGTATCGCGGCGCAGATGCCACAGAACGAAAAGATCGAGCGCGCCGATTACGTGATCGACAACTCTGCCACGCGCGAAGCATTGCAGCGGCAGGTAGAAGCGTTGTGGCGACGGTTGGTGGCGGTTTAGTCGCGCTGTTCTGGTCGGTCCAGTTGCTGTAGGAAATCGGAAATTCTTGTGAATGTGTCCTGCTGCCGGGGGTTGTCCGCCGTGGTGAGGACGTGGGGAACCTCCGCCCCGTAGCAGTAAAACCGTTTGTCGGAACTGCCCAGTTTTTCGTAGAGACGGCGCGCCGTGCCCGCTGCGACGGTGCGATCTCCGGCGGCGGCGAGTATCAGGGTCGGGACGGTGATGCGGTGCAGGTTTCGGCGGACCCGGCGTCGCAGTCGGTTGATCTGATGGACCCCTTTGATCGGTCGCCGTTCGTAGTAGAAGGGGCGTTCGGTGGCGGCGAGGGAACGTTTCTGATAGGGGCGTAAGGGGTGCAGCCAGCCAGCAAAGGGCGCCAGACGATGCTGTAGCCGTAGGAAGGGGGAGAGCAGAATCAGCGCCTTTAGCGGATGATCGAGGGCGAGCTGCAGCAGAACCAGCGCCCCGGTACTCTGTCCGATAGCGACTACCTCCCCGTCTCCCTGGCTTAACAGCTCATGGCCCCTCCGGGCCGTTTCAACCCACTCTTCGTAGCGTCGACCCGCAAGATCTTCGGGGCTGGTCCCGTGTCCGGGCAGGCGGACGGCAAAACAGCTGTGCCCCTGTCTGGACAGGAGCTCGGCGAGGCTCCGCATCTCTCTGGGGGTGGCGCCGAAACCGTGTACCAGCAGGATGCGGAGCGGTGAGGGGTGTGCGGGGCTGAGCAGAAACGGCAGGTTGTCGGGATGGGCGACGCCATCGGCGAGGGCGCGCTCGATTTCTTGCTGCAGCTCGGTGTTCATTCTCGATCCCCTGGCGGTGTCGGTCCTGCTCCGAACGTTGGTGCTTTCGGGCACAAACAGAAAGAGCCGCTGCGCAGGGCAGGGCTCTTTGGGCGATCTGTGGCTGTCGTGGGCATCCGTTTACCTGGGAAAACCCAGTCTGGTGGAGAGGTCGGTGCTGGCCTGCAGGACCAGCGGGATCAGTTCCTGCTCGATGCGGTCATCGCCAAAGCGCATGCTCGGTCCCGACACGCTGACGGCGCCGACGATGCGGCGTGTGTAGTCACGGATCGGTGCTGCCACGCAGCGGACCCCCGGATCCAGTTCCTCGTCATCGATGGCGTAGCCCTTCTCGCGGATCGTGGCCAGATCGGCCTTGAGCTTGTCGATGCTGGTGATCGTTGTCGGGGTATGTTGGATGAACTCCTGACTCGGGAGTAGGGCTTCCAGCTCTTCCTCGGTCATGTAGGCCATGTGGATCTTGCCCGACGCCGTGCAGTAGGCCGGCAGCCGTGAGCCCACACGTGAGACCACACGGACCGTCAGGTTTGTTTCGACGACATCGAGATAGACGATGTGGTTGTCCTTGAAGATCGCCACATAGGACGTTTCGTTGCTCTTTTCGACCATCTCTTCGAGGATCGGTTTCGCCTGACGCAGCAGACCCATCTGCTTGATGAATGTCTGACCCAGTTCCAGAGCCTTCAGTCCGAGGCGGTAGTTTTCGGTCGCCTTGTTCTGCTCGATGTAACCCCGGGATTCGAGGGTTGCCAGCAATCTGAAAACGTTGTTCTTATGAAGCTTCAGACGCTTGCTCAGTTCGGTCACGCCGAGCTCGTCGACGTCATCGTGAAACTGTTCGAGCAGGTCGAGGGCGTGGGAAACAGCCTGTATGATATATTCAGATTTGTCTTTTTTGACCATGATCTTTGTAGCCTTCCGGAATTCTAGTAAAATACACGATTCGTGATTCTATACCCCGTGTGTGAATCTGTCAACATGAAGACGCCGTCTTCCCGAGTGGGACTCGCGATTTTTTTAAAAAAAATAGAACAGTGTTATTTGTTTGTCAAATGGATTGTTTTTGCGCTGACGAAAAAGTGGTGGGTGCGCTGCGCTGAAATGGCCGCGAACGATGTTGCAGCTCAGCTTAATTCTTTATGATTTCAGTGAGGACGGAGGTGGCGTAGCTCCCTTTGGGCAGGGCGAAACTCAGTTTCAGTCCCGTCGGCAGGGGGGTGGCCTGTGGCGACCCGAGGGGGACGCGCAGTGGGCGTCGTTCGCCGGGCATAGTGAGCCCACTGATCCCGTGCCAGTCAGCGAGGGTGAGCTGCTCCAGGTCGAGCAGTGTCCGTTCCCGTACGCCTGGGTTTTTGTCGGCCAGCAGAACCTTGTGTCCAAATAGAGGCGCTGTGGGGCTGATCTCGAATTGATCGGCACGCGACTGTTCACGTGGCGCATCTTCGACCTGAAAGCAGGCGCCGTTGATGTGCTTAAAGGCGATGTCGCCCGGTTCGATGAGTCCAAGATGGGGCAGACGCTGTTTCAGCAGGGTGTCGAACAGGTCGGACTGATAGGCCGATAGCAACAGGCGCAGTAGTGGTCGCGGTAGGGCGAGGACCGCAGCTGCGGCGGTTTTTCCAGCGTCCAGCATCTGCAGCAGACGGTGTTCGTCGCGCATTCTGGTGGGGAGCAGTTGCCGGGCCTGTTTCAGGTCGCCAGCGCGAAAGGCCCGGGCTGCCTGTCGCCACTGGGGATCATGAACCGCCTGGGGATCGCCGATCAGTTCACGGCAGAAGAGGTCATACTGTTTCTGCAGCAGCCGTTTGCCGAGCCGGTGTGAGTTGTTGAGGCTGCCGTAGCGTTGTTCGCCAAAGCGGTTTGGGACGCCCTGTTTTTCCAGTACTGCGAAGATACGTTTGGCCCGGGCCACGGCCTCGGGGTGGGTGTTGCGCAGACAGATCGAAAAGCGGTTGCCGGCCAGATGTCCGAGGCGCAGTTTATTGCCGTGGCGGGCTGTCGACAGAATCGTGGCGTGGTTCAGTCTCAACCGGGCAAGGCTTGCTTCGGTCCGTGATGGTACCGACAGGAACTGACGGGTGACAGCGCGGGCGTCCTTGAGGCCGGCATAGCCGATGTCCCGGTCCTTCAGTTTGAGGCCGGTGGCCATCTGATGGATCAGGTCGCGCGTGGTGATCCCCTTTTTTTCAATCCACAGATAGAGATGTTCTCCCGCGCCACTACAGGGATAGAGCGGGATCTCTTCGACCTCAAAGTCCTCCGCGTACTGTTTGTAGACTCCACCGGTCCCGGGGAGGCCGGCGGTCAAAAAGGTCATTTCGGATCGCGTCCGACCCAGCGTGAGCGGAAGCCGCGTTGGATCTCTGGGGTGGTTTTCAACTGGTAGTCCGCGCGGCGCTCAAAGCGGCTGTAGTAGATCGGTTGGCCGCGGTCAAGAAAACGGCGCATGTACTTGGAGATGGGGTAATCGCCGAGCTCATGGCTGTAGGGCGTGCTCTGCAGGTTTGCGAAGCCGGGCTCCGCATCGAGCAGCTCGCCGACCGAGACGCCGTAGTCGACAAAGTCGGTGCTAAAGTGAAACTCTCCGCCCGGTTTCAGGGTGTGAAGGGCCAGTTGCAGAAATTCGTGGTTGACCAGCCTCCGTTTGCGGTGCCGTTTTTTGGGCCAGGGATCGGGACAGTTGACGTAGATCGCGTCCAGTTCCCCTGCACGGATCAGGTGGGTCATCAGGAAGCGGGCCTCACAGCGCATAACGCGGATGTTGGTCAGTCCCGCCTCGTCGACCCGTGTGCAGGTTCGCAGGCAGCCCTGATTAAAGATATCGGTGACGATAAAATTGCGCTGGGGGTGTCGCTTCGCAAGCTGGACGATAAAGTCACCGACGCCGCAGCCGATCTCTAAGGACAGTGGTTGTTGGTGCGGAAACAGGGAGGCGATCTGCCCTTCCTTGACGGCCAGTGCTTCGGGGATGAAGACCGGCGAGGTGATCAGCTTCATGGTCTGGGTCATCTGTTGGGTTCTCTTTTTCTCGTACGTTTTTAAGGACGGACCTGCCGAAGACCGGCGATCAGATTGGCCAGCGCATCGATATCGTCCGCGGGGGTTGTCGCGTAGCTGGGCATAAATTGAGTGTCGTTCTGCCCGCTGTGTTCTGTCAGCCGTTTACGGACCTGGTCGGTGTTCAGTCGGTTGCCGATCTGTTCAAGTCCTGCTGCGAGGGTAGAGCCGCTGTTCTCAAAGCTGTGACAGGCTTTGCAGCCGAGTTCGTTGAGCAGTTTGCGCGCCCTGGTCTCGGGGTTTTCGGCCTGCACAGGCATTGTGGTACACAGCAAGATCATGCAGAGAGTGATTGTCGGCTGGTGAAATCGCATCCTGTCTCCTTTGGGACGCCGGCTCGTGGGCTGCGTGCACACTGTACCCAGAGTTTTGCTGTTTTGCAATGGTGTGACGTTGTCAGCGGACGAGCGGCGGTCGCAGTGGGTTTGCGGGCGAAGAGGGTTGCAATCGAACGGGGTGAAGATTAAGCTGTTTCGATCTTTTCCAAGGAGACGCAGGATTTATGATGATTCCCATTTCCCGCCGCAGTGCTCAAGTGACACCTTTTCTGGCGATGGAAATTATGGAGCGCGCCAAACAGCTCGAGGCCGGCGGGCGCGATATCCTCTATTTGTGTTTGGGCGAACCTGACTTCGCGACTCCCGACGCGGTGGTGGAGACAACGGTCGATGCTCTGCAGCAGGGCGCGACCTCCTATACCCACAGCCTCGGCCTGCCCGAGTTGCGCAACGAGATTGCGGCACATTACCGGAGGCGCTATGGCGTCGCTGTGGCACCGGAGCGTATTCTGGTTTCGTCCGGCACCAGCCCGTTGATGCTGCTGCTGTTCTCCCTGCTCCTCGAAGCCGGAGATGAGGTCATCCTGCCCGATCCCGGTTATGCCTGTTACCCCAATTTTGTCGAATTTGCCGGTGGCACGCCACAGATGCTGCGCACCCGTGAAGAGGACGGTTTTCAGCCACAGAAGGAGCAGGTCGAGCAGGCGCTGACCGATCGCAGCCGGTGCCTTCTGATCAACTCGCCGTCCAACCCGGCGGGCTCGGTGCTCAGTGGCGCGCAATTGCAGCAGTTGACGACCCTGCCGATTCCGATCATCTCCGATGAGATTTATCATGGTCTGACCTACGAGGGAGAGGAACACTCGATTTTGGAGTATACCGATCAGGCCTTTGTGCTCGGCGGATTTTCCAAGGCCTACGCGATGACCGGCTGGCGTCTCGGTTTTCTGATTGCGCCGGAGAGTTGTATCCGTCCGCTGCAGACCATGCATCAGAACTTTATGATCTGCGCCAACCATTTTGTTCAACTGGGTGGGGTGGCTGCTCTGCAGCGCTGTGAAGCCGATGTGACACGAATGCGCGAGCGCTACAATCAGCGTCGTGTGCGGCTGGTGGAGCGATTGCGCGAGCTGGGACTTGGGGTCCGGTTCACGCCACAGGGGGCGTTTTATGTCCTCGCCGATGCCCGTCACATTTCGGCTGATTCCAAGGCGCTGGCCCTCGATATCCTGGAAAAGACCGGGGTCGCGGTTACGCCGGGTATTGACTTCGGCCAGGGTGCCGAAGGGTATCTGCGCTTCTCCTACGCCAGCCCGTTGGAGAAGATCGACGAAGCGCTCAATCGGATTGCGGTTTATTTGCGGGAGCGCGGCCTTTAAAGGCCCCAACCCCGCCGCAAGCCGGGGTGACACGAAAGATAAAGGAGAACAGCCATGCTGATTGTCATGCACCAAAATGCCACCGATGAACAGATTCAGGCGGTGCGCAGTGCCGTAGAAGTGATGGGGTTGCGGGCCGAACCGATTCCCGGTGGCGAGCGGACCGCCATCGGGGTTCTCGATAATCAGGGTTATGTCGATGACAGCACGATTCGTGAATTGCCCGGAGTGCGCGAGGTCATCCATGTCAGTAAGCCTTATAAGCTGGTGTCGCGTGATTTTCATCCGGTGTCGACGGTGGTTGAAGTGGCGGGCATCAAGATCGGCGATGGTCAACCTCCGGTGATGATGGCGGGTCCCTGCTCGATCGAATCCGAAGAACAGATGCTGACCGCCGCCCGCCAAGTCAAGGCGGCCGGTGGACATATTTTGCGGGGTGGAGCGTTCAAGCCGCGCACCGGGCCTCATTCGTTTCAGGGGCTGGGGGTACCGGGCCTGAAATATCTCCGACAGGCCGGAGATGAAGTCGGGCTGCCGGTGGTCACCGAGGTGATGCGGATCGGGCAGCTGGATGACGTTTGCCGTTATGCGGATATTTTGCAGATCGGCGCCCGCAATATGCAGAATTTCGATCTGCTCAAAGAGGTCGGCAAGCTCGATCACCCGGTGCTGTTGAAAAGGGGAATGAGCGCCACTCTTGAAGAGTTTCTGGCCGCGGCCGAATATATCCTTGCCGAGGGGAACGGACGGGTCATTCTTTGCGAGCGGGGCATCCGGACTTTCGAAAAGGCCACCCGCAACACTCTGGACCTCTCGGTGGTGCCGATGATTCGTAACATGAGCCACCTGCCGATTATTGTCGATCCCAGCCACGCCACCGGCAAGCGGTTTCTGGTGCCGATCATGGCGCGCGCAGCATTGGTGGCCGGAACCCACGGTCTGATGGTCGAGATGCACCCCGAACCGGAAAAAGCGCTCTGTGACGGGGCTCAGAGCCTGACACCGGATGACTTTAGCCGGCTGATGGCCGACCTGCAACAGTTGGGGAGCTGTCTGGCTCATCTTGGCGCGCCGCAGGGATAGATTTGTCATCCCGTTCAGTGTAGTATAGATAACCAAAAATGTTTCAATTTGAGCCAGTGGAGATGTGACGATGAATACCAGTATTCAGATTGTTGATGGTGTGCACTGGGTCGGTGTGCGGCATCCGGACCTCAAGGTTTTTGATGATCTGTTTCCGACCCGGAATGGCACAACCTATAATTCTTATCTGATTCAGGGCAGCGAAAAGACCGCGCTGATCGATACCGTGAAGGCGCCTTTTGCCGATGAGTTTTTTGCCAAGGTCGGTGAGCATATCGATCCGGCCAAGGTCGATATTGTTGTGGTCAACCACACCGAACCGGATCATTCCGGCGCGGTGGCCCATATCCTCGAGAAGAATCCCGATGTGCAGATCTACTGCAGCAAGGCGGCCGAAAATTTTCTGAAGCAGCTGCTCAATCGGTCCTTTAATGCCGTTATCGTCAACGATGGCGACGAGATCGACCTCGGCGGTAAGAGACTCCGTTTTATCATCGCGCCCTACCTACACTGGCCGGACACCATCTTTACCTATCTGGTCGAAGAAGAGCTGCTGTTCTCCTGTGATGCCTTTGGTGCTCACTACTGTCCTGACATGTTGTTCGATGACGAGATCAACGAGTTCTACGCCGACTTTCACTTCTATTTTGACTGCATCGTACGACCATTTAAGGACAAGGTGCGCGATGCTTTAGCAAAGTGTGAGGGACTGCCGATCAAAATGGTCTGCCCGTCGCATGGCCCCATTCGGCGTTCGTCCGGTCAGTTTGCTATCGAATCCTACGCTCGCTGGTGTGCAGCCCCGTCCGATACCGGCCGGCCCAAGGTCCTGATGGCTGTGCTCTCATCCCATGGCAACACCCGTGACATGGCCAAGGTGATAGAAACAGAACTGTTTGCGCAGGGACTGGACGTCACGACTTTTGCCCTCAGCGATATGCGGGATGACGATTACCGCGATGCTCTCGAACATGCGGATGTGCTGTTGATTGGAACACCGACGATTCAGCGCGATGCTCCGCCGCATGTCTGGCACGCCCTGTCGCTGATTTCGTCAGTGACGCCAAAAGCCAAGCTCGGCGCAGTGTTCGGTTCGTTCGGCTGGAGTGGTGAAGCGGTGAAGATGGTTGAGCAGCGGCTGATTGGCCTGAAGTATAAACTGGCTGCCGATGGCATATCGTTCCGTTTTACGCCAACCGCTGAAAACATGGAGAGTTGCCGTTCGTTTGCCGAAAAGGTCGCCAGTACGGTTCTTTGCGAAGAGTAATCTACGTTTACACAGAGGCTGGACACAGCGCCCCGACAGGTCAGCGGCCCGTCGGGGTGTTGTTTTTTCGAGGAGGGCATGTCCGAGCCTTTGATGAAGGGTGTGCGGAGGCGCACCGATACGGCTGAAGGGCTGACTGGATCAGTTTGAGTACACCTTTGCGGAAATTTTTGTGGTAACGACAGTGTTGAAAAATGGGGTGAGGTGAAATCCTGCTGCGTTTTTTTCTGCGGGACAGAATGCCTGTCGTGCTAGCATTTTCACCGTTCGCCCTGCCCATGATGCTGGCGTTCCGTCCTTCTGCTTTTTAAATCTTTTGAGATGCCCATGCAAAGCTTGATTGCCGAAATTGCGGTGACTGCACCGCTGAAAAAAACCTTTTCGTATCGGGTCGAGTCGGCGATGGAGGGTACGATGGCGGTGGGGTTGCGGGTACGGGTTTCTCTGGGGCGGCGGCGATCGGTCGGTTTTGTTGTCGGCTTACGCCGCGGTGATCCCAAGGGGCTCAAGCCTGTCGGAGAACTGCTCGATGAGGAACCTCTGTTCGACAGCGCCTTGTGTCGTTTTTTGCGCTGGGCGGCTGAGTATTACCAGCATCCGTTGGGACAGGTCATCAAGACGGCGCTCCCCGGCGGGCTGAGCAGCGAGGTGCAGCGGGTTGCGATCCTCACCGAGCCGGTCTACCGTGCAGTACCGACCGGGCAGGCCCCGCGCGGGCGTAAACAGCAGGAGATCGTGGACGCCGTTCAGCAGCAGGGTGAAATGTCTCTGAGTGCACTGCGGCGCTGTTTTTCAGCACCCCACGCGCCACTGAGTCGGCTGGTCGAGCTCGGGTTTCTCGCAGTGGAAGAGAAGGAAAAACAGCGCGATCCGTTTTTCAGTGAAGCGGTGCCGTCCGATCGTCCCGTCTCATTAAATACGCAGCAGCAGGACGCTCTGCAGCAGATTGCCACGGTGATCGATGCGGACCGCTTTCAGTCCTTTCTTTTGCACGGTGTGACCGGCAGCGGCAAGACCGAGGTCTACCTGCACGCTATCGACGCGACCCTGCGTGCCGGTCGCCAGGGGATGGTGCTGGTGCCGGAAATCGCCCTGACTCCTCAACTGGTGGCCCGCTTCCGAGCGCGGTTTGAGCCTTCGGAGCGGCGTATCGCCGTGCTTCACAGCGGGCTGTCGGATGGCGAGCGTTACGATGCCTGGCGGCGGATAACCCGCGGCGAGGTCGATATCGTTATCGGGGCGCGCTCGGCGATATTCGCGCCGCTTTCATCCCTCGGCCTTATCGTTGTCGACGAAGAGCACGAGAGCAGCTACAAGCAGGGCGAAGGGTTTCGCTACAGCGCCCGGGATCTGGCGCTGGTGCGCGGCCAGCAGCTCGATTGTCCCGTGGTGCTCGGCAGCGCCACGCCTTCGCTGGGCAGTTACTACCGGACCGAACAGCAGCAGATGACCCGTCTGTCGCTGACGCGCCGCGCCCATGACGGAGACCTGCCGCAGGTGGAATTGATTGACCTCAGCGGAAAAACACAGGAGTCGATTCTGTCGGAGCCGCTGGTTGATGCCCTGCAGCAGACCCTAGAGGCGCAGCAGCAGGCGCTGCTGCTGTTGAATCGACGGGGGTTCGCACCCTTTCTGCTCTGTGCCGATTGCGGAACCAGCTTTCGCTGTCCGAACTGTGAAATTACCCTGACCTTTCATCAGCGCGAAGCGCGGCTGCGCTGTCACTACTGCGATTATTTTGAAGCACCGGCAGAGGCTTGCCCTCAATGTGCCGGATTGAATATAGAGCCTGAAGGGGCTGGCACCGAGCGACTGGAGCAGGAATTGTCTGAACTGTTCCCGCAGGCTCGGATCGCGCGGATGGATCGGGATACCACAAGCCGTAAAGGGATCCATCAGCGTCTGATGACCCAGATGATGGAGCGCAGGCTCGATATCCTGGTGGGTACGCAGATGATCGCCAAGGGACACGATTTTCCCGGAGTCACGCTGGTTGGTGTGCTCGCCGCAGACGGCACCCTCAATCTTCCCGACTTTCGCAGCGCTGAGCGGACCTTTTCGCTCTTGACTCAGGTGGCGGGGCGGGCGGGGCGCGCTGGTGGAGGGCGGGTGCTGATCCAGACCTACAGTACCGATCATTATGCTCTTGATTGTGCATCGCGACAGGACTATCGTGGGTTCTACGAACAGGAGCTGGATTTTCGCCGTGAACTGGGTTATCCCCCCTGCGGTCACCTTGTCAACCTTGTCCTTTCCGGTAATGATGAAGGACGCGTGTTCGGCGCGGCGGCTCGTCTGGGAGGCACCCTCGAGCAGCATGCCGGCGATGTCGAGGTGCTCGGCCCCAGCCCTTGCCCTCTGGTGCGGCTGCGTGGCAAAACACGCTGCCAAATTCTGTTGAAGGCGGCGCAGCGCGCTCCGTTGCGCCACTTGCTGACAATCCTCGAAGCTGTTCGCGGTCAGCTCCCGCAGGGGGTTGCACTGGCGGTCGATATCGATCCTGTCGACATGTTCTGATTCCGGGGAGGGATTTATGATCCGGTTTTTTATCTCCGCTCTTACGTTGCTGATGCTGATGGCCTGTATGGCTCCGCAGCCTGTGCCTGAACCGACGCCGGAACCGATTGACGCGCTGGTGCCGGTGGCGTGGAACGAGCTGCCCGACTGGCAGGAAAGTACACCGGCGGCGGCGCTGGAGACCTTTATCCACAGCTGCCAGGCGATCGGGCGGAAACCGGAGTGGCAACCTGCCTGCGATGCCGCGCTCTGGGAGCCGAGCGGTGATGAACAGCGCGCCCGTCAGTTTTTTGAAGCCAATTTTGTTCCACACAGGATTCAGAACGAAGACGGCAGCGTCTCGGGAACCATTACCGGGTACTATGCCCCGGAGCTGGCAGGCAGCCGGGTCCCCACTGAGCGCTTTCGTTATCCCCTCTACCGTCAGCCGGACGATCTGCTGATCGTCGATCTGGACGACATTTATCCCGATCTGAAACATATGCGTCTGCGCGGACGACTGGAGGGCAATCGGGTCGTGCCCTATTTCGATCGGGCGCAGATCGACAATGGAGAGCAGCCGCTGGCCGGCAATGAGCTGTTTTGGGTCGAGGACCCCGTCGATCTGTTCTTTCTGCAGATCCAGGGCTCCGGTCGGATCCGACTGCCGGACGGCGAGCGGGTGATGGTCAACTACGCCAATCAGAACGGTCATCGGTATCAGTCGATCGGTCGGCTGCTGTTGGAGCGCCAGGCGATGACTCGCAATCAGATGTCGATGCAGAACATCCGCCGCTGGGTGGCAGAGAACCCTGAAGCCGGGCAAGAGCTGCTGGAAGAGAACCCCAGCTACGTGTTTTTTCGCGAACTGGAGCCGGGCATCGAGTCCCCGCTGGGGGCGTTGGGGATTTCGCTGACCGCAGAGCGCAGTCTCGCGGTTGATCGCCGCACGGTTCCGTTAGGGGCGCCGGTTTTTCTGGCGACCAACTGGCCCGGCAGTGACGATCCGTTGCGGCGTCTGATGGTGGCGCAGGATGTCGGCGGCGCAATCAAGGGCCGGGTGCGGGCCGATTTTTTCTGGGGAATGGGCAGCGAAGCCGGTGCGATCGCCGGTCGGATGAAACAGCCGGGGCGGATGTGGGTTTTGTTGCCCCGCGATGACATTGTGGCGGCCCGCTAGACCGTCGTTTTTCTCATTTTATGGAGGCTTGTATGGTGCGTTATTGTCGCGTTGGAGCGGCCTGCTTGATGCTGCTCTGTCTGTTGGCCGGAAACAGCTGGGCGGATTGCGGTCATCATCACGGAGATTTTTCGTTCCATTCCCAGCAGGCTACGGACGATCAGCTGTCGATGCTGGCGATGGCGACTGGCGAGGGGCAGCCGGTGGCGAAAAAAACAGTTCAAAGCGGATCGTCACTGCAGCGCTGGCACAAATACCTGGGCTACGGTACGGTTCTGCTGGCCGGTACGACGGCAGCAACCAAGTCGAATGAAAGCCTGCACGAGTCACTGGCTTATGCGACGGCGGCGGGAGCTCTCAGCACCGTGGTGACCGGGATGGCGGGTCATGGCCACCGGTTCGATCTGTCCGAGGGGCTCTTCACGCGAGACAACCTGCATATCGCTATGGGAACCCTCGGGGCGGTGCTGTTGACCACCGGCGTCGCGATCGCCGACGACGGGAAAGAGTCGAGTCACAGCGGCCTTGCCGTAGGCGGCGGTGCGTTGATGACCCTGGGGATCATCGATATCGTCTGGTAGCCTAGGCCGCCAAAATCGTACTCAACTCTGGACCCGTCGGGATAATCCCTGACGGGTTCAGCTGTTTCAATCCGTAATAACCGTGAACAATATGAGCCGGATTGACGGTTTTCGCAATTCCGGGGAGATGGTACAGCTCCCGGAGATAGCGGGAAATATACGGGTAGTCGGTGATCCTCTTCCGGTTGCATTTAAACAGCCCGTGGTAGGCCAGATCAAAACGGATCAGGGTGACGAACAGGCGGATGTCGGTTTCGGTGAGCTGCTCGCCGAACAGAAACCGGCCCCCATTTAATCGACTATCCAGATCGTCCAGCGCGCTAAAGACATCGTTGACCGCTTCGTCGTAAGCCGTTTGGCTGCGGGCAAAGCCGGCGCGATAGACGCCGTTATTCAGCTCATGATAGAAGTGCCTGTTGAGTCGATCGATTTCGTCTCGATGCGCGGGCGGATATAGGTCGATCTCAGATGGGGCCAGATCTTCAAATGCGTCGTTGAGCATCCGGACAATATCCGCTGATTCGTTATTGACCATGCGGTGTTTTTTTTTGTCCCACAGAACCGGAACCGTAACCCGGCCGCTGTAATGGGGGTCGTTGCGCGTGTAAAGCTGGTGCAAAACGTTCGATCCGTACAGATGGTCTTCGGTGGAGCCGGGAAAGTGCTCGAAACTCCACCCGTGGCTGCCGATGACCGGGTGGACGATTGAGACGCTGATCAGCCCTTCGAGCCCTTTTATCTGACGGGCCATCAGGGTGCGGCAGGCCCAAGGGCAGATCAGGGCCACGTAGAGATGGTACCGATCGGCTTCGGCGGCGAATCCAGCCTTTCCTGTCGGGCCGGCGTTGCCGTCGCGGGTGATCCAATGGCGGACAGTCGAGTCCTGCCGCAGATAGCGGCCCTGTCGATCTTGTCCCTGATACGGATGCCACTTGCCTTGCCATGTTCCGTTGACGAGCATGTTGTGACCTCCTGTTAAAAAGGCGGGGCCAATGGCCCCGCCGTGACGATTACTGCTTGACCGCTTGAATCTCAAGTCCGATGGTGACTTCTTCACCGACGGTGAGTCCGCCGGTTTCAAGGACCTTGTTCCATGTCAGGCCGAAGTCGGTGCGGTTGATGGTTCCGGTGGCCTCAAAACCGGCGATTTCGTTGCCCCAGCCGTCCTTGTTGCTGCCGAGATAGGCCCCTTTAAGGATGACATCGCGGCTCTGGTCCCGGATTGTCAAGGTTCCCTGAACGGTGATGTCGGCGCCACTGCCGCTTATCTTTTTACTGACAAAGGTCATCTGCGGAAAGCGCTCAGAGGCGAAGAAGTCATCGCTGCGCAGATGATTGTCACGTTTTTCGATGCGCGTATCGATGGAGGCGGTGGAGATGCTGGCCTCGACAGACTGGAGTGTCTGCGTAGCGGGATCGGCCTCAGCGACTCCGGAAAATTCGGTGAATTCGCCGCGGACCTTAAATATCACCAGATGAGCAACGCTGAAATGGACCTGCGAGTGGACCGCGTCGATTTTGTACTGCGCAGCGGAAACGAACGATGCAGTGAGAAGTACGACCAACAGGGACAGGAATCCTTTTTTTAACATGGTTAAGCCTCCTTTTTTGTGGTGTTTGTTTTTTTGTTTGATTATAAAACCAGCTGAGTATGAAAAAATAATATTTAATCTGTATGAAAAGTATAGATTGGGGCTATGGTAATGCAACTCGGAGCGGAGGTGAGCGATGACTCTCGATCAATTACGAATGCTGGTAAAAATCGCCGAGACCGGAAGCGTTCTGGCGGCTTCTGAGGCGTTGTTTCGGACCCAGCCGACGGTGAGCGTCGCAATCCGCAAGCTCGAAGAGGAGTTGGGCGTCGCTCTGCTGGCGCGGGACAGCTATCGGGCCCGTCTCACTCAAGAAGGACAGATGCTGTGTCGCAGGGCGACGGCGATTCTGCAGCAGAGTGAACGGTTCACCGAGCTGGCACACCACTTGGCGGTGGGCAACGAACCTGAACTACGACTCGCGGTTGAGGCCAGCTGTCCGATGGCGCTGATCCTCGGACTGGTGCGCGACAGTGAAAGCAGTTTTCCCCATACTGAATTCAGCCTGATGCTCGAAAATTTGTGGGGGGCCATGGAGCGAGTTCTGGAGGGCGATGTCGATCTGGGGATCTGTCCTTGGCTCAATGAAGAACAGGATGTGGAGTCGTTTCCCTTTATCCGCTCCCATCTGTTGACGGTGGCATCCCCTGACTTTGTCGCCGCACGGGGCAAGTCGGATCTGGAGATGAGCGATATGCAGGACGTTCCGCAGATCGTCGTCAAAGACAGCAGCCATCGCGCCCGTGGTGATAGCTACGGGGTTCTGCATCAGGGCCGGCACTGGTTGGTCAACGATCACTACACCAAAAAAGAGATCCTGCTGGCCGGTATGGGCTGGGGCCGTTTGCACCGTCACATGATCGAACAGGAACTGGCCGACGGTCGCCTGGTGCCGTTGTCGATCTGTGACTACCCGTCGACCCTCGATATCGAAATGCGCGTCGTGCGACGGCGCGGTGTTGTTCATGGCCCGGTCGCTGAAGGGCTGTGGCGCAACCTAAAAGAATTTGCGGAGCACAGTGATGAAAATCTGGGTTGATGCCGATGCCTGCCCGAAGGTGATCAAGGAGATTCTCTACCGGGTCGCGGAAAAGAGACATATTCCGCTGGAACTGGTGGCCAATAAGTCGATGTGGGTACCGACGTCGCCATTTATCAAAACCTGCCTGGTCGGGGAAGGGGCCGACGTCGCCGACCGGGAGATCGTGCGGCGCCTGCAGCCGGGAGAACTGGTAATTACCGCCGATATCCCTCTCGCTGCCGATGTGATTGCCGCCGGTGCCCATGCCCTGAACCCGCGTGGCGAGTTCTACAGCGAAGAGAATATCCGTGAGCGGTTGGCGGTGCGTAATTTTATGGATGAGCTGCGCAGCAGCGGGATCGAAACGGGAGGACCGGCGGCGCTCGGGACAAAGGACCGGCAGGCGTTTGCCAACCGACTGGATCAGTTTCTGGCGCGTCAGCGCTGAAGTGTGAACAAAAAGGACCGGAGCCACCTCGCGGTGTCCCGGTCCAGTCGTTATTCAATGTGTCTTGCGATTAAATATCGACGCCGCTCTGTGTCCGGCCCCGCATCATCCAGCGGCTCAGGTTGTCGGCGAGGGTCTTGTTGGTGCCGGTGAGAAAACGGTTCTGAAAAATCGCATCATCAGCGAACACCGTGAATTCTCCCTTGCCGACCGTGCCGGTGACGATGACCGCGAAGGCCTGCATCGCGTCCTTGAGGGACTGGATGTCATCGTTGTTCAGGTCGACCCAGGCGGCGGAGCTGGTCTGGGCGATGGCACGGGCGTTTTTGCCGATCGGCATCAAGGGCCAGCCACCGTACAGGGAGAAACTGTCCAGGTTTCTGGTCAGTGGATGATACTGCAGATCGGTGACTTTGAAGTTGAGAGGCTGTTCGTCGAGGATTAGCGCGGTATTACTTTCGCGCACGACACCGTTGGCCGAAGCGACCCCGAGCTTACCGAGCAGCTCGACCATTGGCGGGGCGATGTGGAGCATCACTGCCAGCCGTCCGCCCCGGTTGAGAAATTTCCCCACGGCAGCAAGTTCTTTTGCGTCGAGCGCCTTGAAGGCCCCCGAAATCACCAGCGCGTCGACGTTTGCCAGAAGCGCATCGCTAAAGGGGTGTGTACTGGAAGCCACCTGCCATCCCGAGGCGCGGAAGGTGTCAGCCAGCTTGCCGAGCTGCAGTTCGCCCTGCTTTTCGATGGTGAACGCCTGTCCGTGCCCCTGGTCGAAGAGAACCGCCGGGCTGCCGGCGAGGCAGGGAGACAGGCTGATCAGGGTGAGCAGAAGAAGGGTCAGGAGGATGATACGCATGGAGGTTCCTTTCGATTGCTAAGATGACTGATAAGGTCATTTATATTCTGGTGTTTGCGCGTCGTTGTCAAGACATTCTGCCAGCAGTATTTTTTAACTGCCCCTGATGCATGGGACTGCGGGGTCGCTCAACAGTCCCTGTTTTTGACAACGCTCCACGCTTCGCTAGTCTTTACTCTGTGCGATGTGCATTTTTTGTGAGGTGTTGTGATGAAGACGGTGAAACAGGTTCTGGATATAAAGGGGCACGGTGTCCTGTCGGTCAAGGCTAGCGACACGGTCTATGAAGCCCTTGAGATGATGGCGGCTCATAACATCGGGGCGTTGGTGGTCACCGAAGGGGACAAGATGGTGGGGATCGTGTCGGAGCGGGATTACGCGCGCAAAGTAGTCCTGCGTGGCGGATCATCTCTCAAACTGCGGGTCCGCTCCATCATGAGCAGGGACGTGTGCTGCGCCAATTCATTGATGACGGTGGACGCCTGCATGACGCTGATGAGTGAAAAACACTGTCGGCACCTGCCGGTGATCGATGATGACAAACTGAGTGGTGTGGTGTCGATCGGCGATCTGGTGAAGGTGTCGCTGGACGAAAAGGAAAAGCTGATCGGTCATCTGCATGACTATATGGCGATCGGTTAAGGCTGAACCCGCTTCTGTTTAAGGAAACAGTTGGGCGATTTTATCGACCACCTGCCCCGGAGTGAGCCGGTCGCAGGCGATGGTCTGTTCGGCGTACTGGCGGTAAAGCCGGGTCCGGCTGGCATAGAGATCCTCAAGGCTCTGGTTCTTTTCGATGACCACGCCGCGACTGCCGAGGTCAGCCAGGCGCTGTTTCAACTGGTCGAGTGAAATTTCCAGATAGATGATGTGGCCATTTTGGCGTAACGCATCCATCCCCGCCGGACTGTAGATCACCGAACCGCCGGTGGCGATGACGCTGCGCTGTGCACTTAAGGTGACGAGCGCCTGCTCTTCGTGCTGTAAAAAAGTCGCCAGACCTTCAGTGTCGATCAGCTCCTGCAGGCGACAACCGGAGTTGGCCTGAATCAGAAGATCGGTGTCAACAAAGTTCAGCCCCAGATGTTTCGCTAGGACCACCCCCACCGTGCTTTTGCCGACCGCCGGCATGCCGATCAGAACCAGATTGCTCTTGAGGTTGTTCATGTCATGTCCCGCTTATTCGCACTGCGCCACATTTCACGCCTTGCGCAGTTTATCATCCTCTGATATGGATGAATATCCTCTGTTTGTGGAGGGTGTTAAGCCTTTTTCCGTCGATCGTTTTTTTCTACAGAGAGGTTCCAATGAAGGTTATCGCATTTAATGGCAGCGCGCGTAAAGATGGCAACACAGCCACACTGGTCAAGCAGGTGTTCACCGCTCTTGAAGAGGAAGGGGTCGCGACGGAGCTGGTCCAGCTGGCAGGTCAGAAGATCCGTGGGTGTACCGCCTGTATGGCCTGTTTCAACAACAAAGATCAGCGCTGCGTGCTGACCGACGATCTGGTCAATGACGCGGTGGCCAAAATACAGGACGCGGACGGGATTATTCTGGCTTCGCCGACCTATTTTTCTGACGTGACCACCGAAATGAAAGCGCTGATCGATCGTACCGGAATGGTTGCGCGCGCCAATGATAACCTGTTTCGCCGCAAGGTCGGGGCGGGGGTCGTCGCTGTCCGTCGCGGTGGGGCGATGCACACCCTGCAGACCCTGCAGAATTACTTCACCATCGGTGAGATGATCATCCCCGGCTCGAGCTACTGGAATATCGGCTTTGGCCGCCTGCCCGGAGAAGTCTCATCGGATGAAGAGGGGATGGCCACCATGCGGCGTTTGGGTGAAAATATGGCCTGGCTGCTGAAGAAATTGGCGGATTGATTTCGAAGAAGGGTGGCTTGACTTCTCCTCAATTGATGGGGAAATAGCAGGGAGGAAGAGGAATCCCTGGGAAATGATCGGATAAATGAAAGCCGCCGAACCGTAGAAGAACGGTTCGGCGGCTTTTTTGTTGTTCTGCTGGATTTTTTTCGTTACCGGATTCTGTTACGTTTCACCCAGCGTGAATGGCGCTTGGCTGCATAGCTTAGCGTCACCCGGCCATTGAACATACTGGCAAACAGGGGGCGATTGGCTTTCAGGATAAAGGCACCTAAATGCAAGGCGATTTGCAGGAGAAATAGGAAGGTAAAGACCAGGTGCATCAGAATGATCACTTGGAGAACTTGCGGGGCAACGTGCCACCCCAGAGTGTTTTTCACCGCCAGAAAATAGCCGCTTGCTGAAAGTACCCCAATGGTCAAAGCAAATGTTGCATAGGCGATCCGCTGCTCGGCGAGAAACTTTTCGTGTGCTGGTTCCTGCCCCTTCATCAACATCGCTTTTATGATCAGCCAGCTCTCTTTTAAGTCTCCCCGTTGCGGGACAAGGGCGAACTCGCCGCGTCGCCAGTGATACAGGAGGTGAAACAGGCACGCCGCAATAAATGGCCCTGCTGCAAGGTAGTGCAGATTCATCTGGGTTTGAAAATGGGTAACCCAGTGCAGGCCGGGCAGTTCATTGAGGTAGAAACGCCCATACAGGGGCATAAAGCCAATGCCTGAAAACGTCAGAAGTAGACCGCTCAAAGCGATCAACCAGTGGCAGAGGCGCACAACCAAAGAGTGCCGGTGGATTTGTCCGTTTTTAGTCATCTTTGGGCCCTTTCGCTGCAATGGTGGCAGCAAACGCGCCGACGATCCCGGCCAGTGGAGCAAGCAGGGCCACAGAGGCCCGGCGATGTTGTTTCTCCCCTTCGTTTTCAGGCTGGTGGAAGCGCATCGCTTTTTTCGGGTTGACGTCTTCGATGATGGCTGCATCGATCTGTTCAAAGGGGATTTTCGAAACATAGATAGTGGCTGTACCGCCGTGTTCATCGCGACCATAGAGGTAGCCGTTGTAGTCCTTCTTGAGCTGATCGGCCAGGGCAAGAATTTCCTCCCGTGGGCCGATCGACATGGCCTGCTCAGGACAAGCGGTCATGCAGCGTGGGGTCTCTCCACGGTTTAGCAGGTCGCGACACAGGTCGCATTTGTACATGGCTCCGCCCCCAACGGGCATCGGGTCGAGAATGGTGTAGGGTCCGACACCGGCTTGCCGCTGGGGGACGTTCCAGGGACAGACGGCTCGGCACTTTGCGCCGCCGAAGCAGAGGCTTGGTTCGATACGCACCGGCCCGTCGGCATCTTTTTGGGCGGTACCGAACGGGCATAGGCTGACACAGGGCGGGTTGTCGCAGTGCATGCAACGGCGCGGGATGTTGACCCGTTGGTCCTGTCCGTTGATTTCGAGATAGACTTCATCGACAAAGAGCCAGTTGTAAGGGGTCAGGCGATAAATTTCATCGCGCTTGCCGCTCCAGTCTTCATGGAAGTCCTTTGGCCAGTAGTCTTTGAGCATCGCCGGGTCCGGTTCCGGGAAGCGCGCGGCGTTTTTTGTACGGCACGCACTTACGCAGCGGGGTACGGCTTCTCCTTCGCAGCCGGTGCAGCGCGTCAGATCGATCAGGGTCGCCCAACTTTCGGGAGACGTTCTGGCCAAGGCACGGCTTTTCGGGATGGCTGCTGCCGTCGCTGCCGCAGCTACACCTGCGATAAATGTTCGTCTTGAAAACTTCATTTGTTATCCTTTGGGGCAATCGAGCGTCTGACTAGGCACATGGATCGTGTCAGTCGCGTAAATATATCTATATTCATATGTCTTGGTCAATATGTAGAGCCCGTTTTTTTGCCGATTCATGTCAGGTTTATAGATTGAATGATGACTCCGGATTTGCATTGAACGTTTGATCGCGAGGAATACGCCGTCGATTGAGTGCGAAGGTCGGCAAGCCCCTTGCTGCCGGTGGACATGAACTCTGAGCGCAAAAAAGGCTCCTCTAATCGGAGGAGCCTTTTTTGCGGTTTATTGGGTTGTGTCTATGCTTCGGCGATTTTTAGAACAATCTTGCCGAAGTGCTTGTCCTCTTCCATCATGCCGTGGGCATCAACGATCTCATCGATCGAGAAGACTTTTTCGATGATCGGTACGATGCTGCGGTCGGCAAACTTGGGCAGGGCAGTTTTGGTGAATTCGGCGATGATATCGCCTTTTTCCGCCACCGGGCGGCTGCGCAGGACGCTGCCAATAATCTGCTGACGTTTAACCATCATCAGAGCCAGGTTCAGCTCGGCCTTGATACCGCTGATGATACCGATGATCACCAGTTTGCCGGTGTAGCCCAGCGAGCTCATGTTGGGCTTCAGGTACTTGGCGCCGACATGGTCAAGGATGACGTTGACGCCTTTTTTGGCGGTGAACTCCTTGACCGCGTCGGTGAAGTCGGGCGTTTCGGTAAAGTCGATGACCAGATCGACGCCGAGCTCTTTGACCCGCTCGATCTTACTGGGGTGAGCGGTGACGATCAACTTGGCGTTCGGGGTCAGCGCTTTGGCCAATTGGATCGCCGCGGTGTTGACTCCACCGCCGCCGCCGTGGATGATCGCGGTCTGGCCGTCCTGCAGGCCACCGATCATGAAAACGTTGAGGAAGGCGGTAATATAGCTTTCGCAGACGCAGGCCGCTTCTTCAAAGCTCATGCTGTCGGGGATCGGCATTACGTGGTTGCTGTAGGCCACTGCGTACTCGGCGTAGCCGCCACCGCCGACCAGGGCCATGACCCGATCGCCGACCTGCCAGCCGGTGACCTCGCTACCGATTTCGGCGATGGTGCCGGCGACTTCCAGACCGAGAATTTCGGAATCGCCAGCAGGGGGCGGATAGTTGCCCTGGCGCTGCACCAGATCGGGGCGGTTGATGCTGGTGGCCACGACCTTGATGAGTACTTCGGTGGGCTTGGGTTTCGGGGTGTCGACTTCGCCGACTTTGAGGACGTCGATGCCGCCGAATTCGTCGATGACAACTGCTTTCATGTAAACTCTCCTTTTGGAATGACAGCAATGAAATGCGGGAGACCGCGAAGAATGAGCATAAATTCATTTGATCTGAAGCAATTGATTATAGAGAATGCGTGACGGGATTCACAACCCTTATTCGGGAGGGCGCGATGGAAAAGGTGTGGCGGTGTACGGTCTGCGGTTATCTGCATACGGGGGATCAGCCTCCGGAGAACTGTCCGATCTGCGGGGTGGATGCCCTGAAGTTTGAACTCGAAAAACATCCGGAGCAGGCTGCTGGAGCAGACACTCCGGCTCGGTCGACCGGTTTTGTTGCCGAGATGTGGAAGACCTTTGTCCTGCACGCGGTGGCCGCCCATTTTCCCAACGGCATGCTCCCGGCGGCGGCGATCTTTTTGGGGTTGTTTTTCTACTACGGAGCGCAGGGCTTCGAGGCGACGGCGTTTCATCTGGTGGCGTTCTGCACCCTGGTGACACCTGTGGTGCTGCTCTCCGGTCTGCGCGACTGGCAGGCTCATTTCGGTGGCGCGGCCGGCGGCGTGTTTCGCAGAAAAATTATTCTGGCGGTGCTGCTGCTGGTTTTCGGGATTGCGGCCGTCAGTTTGCGCTATTCCGCGGGGAGTTGGCAGGGTCTGCAGGGCTGGGGACAACTGATCTATCTGCTGCTGATTGCCGGAATGCTCGGTTGTGTGACCTTGCTCGGTCACTACGGCGGTCAGCTGGTATTTATGCATAAAACGGAGACGATACGAACGTGAAAAAGGATATTCTGGAGAAAGGGGCAATCGTGCAACGCGATCGCGAAACCTATGCCATAACCCCCAACATGCCAGCGGGGCTGGTGACCCCTGAGCTGTTGCGGCGCATCGCTGATACCGCAGAAAAGTACCGGGTGCCGACTCTTAAACTGACCAGCTCGCAGCGGATTGCGCTGGTCGGCCTGGCCGAAGAGGATATCGACAACGCCTGGGCCGATCTGCAAACTGAACAGGGACGCCCGGTGGGGCTTTGTGTCCGCTCGGTCAAGGTTTGCCCGGGCACTGACTGCTGCAAGCGCGGGCTGCAGGACTCGATCAAGATCGGCCTGGAGCTGGACCGACGCTTTCATGGCCGTCAGCTGCCCTGGAAGATGAAGCTGGCGGTGTCGGGCTGCCCCAACGATTGCGGTGAGGTCTGTATCCGCGATCTTGGTCTGATCGGTTCTCCCAAAGGATGGCACCTGATGGTCGGCGGCAACGGTGGCAGCCAGCCTCGGCTCAGTCAACGTCTGCTGGAACATGTCCCCGACGAAGAGCAAGCACTGGCCGCGCTGGATCGACTCATCGACTGGTTTGAAGCCCAGGGGCGCAAGTGCCGGTTCGGCAAACTTCTTGAAGAGACCGACCTGGACACCCTGCGGGAGATCGCACTGGGACAACAGGCCGAATAAAAAAGGACAGATCACATCTATGCATAAAATCGTTGTTCATCCCGGCAGCGCCCATCGGGATGATTTTTTGTCGGCTGCGGTGCTACTGTCGATCCTGGAATCGGCCGAGGTGTTTCGGCGCGAACCGACGGCTGATGATCTGGCCGATCTCAACACCTATGTCCTCGATGTTGGGATGATTCATGATCCGTCCCGCCACAATTTTGATCACCATCAGGATTCGTCGCTGCCGTGCGCCTTTCACCTGCTGATGCAGCATCTCGGTTACCATGAAGATGCGCTGAAAATATTCGGATGGTATGGGCATATGAGCATGATGGATGTGCGTGGTCCCTACAAAACTGCCGAACACTTGGGGATCGATAGCAATGTGCTGTTTGCGGCCTCTTCCCCGCTTGATGGGTACATTCTGTCACGATTTTCGCGCGTGACCGAATTGCTGTCAGGTGATCCGCTTCATGCGCTGATGAAGGATTTAGGGCATGAGCTGATCGAACTGATCGCTTCAAAGAAGGAACGCTTGCAGCGCTTGAGGACCGAAAGTGAGCTTGTGCCGCTTCAGGGAAGGTATAAAGCCCTCGTCAGCCGAATCGCCCAGAACCCGAAGCTAGCAATGGAGATCTACCTGCGCGAAATGCAGGACGTGGACGTAGTCATGAGTATTACCCCGTCGGTGCGGGGCGCAGGTTGGGAGCTGTTAAGACTGGGAGATCACCCGGCGGTCGATTTTCGGCGACTGCCGGAGCATGAGGATATCCGCTTTGTCCACGCCAACGGGTTTATTGCCAAAACCTGGACCCTGTTGCCGCTGGAAAAGGTAGTGCCGCTGGCGGTGACGGCGGTTGTGGCTGATGCGGGTGGCACTTGATCCGGGCGAAATAATATCACGAGAAACAGGTGAACAACAAAAAGGGACGGCCCTGCGTGGGTGCGCCCCTTTTTTGCTGTTTGGTCAGTGAGGTTGAAAGCCCGGTTTGATGGAGGATCAGGATAGGTGTTCCCTATGTCTGTGATTTGCAGGATCGATAATAAATGTTGGCAACTTTTGTTGTTTTTGTAGATCATGTCGTTGATGGACGATCTCGTTTAAAAATTATGATTTGATGAGACAGAGCGATTGAGGGATTTCGTGCTGAGATGAGCGGTGCTTCGCAGGTTTATAAGTCGAGGTTTCTGGACAAGCAACTGATGATGTTGGCTCGGGCGGACAGCAGGGCGGCGCAGGCCGCGCGGTGGGCCGGGACGATCATCGACGATTTTGTCGAGACCGGTAGCAGTACGGCCGTTGAGCACAGATTAACCCGACATGGCGAACTTCGGCTCAATAACTGTTTCAAATTCGATCTGGGGTGTGGCTACCGGCTTATCGCCCAGCGCAGAGAGCAGGATGTTTACTTCCTGTTTGCCGGACATCACGATGCGTGTGATCGCTGGCTAGAGAGTCGGCGGTCCACGACGTTGCGGCTCCGCTCTGAAAAAGTTTCTCGTCAGAATGGCGCAGAACAACCGGTCAAGCGCGTCTTTCCGGAGGCGGTCGATGATGGTACGGATGAGTACGAGAGGGAATTTGCTGCTTTGCTCGATGAAAAGACCCTGCGGCTGATTTTTCGTGGGATCTGCAGCTGATATTGCCATACGTGTCATACTCGAAAAAAAGCCCCACATCGATCTGATGTGGGGCTTTTTTCGTGAAGTTGTGTGTGAATCGTTATCGTCGGTGATCTATTCGATGCGACCAATCAGGACCTCGCGCGGTTTTCCGCTGCCATCCGATTGACCGACGATTCCTTCGCTCTCCATCTTTTCGATCATTCGCGCGGCGCGATTGTAGCCGACCCGCAGACGACGTTGCAGCATGGAGATCGACGCCTGTCGGGTTTCGCTGACGATCCGCAGCGCCTCATCCCAATGTTCGTCGTATTCGTCATCTTCATCACCGTCGCCGCTGCTGCCAGACGGGGCCTGCAGGATCGATTTGTCGTAATCCGGCTGCCCCTGCTTGGCAAGAAAATCGACCACGCGTTGAACTTCGAGCTCGGAGACAAACGCGCCGTGGACTCGCTCGAGATAACCGACACCGGGCGGCAAAAACAGCATATCCCCCATTCCGAGCAGGTTCTCAGCGCCCATCGAGTCGAGGATGGTGCGCGAGTCGGTGCGTGAGAACACCTTAAAGGAGATCCGGGTCGGAAAGTTGGCTTTGATCAGGCCGGTGATGACATCGACGCTTGGCCGTTGGGTGGCGAGGATCAGGTGAATGCCGGCCGCGCGGGCCTTCTGGGCCAGCCGGGCGATCGACTCTTCCACTTCACGTCCGGCGACCATCATCAAATCGGCCAGCTCGTCGACGATAACGACGATATAGGGCAGGTGGCCGTGCTCCAGTTCGTCCTCTTCGGCCGAGGGGAGAACGCCGATGTCCGGTTCGTCCATCTCTTCGATGGCCTGTTCGATATCCGGTTCTTCCGTAGGTTCCGGGGTGTCCTGCTGATCTTTGAGCTCCTTGGCCAGCTTTTTGTTGTAGCCGTCGATGTGGCGGACCCCTTTGTCGGCCAGCAGCTGGTAGCGACGCTCCATCTCGCGGACCGCCCAGGCCAGCGCCAGCGACGCTTTTTTGGGGTCGGTGACCACGGGGAGCAGCAGGTGGGGAATTCCTTCGTAGATCGACAGTTCGATCATCTTCGGATCGATCATGATCAGCCGCACATCGTCCGGGGTCGCGCGGTAGAGCAGCGACAGGATCATGGTATTGATCGAGACCGATTTGCCGCTGCCGGTCGATCCGGCGACCAGCAGGTGAGGCATCTTGGCGAGATCGGAGACCACGGTCTGGCCGAAGATGTCCTTACCGAGTGCCATCGGCAGTTTGCCGCCGGTGCGGCTGAACTGATCCGATTCGATGATCTCTTTGAGATAGACCGTTTCCCGGTCTTTGTTGGGGATTTCGATCCCGACCACACCGCGGCCGGGGATCGGTGCGACGATACGGATCGAGATGGCCTGCATCGCCATGGCGAGGTCGTGGGAAAGATTAGAGACTTTGTTGACCTTGACCCCGGCCGCCGGGGCGAACTCGTACATGGTGACCACCGGTCCCGGTTTGACCTCGACCACCTCGCCTTCGACGCCGAAGTCGAGCAGTTTCTTTTCCAGCAGGCGGGCGGCCATGGTCAGGGTGTCGCGGTCGATCGGCTTTGGTGGTTCGCCGTCGTGGTCGAGCAGCGTACTGGTCGGGCGGTGGTAGGTTCCGCTCGGCTCCAGAAACGAGAATGTTTCCTGGTTTTCCTGTGCCGTGTTTTTTGCTTTTTTGCTTTTTTGCTTGGTGGGGGCGGGCTCGGTTTTCGGCTCGGGGGCCATGATCAGAGGCGTACGGGTTGCGGGGTCACGCTGCTCGCGTACCTTACGGGTCCGGGCCTGGCGTTTTTCGCGCCACAGTTCCAGTCTGCGGCCGAGCTGTTCCATCAGTCCTTCGAGGAACAATACCAGCGAAAAGCGGGTCAGCAGGATCAGTGAGACGAGGAAGAAAACCCCGAGGATCACCGCGGCGCCGCTGAGATTCAGGTAGCTGGAGAGCAGATTGACAAGGATCCGTCCGAAGGCGCCCCCTGCCTCATTGATGGTACTGCCGAAGATATCGATCTCATCGAGCCGTAAGGCCAGTAGCCCGGCCAGAGACAGCTGCAGGACCAGAAACGCCCCGAGGCGCTGCGGGCGGAAACGGAGGTCGTGGAACTTCAGTCGCCGAAATGCCAGGGTTAGGCATCCCGCGGGGAACATCAGGGCGGTGATGCCGTAGATCTGGTAGAGCAGATCGGCGAGATGGGATCCGAATGTGCCGCCGAAGTTCTGGATCGACCGCGGGTGCAGGTTGTTGTTGAACGACGGGTCGCTGTTGCTGAAGGTGCAGAGGCAGAGCAGCAGCAGCAGTCCTCCGGCCAGCCAGAACAGGCCGAAGATTTCCTTGCGCATCCGGTTTTCAGTTGGAATCTGGGGGGCGTCGTCACTCATGGCACTCTCTCGTGAAAGCTCAGGATAGCCAGCTGTAGGTCAAGATAACGCTGCCGACCAGCAGGCAGTAGATAGCAAAGCCCTGCAGGCGACGGTTGCGGACCACCGCCAGCAGAAAGCGGATGGCTAGCAGCCCGCTGATGAACGCGACCAGGCTGCCGATGGCGTAGGCCGGTAGCTCCGACGGGTTGACGTGCTGCAGATCGCGCAGCGACAGCAGGGTCGCGCCGCCGACTGCGGGCAGGGCGAGCAGAAAGGAGAATCGCGCCGCAGTGACCCCGTCCACACCGCGCAGCAGCAGGCAGGCGATCGTCGAACCGGAGCGGGAGATGCCGGGCAGAATCGCCGCACCCTGAGCAATGCCTACCAGTAGTGCGTCGACGAGGTTCATCTGGGCTTCAGCGCGGCCGTCCCGTTTGATCCGTCCGGCCAGAAACAGTAGCGCCGCAGTGACCAGCAGCATCGAGCCGATCACTGGAAGGTTTTCGAACAGGCCTTCGAAGAAATCTTTGCCGCTCAGACCGATGATCGCCGTTGGGATCGAGCCGAAAATCAACAACCGCAGGATATGCCGATCGTTTGCGGCGGTCTCATCGGTCCGGAAATAGGAGCTCGCCAGGCTGGTGACTTCCGCTCTGAAATAGATCAGCACGGCGGTCATGGTGGCGGCGTGCAGCAGGACATCAAACAGTAACCCCGGCTGAGTGAACCCGGGCAGGAAATGCTGGGTGATCGCCAGATGCCCCGAGCTCGAAACCGGGAGGAATTCGGTCAGGCCCTGAACCAGGCCGAGCAGTATCGCGTGTAGGATGGTCATAGCGTGAGGTGGTCTGCGCTTCGCTCGGATTTCGGTTGAGGCAGGCCTTGCTCCTTAAAGTTCGAGGATGACCGGCAGGATCAGCGGGCGCCGGGCGATATGGCGGTTGAAGAGACGGCGTAAGGTCTTGCGGCACTCGACGCGCAGCTCCTCCCAGTCGCTCAAGACGCCGAGGCTGTGGTCGTTGAGCAGGTCGCGTATCCCCTGACGGGCCAGTTCGAGTAGCTCCTCACTGTCGATATCGCCTTCGGGGATGAAACCACGGGTAAAGATTTCCGGACCCTGGACGATTTCGCCTGAGGACTGATTGATCGCCAGCATCAGGATGACGATGCCGTGGTTGGCCAGATGGCGACGGTCACGCAGCTCCATCGTGCCGACATCGCCGACCCCTTTGCCGTCGACGAACACTCGCCCCGTCTCCAGGCGATCCTCGAGGCTCAAACCGTTGTCGCTGAGCACTAGCGGCTGGCCGTTCTCTAGAATGACACAGTTGTCGGCGGGCATGCCCAGTTCACGGGCCAGCTGGGCGTGTTTGACCAGGTGGCGATATTCGCCGTGCACGGGGACGAAATAGCGCGGCCGGATCAGGTTGTGGACCAGTTTCAACTCTTCCTGACTGGCGTGGCCGGAGACGTGAATTTCGCTGGTCTTTTCATAGATCACCTCGGCTCCGCGTCGGTAGAGGTTGTTAATCAGGTCGGAGATCGCTTTTTCGTTGCCGGGGATAAATTTGGACGAGAGGATGACGGTGTCGTCTGCTTCCAGCTCGATCTGTTTGTGGTCCCCCAGCGCGATCCGCATCAGCGCGCTGAGCGGCTCACCTTGGCTGCCGGTGGTGAGGATCAGAACCTCCTGCGGAGGCAGATGCTGCATCTGTCGTTGGGTGATGAGTTGCTCGTCGGCGATTCGCAGGTACCCGAGCTGGCGGGCGATATCCACGTTGGACACCATGCTGCGCCCGCTGATGTGGATTTTTCGGTTGCAGGCGTCGGCCGCATCGGCGATCTGCTGGATCCGGTGAATGTTGGATGAAAAGGTTGATACCAACACCCGCCGTGGACAGTGCGGCATCAATTCGTGCAACGCTTTGCCGACGGTTCGTTCGGATAATGTGTATCCGGCATTTTCGACGTTGGTGGAGTCGGCCAGCAGCAGCAGGACTCCTTCTTCGCCGTATTTTGCCAGGCGCACCAGGTCGGTCTTCTCGCCGTCTACCGGGGTCTGGTCGATCTTGAAGTCTCCGGTGTGGATTATCAGCCCCGCGGCGGTGCGGATCGCCAGTCCGATACCGTCCACGATCGAATGGGCGGCGCGGAACGGTTCCACCGTAAAGGGCGCGATATCGATAGCCTGACGCGGCTTGATGCAGCAGGTCTCGACGGCCGTTTCGAGCTGATGCTCTTTCAGTTTGTTGTGCAGCAGCCCCAGGGTGAGAGCGGTGCTGTAGATGGTCGGACTGCCCAGCGCTTCCCACAGAAAAGGAACCGCACCGATGTGGTCTTCGTGGCCGTGGGTCAAAACCAGCCCGACGATATCCTGGCTGCGCCCATCCAGACAGCTGATGTCCGGCAGGACCAGGTCGATCCCCAGCATGTAGGCTTCGGGAAACATCAGTCCGCAGTCGATCAGCAGGATTTTTCCGTCATATTCGAGAGCGGTCATGTTCATGCCGATCTCGCCGAGGCCGCCCAGCGCGAACAGGCGTACCGTTTCCGGTTGCTGCAGGGGCGTAATCATGCCGCGACCTCCGACAGGTGGGTCGCGATAGCGTTCTTCACCTGGGTGCTGAGGCTGTCGAGGTCTTTACTGGACGATTCTGTCGTGTGGATCGCGGGTTGGACGGTGATGCGGATGTGTCCGGGATAGATCCGTTTGGAACCGCGTCGTAGGATCCGGGCGCTGCCATTGATGACCACATGGACCAGTGGTGCTTTAGCTTTGGTTGCGATGAGAAATCCGCCCTGTTTGAATGGCAGCAGGCGTCCGTCTGTCGAGCGGGTTCCTTCGGGGAAGATCACCACCGAGGTGCCGGTGTTGACCCGGCGGGCTGCAGCGATCATGCTCTGCAGCGATTTGCGGCTGTTGGAGCGATCGATGGGGATGTAGCCGCTGCGCCGCATGGTGAGGCCGAACAGGGGGATATTGAACAGTTCCTGCTTGGCCATCCAGCGGAACTGAATCGGTAGGCAGGCGTACATGGCGAGGATATCGAAGTGACTCTGGTGGTTGGCCACATAGACCGCTGATGTCTGGGTGGGGATGTGTTCGGTCCCTTCTACGGTGACGCGGGTGCCGGCCAGAAACAGGCAGCCTTTGGCCCAGATGCGCGCGCAATTATGCAGATAGTCGGGGCTGATAAAAGAGAGCGGAACCCCGCACAGAATAACCAGAATCGTCCATGGATAGACGCAGCAATGAAAAAAAAGGGTGCGTAACAGCAAAAGAGCCTCTCCGTGTGAATTTAAACGCCCCAGTTTACTGGTAATTTGTGTGGTTGGTCAATGGCTTTCCAGTGGAAAACCGTTGCCTGACGCAGTACGGCAGCAACCGGGAGGGGCGGAAGAGGGGTGAACGGTCGAGAGGGGAGGGCGATTGGGTGTTAAGGGGCAACCCCGCCGACCCAGTCGTAGGTCTTTTCGTCGGGGATTAGTGAAAACAGAGCTTCGGCGAAGGTCACGTCGGTCGGTTTGAGTAGCCAGATCGCCATGCCGCTGATGATGATGACCGACATCCCCCAGTTGAGCACCGGAGTAAACTTGTCCCAGTCGATCGGCTTGCGTTCCTGGTCGTCCTCGTCTTCTTTGCGGGCCTTGCGGGTTTGGGCGGCGGCCTTGCGCATCAGGCGGCCAGAGGAAAGGAATACCACCGCAGAAGCAATAAACTGCGGCATGATGTCGAGCCCGACCGTACCGGTGGCCAGCAGGCCGGCGTAAAACACCGTCGCGACGAGGCCGAGCAGGGTCATCTGATTACTTAGATTGGTATTCACGCGAAGCTCCCAGTCAAAAGCAGCGGGACGTCAGCTCTCATTGAAACCGTAAACGGACCGTCTGTCAAGAAGAGACCTGCTCGTAGTCGTCATCGAGATCGCCATGCCACGAGCCCAGCGGCATGACAGTGCGGTGTAGCCGTTCGTTGAGGATCTGCGCCAGCCCCGCGTAGAGCGCCGTCAGACCGCAGGTTGTGCCGCAGAACGCCGCACTGTAGAGAAAGACGACGTTGTCGCGGATTTCGGCCAGACCGAGGGAGAGAAAACAGACCATCATCGAGCCGAACAGCAGCTGAATAATACGGCTCTGGCTGAAACTGCCAAGATAGAAAATCGCGGCAAAAATCCCCCACATGGTGAGATAGGAGGTCATCGCCACGGCGGATGGCCCTTTGCCGAGGCCGAGCTCGGGGAAGATGTAGAAGCCCAGCAGTGACAGCCAGAACAGGCCGATCGGGATCAGGGTTGCCGCACCGCAGGAATTTCCGAGGCGGCGTGCGGTGAGGCCAGCGCTGACCTGGGTGGCGCCGCCGAGAATCAGGATTAGGCCCAGCAGCGAGGGTGAAATATGGATTAAATCGGCGCGACTGAGGGTGTAGAGGCTGATGGTTGGTGCCAGAGGAATCAAGCCCAGTGGGGAGAGCGCGCAGGATGTTCGGGGTTGGGACGGGAGGTTCTGGTGCATGAAAACAGCCTCCTGAGGAAAAAGATTTGGGGGCGAGGCGGCACGGCCGCCTCCCCCCGAGAGAGGTGTTACTTTTGTTTGTCTCAGTATGCGAGACCTGTGCCGAAGTAGAACGGTTTTTTAAGAATGCTGTAATTCCGGCTGGTTGCTGTTCTGGTGGGTCAAGTGCGGGACGGCTTCAAACGGAGGTGTTTGCAGATGCGCAAAAAGAGCAGCGGAGGCGGGTGCAGGAAGGGGGGTCAGATGCGGACTTTTAGTCCGTTTTTATGGACATTTCTCTTTAGTATGCCTTTGATTTACAGGTGGTTATCTGTCCTTTTGCAGAATTGCAAAGCGGTTCGTTTGCGTTTTTGCAATGCTGTGCACCGCGGCCCATTAGACGAAGTTGTCCTTTTTTAGGCCGTGTTTTTTCATTTTGCGGTAGATGGTCGCCATATTCATCCCTGCCTTCTGCGCGGCCTCTTCGATATTGCCTCCCGAGGAGCGGATCAGCTGCTGCAGATAATCGATTTCGAAACGCGCCAAGGCGTCGTTGTAATCGGCGTCCGCCGATGTGACCCCTTCGATCTCGATAAACTGAGAAAGGGTGTCGAGGCTGATCGTGCTTTCCGTTTCGATGGTCATGCAGGCCTCGATGACGTTTTTCAGCTGACGGATGTTGCCGGGCCATGAAAATTCGCTGGCGGCGCGGAGCGCTTCGGGACTGAGCCCGGTGATTTCGGTGGTGAATTCCTGGTTCTGGAGGGTGATGAAATGGGCAGCGAGCAGGGCGATGTCGGGGCGTCGCTCCCGCAGCGGCGGCATGTGCAGGTTGATGACGTTGAGCCGGTAGAAGAAATCTTCGCGGAAGGTCCCCTTTTCGACTTCGACTGCGAGGTCGGAGTTGGTGGCTGAAAGCAGCCGCACATCGACCTGGGTCGGTTCGGTTTCGCCGACCCGTAGAAATTCACGCTCCTGCAGAAAACGGAGCAGGGTTTTCTGCATGTTGAGGGGCAGGTTGCCGATTTCGTCGAGGAACAGGGTGCCGCCGTCGGCGGCCTTCAACAGCCCCTCGCGATCGGTGGTGGCACCGGTGAAGGCGCCTTTTTTGTGGCCGAACAGTTCGCTTTCGAGCACCGATTCGGGGATTGCACCGCAGTTGATGGCGATGAAGCGGCCGTTGCGACGAGGAGAGTTGTAGTGGATGGCCTGAGCGATCAGTTCTTTGCCGGTGCCCGATTCGCCGGTGATCAGCACTGATGTGTCGCGCACTGCGACCTTTTCGACTTTCTGCAGCAGCTGCTGCAGACTGGTGGATGCACCGATGATGGTGTCGAAGTTGAATTTTTCAGTCAGCTCCTGGCGCAACTGCTGGTTTTCGGTGAGCAGCTGGTTGTGACTGAGGGCGTTGCGGACGCGGAACAGCAACTCGTCCGGTTCGAACGGCTTGGTCAGCATGTCGTAAGCGCCGTGTCGCAGCGCCTGAATTGACATCTCCACGGTGGCGAAAGCGGTGATCATGATGACCGGGATTTTCTCCTCGATCTTTTTGATCCGCTGCAGCACCTCCAGGCCGTCGATGCCCGGCATCTTGATGTCGCTGATGACCAGATCCCAGGTGTCGGGGCGGAAGGTTTCCACCGCGGCCAGCGGGTCGGTAAAGGAACGCACCGCGTGACCGTCATCCATCAGCACGGCCTCCATCATGTGACAGAGCCCCTCTTCGTTGTCGATAATCATGATTTTTTTTGCTGACATACTGCAGGTCCTTTACGCAACGTTCGGCCCTCGGCTCAGCAGGACGCTGGGAGGCCGAGTGGCAGGCGAACGACCACGGTCGTCCCCTGATTGACAACTGAATCGATAAAGATTTCGCCCTGATGCTGATCGATGATCTGTTTTGTGATCGCCAGCCCCAGCCCGGTACCGCGGGCACGGGTGGTGAAGAACGGTTCAAAGATCTTTTCCACGTTTTCGTCACTGATTCCGCTGCCGGTGTCGCAGAATTCGATGCGCGCCCATTTGTCGTCTTCGAGGAAGGTGCGGACTTCAATTTGGCCACCATCGGGCATGGCCGCGCCAGCGTTGAGAATCAGGTTGATTGCTACCTGCCGCAGCTGATCGCCGTCCGCCTGCAGTGGCGGGATGTCGTAGCTGAGGTTGCGGATAATCTGTACGCTGTTGAGGTCGGTGTGGTTGGTGGCGAATTCGATAATCTGTCCCAGCAATCGGTTAAGGTCGGTCTCTTCGAGGACCGACTTGGGAGTGCGGGCGTAGCTGAGCAGGTCCTGCACGATTTTTTTGCAGCGCTTGCTCTCGCGCTTGATCTCGTGGATGAAGCGGTAGTTGGGATCGTCCTCGGGGATTTTCTTTTCCAGATAGCCGGCGTAGCCGAGAATAACGCCCAAAGGGTTGTTGATTTCGTGGGCGACTCCGGATGATAGGACCCCCAGCGACGCCATCTTGCCCTGCTGGGCGAGGGCCGCTTCCATCTCTTTGTTGCGGCGCAGCATGCGGGTCATGCGGTTGAAGGTGGTCGCCAGCTCCCCCAGTTCATCGTGGCTGTTGACCGGCATCTGCTCGTCGAGCTTGCCCTGCTTGACCCGGCGGATGACGGCATTCATCTGGTGGATCGGATCGGTGAGGACCTTGGCTGCCAGAAACACCATTGCCGCCGCCAGCAGGCCGATGACCAGCGGCAGGGTGAGGATATGGGTGATGATCCGCCATTTAATGCGGTTGGCAGGGCCGTGAAACTCATCCTCGTAGCTACCGACAGCGATGATCCAGTCCCAGGGCTTAAAGTAGCGGTAGCGGACGATCTTCATCCGTGCCTTGTCTTCGCCCTCGTTGCGCCACGGATAGCGAATCCAACCGTCTTTGTTGCGGCACATTTCAGCGATAAAGGCGCGGTTTTCGGAATCGCGCGCGTCGAAGATGTTCCGCCCCTCGGCGTCGGGATGTACGGTCAGTAGCCCCTTGCTGTTCATGCCGAAGATATAGCCGGTTTTGCCGACCTTTTTATTTTTGATCTGTTCCTTCAGCGCGGCAAAGGCCGATTGTTCAAAGGTGAAGTCTTCATAGGTTTCGTCCAGATAACCACCGGCCGCAATGATCCAGTCCCATGCGGGAAAGTACCGGTAAGCGACGATCTTTTCGCGGGGGCGACTGTCGCCGAGGGCTTCGTTTCGCCAGGGATAAGTGCTGAAGAGTACCTCGTCCGGGTCGGTGACCAGTGCCCGGCTGAGCATGTCGTGAATGAAAAAGTGACCCTGCTGGTCCTGCTCGTTGGCGACATTTTCACCCTCGCGGGCAATGTGCGCGGTCAGAACTCCCTGACTGTTTATCGCGTAGAGGTAGCCGCTGCCGCCGATGCTGACCCCTTTAAGCGCCCGGCTGGCGGCGTCCTGTGCTGTGCTTAAGGCGGAGTGTCCTTCCCGGTGCTGGCGTTGCTCCTCCTCGACCAGGGTGTAAGCCAGGTTGACCAATGCCGCCAACTCGTCGTGAACCAGTCTCTTTCGATCTTCACGGTAGACTTCGTATTGACGGTAGTGCCCGTCGAGCAGGTCGAGGGTGAACTCCGCCATATGGTCGAGGTCGGTTCGTCCTGCGGCGATGAGCCCCTGATAGGACTGCGAGGTGGCGACGTAGCCGACCAGTCCGCCGAGGACGAAGATCGGTACGACCACCAGAGGCAAGACCACCACCATCATCTTCCAGCGCAACTTCAGATTGTTGATCCAGCGGAACAGAAAGCGACTCATTGACCATCCATTTTTATTTTGGGTCGTCGGGCAGGCGAAAATCTAACACATTTCTATTATGAATAGAAACAGGCTGTTTCACTCCTGGCGAATGGTCGCTGGCCACCGGGGGCTGAGGCTTTTATCCGGACTGTAGTGGGGTGCTTTATGGTAACGTTTGACAATGTTTTTATGGGCGTTGACCGCTTGTGTTAGAAATGGTAAATTATTGCAGGTTTATACTTTTTGGGAGGGGGGATGAAACGCTTATTGCAGACAGCTGCGGTTGGCCAGATGCACAACACCAAAACGCTCATTGCTTTTCTTGTCTTTACCGTCATCGTCGGTGTCGGATTTCCTCTCTATATTTATTTTGTTTTTGAACCGGCGATTTTCAAGCAGCTGGTTTCTGCCACCGAGCAGGATGCGATCCGCATTGCCCGTCATCTGTCCTGGGAAATTTTTCCAGAAGATGAGAAGGTCACCGACGCGCAGATTGCAAGCCGCTTAGAGAAGATAGATGCGCACAGAGAAAGTCTTGGCCTGTGGAAACTGAAGATTTTTACCGCCGAGGGCAGGGTCCTGTTCTCTACTTCGGCGGATGATATCGGAACACTCAATACCAAGCCCTATTTCCACAATATCGTCGCCCAGGGCCAGCCTTTCAGCAAACTCGTTGTCAAAGAATCCCGTTCTCTCGAAGATGAGCTTTTTATAGCGGATGTCGTGGAGACCTACGTGCCGATTATGCGTCACGGGGCCTTCGTCGGTGCGTTTGAGATCTACTACGAGGTGACCGGCCGCAAAACGGCGATGATGGCGTTGCATCGAAACTCTGCTTTGCAGATGGGAGGCATGTCGTCCCTTCTGCTGGTGGGTATATACGTTCTCGCGGTGCGTGCACGACGATTGCGGAAAGAACAGATTCGCGCAGAGAAAGCGTTGCGGGATCAGGCCACCCTGCTCGAAACTACCCTGAGTGCAGTGCCGACACCGATCTTTTTCAAAGACTCCAACGGGGTGTATCTGGGGTGCAATAAGGCGTTTGAAGAGCACTTTGGCCTGCCCAAGGAGCAGGTTGTCGGATCGACGGTTCACGATTTTGCTTCGGGAGAATTTGCCAGCATCTGCGATGCTGCCGACCGCGAACTGTTTGAAACTGGTGAGATCAAGGCATACGAAGCGGAATTTTGCCGGTCGGACAGCTCAGCACAAAATGTGCTGTTTCAGAAGGCGGTCATCAGGAACGCAGACGATCAGATCACTGGTTTGGTCGGTGCGATTGTCGATATCACCAAACAGAAAAAAATCGAACAGATCATCGAAGAAGATCGCGCCTTCCTGCAGGCCATTATCGACGGTGCCACGGATCCGCTGGTAGTGATTTCTCCGGATTACGAAGTGTTGTTGATGAACCGCGCAGCACATTCTTATCTGCCGCATGACGGTGATGTTCCAGAGCACTTGACCTGTCATAAGTTGTCTCACCAGAGTGATGAGCCTTGCTGTGGCGCAGAGCACCCCTGCCCGCTGGATGAAGTGCGCCGCACCGGTAAGCGTGCGGTGGCGGTTCATCGACACCGCTTTGCCAGTGGTGAAGAACGTATTTTCGAACTGGATGCGACCCCGTTGTGGAACGATGAAGGCACTTTGCGCGCTGTGATCGAAGCCTCCCGGGACATTACCGAGCGGGTGGAGGCTGAGGAACGGCTTAAAGCCAGTGAAGAACGGATGACCCACATCGCCCATCACGACTCATTGACCGGCCTGCCGAACCGTTTGCTGTTTCTCGATCGTCTGGTGCATTCGATGGCTATGAGTCGGCGTTCCAGCAAACAGATTGCCCTTCTTTTCCTTGACCTGGATCGATTCAAAAATATCAACGACTCGCTGGGGCACGATGCCGGCGACAAGCTGCTCAAGGTTGTCGCCGACCGTCTTCAGGATTTGGTGCGACAGACCGATACCGTGGCACGGCTCGGCGGTGATGAGTTTGTGATCATCCTCGAAGAGTTTAGGGGGGCTCAGAGTGTCATCGCTGTAGCGCAGAAGATCCTCAGTGCCCTCAAGCAGGGGATTCATGTCAAGGGTACGGAGTTACATGTCACCAGCAGCATCGGCATTGCACTGTATCCTGATGATGCCGCAGATGCCGAGGGTCTGATGCAGTGTGCCGATTCTGCCATGTATCGGGCGAAGCAACAGGGTCGCAACAACTGCCAGTTTTATACCCCTGATCTCAATGCGCGGACCCACGAGATGCTGTTGCTCGAAAACGACCTGGCCCATGCATTGGATCTGGACGAGTTTTTTGTCATGTATCAACCCCAGTTCGATCTGCAGACGGATAAACTGGTCGGTGTCGAAGCGCTGATGCGCTGGACGCATAATAAGCGCGGCCTAGTATCGCCGGCTGACTTTATCCCGTTGGCGGAAGATACCGGTCAGATTATACCGATGGGTGAATGGATTTTGAAAGCGGCGTGCACGCAGAACAAGATGTGGCAAGATCGAGGTATCCCGCCGATAAGGGTGGCGGTCAACGTGTCGGTGCGCCAGTTCAAACAGCCGGGATTTGTCGATATGGTCGATCGTGTCCTGGCAGAGACGGGACTCGATCCGCAGTGGTTGGAGTTGGAAATCACCGAAAACGTCATCATGGAGAATTACCGTGAAGCGATCATGATTCTCACCGATCTGAAGGTCCGCGGCATCCATCTGGCGATCGATGATTTCGGCACCGGCTATTCGTCGTTGCGTTATCTGAAGAACTTTCCCATCACCAAGCTGAAAATCGACCAGTCTTTTGTGAGGGATCTGGCAGGGGATTCCGATGTGTCGGCGATCGTTTCGTCGATTATCGATCTGGGTCACAATATGCGGCTCGAGGTGATTGCCGAAGGGATCGAGACCAGCGAACAGCTCAGCCTACTGCGCGGTAAGGGGTGTGAGCAGGGGCAGGGCTACTATTTCAGTAAGCCGAAAACCGTGGCTGAACTCGAATCCTATTTCAGTGAATGTGAGGACTCTGAGGCTCAGGGGTGATTGGGGCAGCAACATTTGATCAATCAGAAGAGGCCGCCCGAAAGGAGCGGCCTCTTGTCGTTGCGGCGGAGAATCGGTTTTTAGTGGAGCCGTTGCCCCGGTTGCGGTGTTTCGTTTACCGGTGTGGTTACACTGGATGGAGAGAGTTCCGCTGAGTGATCGATCAGAGGGTTCTGCGAGTCGTCTTTCAGGTCGCCGGCCAGAATCTCTATGATCGCATTGCGCAGCACGGATTGTTGCGCGTCGTCAAGGTCCCTGAAGCGGATCGCCATCCCGGGATCGATCGAATAGATGTCGTTGAAGACCGTCTTCTGGTAGATCACCTCCCCCTGGACCTGAATGCTCTGACCTTCGACCGGCTCAAAGCGGACGCTCAGGGTTGTTCCGGTCTCGAGCGGCTTCTGGGTCCGCAGGTAGATGCCACCTTCAGAGAGTATAACGGCATACAGCTCAAGGGTTTGTCCGTCGATACCGAGGGAGACTTTTTTGCCGAACGGGCAGCGCAGATGGCGGCGTTTTGTTGCGTTGGGGTAGGTGACGCAGTCCTGAAGCAGGCTGTGCAGTCTGGCGACTTTAACCGGTTTTTTCAGCAGACCGACGGCGCCCAGTTCAAGGATTTCATCGAGGGTTTCCTGGTCACAGTAGGCACTGCACATGATGATGGGGATATCGGACAGGGTGGGGGTATTCTTCATCTGCCGGATCAGGACCATTCCGTCCATGATCGGCATATTGCGATCGGTGATGACCAGATCGGCACTGACGGTGCTGAGAACCTTGAGCGCTTCCTGGCCGTTGCGCGCCGGGATGACCGAAAATCCCATGCGGCTCATTAAGACCGCCAGATACATGACCAGTGTTTCGTGATCATCAACGATGACCACCGTTTTGCCATTTCCTATCATAGCCCCCCCTCCCATGGTCTTGCTGTCAAAGCTCGATTTTTAGTCGTCCATCCAAAACTCCGAATAACTTTATCCATGAAAGTAGGGAATGTCAATGAGTTTTGGCTAATCTCTTGGGAGGGTATACCCCCGAGGTGTGAGGTGTTACGTCATTAGTCGCTACGCTCGAGAAAAACGCGGGGACTGCGGTAAAAGGTGCGTCGGTACTGCCGAATTTCGAGCAGGGCAATCTTGATAATACTGGCGATAGGGACACCGATTATCATGCCGATGACGCCGTACAGTTTGCCGCCCATGACGATGGCGAGGATGACCCACAGCGGATGAAGGTTGGAGACCCGCGAAATAAGAATGGGAATCAGGATGAAGTTATCGAGGATGATCTGGGCGATGAGCAGATAGACACAGACGATCCACCAGAATTGTCCACCGATGCCCAGATCGACCAGAGCGATGACGATGCCGGGGATCATGCCGATGATCGGACCGATGTAGGGCAGCAGATTTGTCACCCCGGCGACCACGCCGAGGATCGGCGCATAGCGGATGTCAGTGACAGACAGACCAACATAGACGACGATTCCGATAATCAGTGCTTCGAGGATCCGGCCGCGGATGAAGTGCGCCAGCTGCCAGCTGACATGGTCGTAGATGTCGAGGACCATCTCGAAGTAGCGGTTGGGGGTCAGGCTGATGAGGCTGCGCATGATCCGTTTGCTGTCCCGTAGAAAGAAAAAGGAGAACAGCGGTACCAGCAGAAACAGGCTGCCGATGCGCATTGCCGACTTGGGGGTTTCTTTGAGAATGATGCCGAAAAACTGCTGCGCCGAATGACTGATGGTGCCGGGCAGGTCATAGCGCTCGATGAAGGGAAAGTGAACCTGAGCCCGGGTGAGCAGGTCGTTGAGGTAGGCGATGGCGCTGGCGATATAGCGCGGAAAATCGGCTTTGAGCGCGATCATCATCCCTTTCCAGTTGGGTGGGCCGATCAGGGTAAAGAGAAAGATCAGCAGCGACACAATCAGAAAGTAGATGATAAAAATGCTGTTGGTCCGGCTGATCCGTTCTCCTTCGAGAAACTGGACCACAGGGTCGAGCAGAAAGGTGACGATCAGAGACAGCAGGATTGGCAGAAACAGACCGTTTGTCGCGGTCTTCAGCAGGTCGGTGATGGTCGACGCCGAGGAGAAGATGGCGATGCCGGAGGCGATGCCCGCGGTCAGGACCAGGTAGAGCAGCAGGGCCTGGGCGCGGTTGAGGCTGGTCTGGTCAGACATCGTTCGCACCTTGCTCAGGGCCGGGGTAGGAGTTGTCCCCCTGCTGCTGCAGCTTGAGTGATGCGTACTGCAATCGGTCGCTGATGCAGCGGGTGACACCGAGGAGGATCTTGGCGGCGGTACTCGGATATTTGTTGACCGCCTCGAGGATGTCGGCCCGAAACAGGCCGACGAGGACGGTCGGTTCGAGGGTGCGGGCCGTGGCGATGCGCGGTTTCTGCGCTGTCAGGGCGACCTCGCCGAAGAAATCTCCCGGTCCAAGTCGGGCCTGTTCAATTTCTTTGCCCGTGTCGTCGTGAACATAAATTTGAACCTGACCGGAGCGGATACAGTACATGCCGGAGCCGATGTCGCCTTCGTGGAAGACTGTTTCGTGGGCTTCGTAGCTGCGGACATGGGTCATGCTCTCGAGAAAGCGGAGCTCTCTTTTTTTCAGCGCTTCAAAGATCGGAACAGTGCTGAGAAAGTAGGTGAGGCTGTCCTCGTATCCCGACGTGCGGAAGATGTTGCTCCAGAACGGGTTCATGGTCGATCCTTCCGAGGGGGTCAGTGAAAAACGTCCCTATTATACTGAACTTACAGGGAATCGCCACAACAAAACCGTCGGCTGTCCTCGCCGGAGTGATGACAGATCTTTCAACCGACCTGGATTTCATCTATTGTGGAAGGGATGTTCGAACCTGATCTGAAAAAATATCCGACCTCGGCCGGGGTCTACCTGATGTCCGGCAGTGACGGAACGGTGCTGTATGTCGGTAAGGCTAAGAACCTGCGGCAGAGGCTGCGCAGCTATTTCGGCGCCGGTGGCGATGGGCGGGTTCAGATTCCGCTGCTGCTGCGCCGGATTGCACAGGTCGAAACCATTGTCACCGATACCGAAAAAGAAGCGCTGCTACTGGAAAATACCCTGATCAAAAAGCACCGGCCGCGCTACAACATCGACCTGCGGGATGACAAAACCTATGTATCGGTGCGCATCGATCTGCGCGAGGAGTTTCCGGCTATGCAGGTGGTCCGGCAGGTCAAGCGGGACGGGGCGCACTATTTCGGTCCCTATGCATCGGCGGCGGCGATCCGTGATACCCTCAAGCAGATCTACCGCATCTTTCCTCTGCGGCACGCCTCTCTGAAACGGTGTGGCAAGCGCAGTCGCCCCTGCCTGTTTTACCAGATCGGCCAGTGCAGCGCGCCCTGTCACGGCAAGATTTCCGCCGCAGAGTATCGTCACCTGGTGGATGGGGTGGTCGCGCTGCTGTCGGGACGTGAAGCGGAGGTTATCGACGAGCTGCGTTCGCGGATGGAATTCGCTGCGGACGCTCTCCGGTTTGAGGAGGCCGCCCGCATCCGCGATCAGATCCGTGCCATCGAAAAGAGTGTCGAGACCCAGAAAGTGGCCGACCACAGTGGCGGCGATCTCGACGCTGTCGGGGTTCACCGCGATGGCGGCGAGGTCGAACTAGCGCTGTTGTTTGTTCGCAAGGGCAAGCTGGTCGGACGGCGCAGCTATACTTTGGCGTGGCGTCTCGATCTGCAGGAGCTGCTGTCGTCCTTTTTGCGTGAATTCTACTGTCGCGACGTGCTGATTCCAGATCAGATCCTGCTGCCTCTAGAGGTCGAAGATGGAGAGCTTCTGGCCGACTGGTTTTCCGAACTGCGCGGCAAAAAGGTGCGTCTGTTGAGACCGCAGCGGGGCGAAAAGCTCAGGCTCTGTCAACTGGCCGAGCGCAATGCTGCAGAGTCGTTTCGCCAGCGAGGCAGTCAACGCGATGCGCGTCGCAAGCTGCTGGACGAATTGCAGCAGCGTTTCCATCTGCCGCACCTGCCGCGACGGATCGAGTGCTTCGATATCTCCAACGTGCAAGGTCAGCAGAGTGTCGGTAGCATGGCGGTGTTGATCGACGGCGAGCCAGCCAAGGCCGAATATCGCCGCTTTAAAATCCGTACTGTTGAAGGGGCCGACGATTACGCGTCCCTGACCGAAGTGCTGCGCCGCCGGCTCGAACGTGGATTGCGGGAGGAAAACCTGCCCGACATGATCCTGATCGATGGCGGCAAAGGGCAGCTCGGCGTGGTCGTTGAGGTGTTTGGCGAGCTGGGCCTTGGAGGCCGGATCGGCTGTGTCGGGATTGCCAAAAGCCGGGTGTATGCCAACGTACGCGGTCACGCCGTCGAGCGAAGCGAAGAGCGTTTCTTTCTCCCCGGCCGCAAGAATCCAGTGGTGTTGCGCAGCGGTTCGGCGATCCTGTTCCTGTTGGAGCGGCTGCGTGACGAGGCCCACCGCTTTGCCATCACCTATCACCGCACGCTGCGCAACAAGGCCGCCTTGCGCTCCTCGCTGGAAGATATCCCCGGCATCGGACCGACACGGCGCAAGGCCCTGCTCAAGCACTTTGGCAGTCTGAAAAAAATTCGTGAGGCGTCTTTGCACGAATTGCGTCAGATGCCGGGTTTGCCCGCTAAGACGGCGGAGGAGATCTTTCGCTTTTTAAAAATGAGTTGATGCTTAACCTCTTAGTGTTGACTCGCCAACCCCGACTGGGAATAACGCCAGAAAAACTTGGCCGGGGCAGTTTGTTTTTTTATTGACACTAACGTGGGGGTTGACGTACATACGGAGTGAGCGTTCACTCCGTATGCTGAAGGGTTGTTTGTATGGAACAGAAAAAAGTCGATAAACGCGAAGCGATTATGCAGGCGGCAATGGAACTGATTGCCGAACAGGGGTTTCACGGCACGCCAACTTCACAGATCGCTGATCGGGCCGGAACCGGTGTCGGAACCATCTATCGCTACTTCAAGGATAAGGACGAGTTGATCGAAGCGATACACAAGAAAAATCATGCCATTTTTGTCAGTACCTTTACTGAACACTATGACGCGAACCTTCCTATTCGTGAGAATTATCTGCGGATTTTTACTGCTCTGACCAAATTGTTTGTCGCCAAGCCATACGAGATTCGCTTTATGGAGCAATTTTATAACTCGCCTTACGGCGTGGCTAAAAAAAGGGCGGAAGAGACTGAATGTGAAAAGCCCCTGTTCACCTTTTTCGCGCAGGGCCAGCAGCAGCAGGTGATCAAGAATCTGTCTTTAGAAATTCTCCTCAGCTTGTCATTGGGATCAATCCTATTCCTGGTGCGGGACCATCATAACGGTTTCTTAACCCTGGGTGATGAATCGATAGCAGCTGTCGTTCAGGCAAACTGGGACGCGATCAAACTTTAACGAGGTTGAAATAGCAATATAGGTCACCGCAATCTGCGGTGATTTTTTTAAGCTTAAAAGCGGAGTGATTATTCATTCCTTTTTCCTGTAGAGAGGTCATGATGAGTCGAATGAATGAAGAAAAGAAGCAATTGCCGCAAGGCAGGGAGAAAGAAAAAACAAACATAGGCAAGAACCTCCGCTGGTTGATGGTTTTTTGTTTTTTGGTGATCGGCGGTGGACTCGGCTTGCTGTTCGGACCGCAATTGCAGGCTTCGGAAAAAGAGGACGTTGCTGCCGCTCCGGCTATACCGCCGATGCCAGTGGAGACGACTGAGGTGCGGATTGCGGATAGTGATCGTCGTCTTTCTGCGGTCGGAACCTTGCGGGCTGCCGAGTCGGTGATGATTACGGCCGAACTGGCCGCCCGTATCGAAAAGATCGGGTTTGCTGAAGGGGCGAAGGTGGCTCAGGGGCAGCGGTTGATACAGCTCGACAGCGCTGTGCTGCAGGCCGAACTGGACCGTGCCGTGGCGAACCGGGACCTGAGCCGGTCGAATTATCAGCGGGCTGAAAATCTGTTCGCAGATCATGCGGTTTCCAATCAGCAACGGGACGAGGCCTATGCCCGCTGGCAATTGGATGAAGCGAGCGTCCGACTGGCGTCCGCGCAACTGGATAAAACGGTGATAATTGCGCCATTTTCCGGCACTCTTGGCCTGCGCCATGTCAGTCTGGGCAACTATGTCCAACCCGGGCAGCCGTTGGTGAACCTCGAAGCGATCGACCAGTTGAAGGTTGAGTTCAATCTCCCGGAACGGTATCTCGCCGAGGTGAAGACCGGCCAGACGGTTGCACTGAGTTCTGTGGCCTATCCGCAGGACAGTTTTGCCGCCACGGTTTACGCCATCAACCCACAGGTCGATGAGAAGAGTCGCAGTTTGGTGGTGCGCGCTCTGCTCGATAACGCCGAGGGGCAGCTTCTGCCAGGTCAGTTTGTCAAGGTGGGTCTGAGTGTCGCCACCCGCGCTGATGCGCTGTTTATTCCTGAACAGGCGCTGATTCCTCAACCGAAAGCGACTTTGGTCTTTAAGGTGGTCGATGGAGCGGCGCAGATGGTGCCGGTCGAAACCGGGAGCCGGCTCAAGGGCTGGGTTGAGATTACATCTGGACTGGTCGCAGGGGATGTGGTTGTGACCGGTGGCCATCAGAAGATCGGTCCCGGCAGCCCGGTCCATCCGCTGCCTGCTGATCCTGCGTTGTTCGCTGCGCTCGACTGATCGCGTTGTCCATATCAATAACGAATACGCACTGTTTTTCCGCGCTTGATGCGGAAAAGTTGAAGGACGTCATACCATGAAAATTTCAGAAACAAGCGTGCGCCGACCAGTCCTGGCGACGGTCATGAGCCTGCTGATTGTGTTGATCGGTCTGGTCGCTTACGACCGTCTGACCATCCGTGAGTACCCGAATATCGATGAACCGACGGTCTCGGTGATCACCGTCTACCAGGGTGCCAGCCCCGAGATTATCGAAACCGAGGTGACCACGGTCATCGAGGACAGTCTGTCGGGAATCGAGGGGATCAAGACGATTACCTCCGAAAGCCGTCAGGAACGCAGCCAGATCAGTATTGTTTTCAAGATGGAGCGTAATGCCGATGATGCCGCAGCCGAGGTGCGCGATCGGGTCGGCCGGGTGCGCGCCGAGCTGCCGTACGATATCGAAGAGCCGGTGATCGCCAAGGTCGAAGCAGACGCTTCACCGATCCTGTACATGTCGTTTTCCAGCGACCGGCACAGCAGCGAGGAAGTCACCGACTTCGTCGACCGATATGTCACCGATCAGTTGGAGATGATCGAAGGGGTTGCCGAGGCCCAGGTGCTTGGCGCACGTAAATACTCGATGCGGATCTGGCTTGATCCAGCCCTGTTGACGGCGCACCGGGTGACTCCTCAGGACGTGGAAAGTGCAATCAGCTCCCAGAACGTCGAGGTGCCGGGTGGTCGTTTGGAGAGTACAGCACGCGAATTTACCGTCCTTTCCGATACCAGCCTCAATACTCCCGAGCAGTTTGAAAATATCATCGTCGGCAAGTCGGGCGACCGGCTGGTTCGTTTGCGCGATGTCGGCCGGGCTGAGATCGGTCCCGAGTCGGTGCGCGAAAATCTGCGTTACAATGGCGGGCAGGCGGTTGCGGTCGGGGTGGTCAAGCAGTCGGTGGCGAATCCGCTCGAAATTTCTGCCGCGCTGCGCGAGTTGATGCCCGCCCTGCAGGCTTCGCTGCCTGAAGGGATGAAGACGCGGATCGTCTACGATTCTTCGGTCTTTATCGAACGTTCTATCGATAATGTTTTCAGCTCGATCTTCGAAGCGGTGGGACTGGTCTTGCTGATCATCTTTGTCTTCTTGCGCTCGGTGCGCTCCACCCTGATCCCGCTCGTGACTATCCCGGTCTCGCTGGTCGGCTCATTTGCCCTGATGTGGGCGCTCGGCTTTTCGATCAACACCCTGACTCTGCTGGCTATGGTGTTGGCGGTCGGACTGGTGGTTGATGACGCCATTGTTGTTTTGGAAAACGTCCATCGCCACGTGGAAAATGGCCTCAAACCGGCCAAAGCGGCGATTAAGGGGATGCGAGAGATCGGTTTTGCCGTCATCCTGATGACCTTGACTCTGGCGGCGGTCTATGTGCCGGTGGCGATGATGGAGGGACGCACCGGAAAACTGTTTACCGAGTTCGCGTTGACTCTAGCCGGAGCCGTCATCGTCTCCGGGTTTGTCGCTCTGACCCTGACGCCGATGATGTGTGCCAAGATGTTGCGTCACCGGGAGCAGCATATGAAGATATTCACCCTGATGGAGAACCTGTTCGTCGCGCTGGAAAACGGTTATCGCCGCCTGCTCAGCTGGTCACTGAAAACGGTGCTGATCGGTCTGACCATCGCCTTGCTGGCGGGAGGGGGCTCCTGGTATCTGTTCGGGCAGCTGCCGTCGGAGATGTCGCCACTGGAAGATCGCGGGGTGTTCATTACTTTTCTGATCGCCCCTGACGGAGCCAGCCTCGATTACACCGACCACTATGTGAAGCAGGCCGAAGCACTGCTGCAGCCGATTCCGGAGAGTCAGGGCGTGTTTTCGGTGGCCGGGATGAACGGGAATGTCACCGAAGGCTTGAGTTTTGTCGAGTTAACAGACTGGTCCGAGCGCGAACGCTCTTCCCTGCAGATTGCCGGTGAGTTGGGCGGGCCGCTGTTCGGGATCCCCGGTGTGCTCGGTTTTCCGATTACCCCGCCGTCGCTAGGCCAGCCGTTTATGGATCAGCCGGTCCAGTTCGTGGTCAAGACCAGTGACAGCTACCCGGAGCTGAACGACCAAATCAGTCAATTGATGGGCGAGGTGCGTAAAAATCCGCAGATTCTGGCGGCGCGTACCGACCTGAAACTGAATTCCCCCGAATTGCGCTTGCAGGTCGACCGCGACAAGGCTGCCGATCTGGGGGTTCCGGTGGCGACCATCGGCCGCACCATCGAGACGATGATGGGAGGACGAGACGTGACCCGCTTCAAGATGGACGGCGAGCAGTATGATGTCATCGTCAAGATCGAAGATGAGCTGCGGGTGACACCGGAGGATCTCAACCGGATTCATGTCCGCAGCGCCAGCGGAGAGATGATCCCGCTGGACAGTCTGGTGACGATTGAAGAAGGTGTTACCGCGCAGTCGCTGAACCATTTCAACCGCAGCCGCGCCGCAGTGGTCAGTGCCAACCTGGCACCCGGTTATTCACAGGGCGAAGCCCTCGATTTTATGAACGAGGCCGCCAACCGCATTCTGCCGGAGACTGCGCGCATCGATTACAAGGGGCAGTCCCTTGAGTTTATGGACAGCAGCTCCGGCCTGCTGATGACCTTTGCCCTGGCGCTGATCATGATCTATCTGATGATGGCCGCTCAGTTTGAATCGTTTGTCGACCCCTTGATTATCCTCTTCACGGTCCCGCTGTCGATGGTTGGCGCACTGCTGGCGCTCTACTACACCGACAACACCCTGAGCATCTACAGTCAGGTTGGTCTGATTACCTTAGTCGGTCTCATCACCAAGCATGGCATTCTCATCGTTGAGTTCGCCAATCAGTTGCAGCAACAGGGCAAGAGCAAGCTGGAGGCGGTGCTCGATGCTGCGACCCTGCGTCTGCGCCCCATCCTCATGACCACGGGAGCGATGGTGCTCGGTTCGGTGCCGTTGTCGCTGGCGAGCGGGGCCGGCGCCGAAAGCCGGTCGCAGATCGGCTGGGTTATCGTCGGAGGGCTGACCCTGGGAACGGTCCTGACACTGTTTGTCATCCCCGCGGTCTATCTGCTGTTGGCGCGTAAGCGCGAGAGGCCTGTTGACGCAACAGAACCAATTCCTCCGGCGACTGTGCCCGAGATCGGTGATGTTTCGTTGTAGTTTTTAAGCTGAATCGCTTTCTGTGGAAAAGGACGAACAGATAATGACATATAGAATTTTTGGATACCCGCTGCTGTTGCTGCTGACGCTTCTGCTGGCCGGGTGTGTCGTCGGACCCGATTATCAGCGGCCCGAAATGGATGTTCCCGTGGCCTACAAGTCCGATGCGTCCTGGAAAGAGGCCGAGCCTAAGGCTGCCCTCGCTAAGGGGGCGTGGTGGACTGTTTACGGAGATCCGCTACTGGATGATCTTGAACAGCAGGCGATCGCCGCCAATCAGGACCTGCGCGTGGCACTGGCAAGGCTGGAGCAGGTTCGCACCGGGCTGCGTCTCAGCAAGGCGGATCGGTTCCCCGATATCAGCTTGAACGGCTCGGCGACACGATCACGGACAGCACCCGATTTTACCATGACCGGCGAGGGTGAAACGGGCAACGTGTTCAGCCTGCCCTTTTACCTCGGTTACGAAATCGATCTGTGGGGCCGAGCCCGTCGGTCCGTTGAGGCCGCCAGCGCCGATGTGGAGCAGGCTCAGGCCGATTATCAGGGGATTCTTCTGTCACTGCAGGCCGATGTCGCACGGACCTATTTCGATCTGCGGGCGCTCGATAACGAAATCCTACTGTTGGAACAGACCCTGGGACTGCTCGAAGAGGCCCTTGAGCTTGTCGACAGCCAGTATCGCAACGGTCAGGTCAGTCAGCTCAGCTTGATGCAGGCGCGGACAGAGCTGGCAAAAACCAGGGCCGAAGCGGTCGCTCTGGAAAAAATTCGCAACGAGCTGGTCAATACACTGGCTTTACTGATCGGCAAACCTGCCTCAGAATTCACCGTTCCGACTAAGGCGCATGAGCTGAAACCACCCGCGATCGCTGCAGGTCTGCCATCGCATCTGCTGGAGAGACGCCCTGATATCGCCGCCGCTGAACGCCGCATGGGGGCGACCAGCGCGCGCATCGGTGTCGCCAAAACGGCATTCTTTCCGACGATCAGCCTGACCGGAAGCGCCGGTTTGTCCAGTGGCGAAGTGTACTCTCTGTTCGATTGGGACAATCGGACCTGGGGCCTTGGACCAGCGATCTATCTGCCGATCTTCGATGCGGGCCGCAACAGCGCATCGTTGGATCGGGTGCGCTTGGTTTACGAGGAGGCTGTCGCTGTCTATCGTCAGCAGGTTCTGCAGGCGTTCCGGGAAGTTGAAGATGGCTTACAGGGGCTGGACGTGCTGTCCCGGCAGGCTGTTCTTCTCGAACAGGCGGCCCGTTCCGCCGGGACCGCGTGGGAGCTGTCTGGGAAGCGCTACCAGGCCGGCTATGTCAGCTATCTTGAAGTGATCGACACCCAGCGCACCGCTCTGGAGATCGCCCGCGCGTTGACTCGGCTGCAGGGGCAGCAGATGACCACCAGCGTGCTGCTGATCAAGGCGCTCGGTGGGGGATGGCAGGGTGTCTGAGTCGTTGACCCGTTCATGTTCCACGAAAAAAGCCCCCGGCATCCCGGGGGCTTTTTTTGATGAGACTGTGTTGCTGCAGAGTTATTCGACGATGACCTCGGCGTCTTCGACGATGACATCGTATTTGTAGCCGTAGCCAAAGTCCTTATCGAGGGTCACCATGCCGGTGATCAGGACGGTGTCGCCAACCTGAACGGTCGCTGCGGTTGTTACCGTCAGATCGTTGCTGCCGGTTGCGGTGTCACCGCTGCCGTCCTGAACATGCAGCCAGTTTTTGCCCATAATCTGGGGGCTGAACTTGACGACCTTGCCTCTGAGGATGATTTCTTTGCCGGACAGTTCAGCTTTTTTGCTGAAGACATCGCTGACGGTCTGTCCACCTTCAACGCTGTCGATCCCGCTCAGGTCAACCTCTGCCGCCGGCTGCGCTTCGGGCATGGCTGGCTGTGAAGGGGCGCCGCTCAAGGTTTTAGGCGCGCTGGCATTGAGAATCGAGCTGACGAAGTAGACCAGATCAAAGTCGCGGTTGAGGGTTTTGCTGTGGTAGTTGACCATCGGTACGCCACCTTCGGCAGCCATGACTTCATCGCCAACGGCGACGGCAGTGGCCGGTCCGGCGGCCCAGACCTGCTTGCTACCGCTGTCGATCAGCACATAGGTGTAGCCGGCGGCATCCATGGTCTCGACGACCTTGCCAGCCAGGCCGCTGTCTTCACTGGCGGGGGCTGCGGTTTGCTGGGGAGCTTCTGTGGCAGTCGCGGGCTCGTTAGCAGTCTGAGCAGGCTCATCTTTGGTGCATCCTGCGGCGATCGTCAGGATCAGGGCGAGGGCAAGGAAAAGCAGGGTCTTTTTCACGGGATAACCTCCGGGTCGATGTTTAACAGCCGTCTGTTTGTTGTTGGCTGCATTGTGTGTGTGGATCCTTCAACTGGATTGGAAGATAGACGCGACACGATATCACAGGCGGTCAACCGGAAACAAGGGAGGCCGTCGACCCCTTATTTCGTGTTGTCGGCCGATACCGTTCGACTGTGCTGCAATATGTATCATGAAGAGGAACCCGCCGCCTATGTGCTTCTGCGCAATAATTGACTGTTTTGGTAGATATTAATTCCAGCATGTCTGCATGCTTTTATCTGTTATTGCATAATTGTGGGCTGTCTCAGTTTGCTCTGCTCATGTGGATCACCTAAAAGATCGGACACATAGGCGTTTTTGGGTGAATTTTTCCGGTTTGGTCTCTTCTTTGCTTAGCAAAGGGGAGGGCAGGGACACCGTCTGGTTTTTGCAGGTGGGGTTGCGTTACACTGAGGTGTACCCTTATCGGTGTAAGTCGCGGAGAACAGGGAGCGTTATGAACACAACCGGCAACAATACGATGAATTCGCAGCGTACCCTGGGCTATAGGAAGGACTCTGCGGATCGGGGGGGACCGGGAATGAATCCACGTATCCAGCGTTTACGCCGACTGAGCGTTGATACCGAGCCGAGTCTGTCGATCGAGCGCGCTCTGCATGAGACCGCCTTTTATCGGGAGAAATTCGGCAAGTACTCGATTCCGGTCCTGAGGGCGCTGAATTTTCTCGATCATTGTCAAAAAAAGACTCTCTATATCGGTGATGATGAGCTGATTGTCGGCGAGCGCGGTCCGCAACCGAAGGCGGTGCCGACCTTCCCTGAGTTGACCTGTCACAGTGTGGATGATTTTCACGTTCTCAACACCCGGGATCAACAGCGCTACACCATCAGTCAGGACGATATCGATGCCTACCAACGTGAGGTGATCCCCTACTGGCAGGGTAAGACCATCCGCGAGCGGATTTTTGGCCATGTCCCCGATGAGTGGCGCGCGGCCTACGAAGCGGGGTTGTTTACCGAGTTTATGGAACAGCGGGCTCCAGGCCATACGGCCCTGGACGGGCAGATCTACCGCAAGGGGATGCTCGATTTTAAACAGCAGATCGCTGACGAACTGGCGAACCTCGACTTTATGAACGACCCCGAGGCGACAGATAAAATGGAAGAGCTCAAGGCGATGGAGATCTCCTGTGATGCGGTGATCCTCTTTGCCGAACGGCACGCGGAGTTGGCAGAACAGATGGCGATGCAGGTGACCGATCCCCTTCGTGCCGCGGAGCTTAAAGAGATCGCCCGCGTCTGTCGCAAGGTGCCTGCGCACAAACCGGACAGTTTTTACGAGGCAATCCAGATGTACTGGTTTGTGCATCTGGGTACCATCACCGAGCTGAACGGCTGGGATGCGATGAACCCCGGGCACTTTGATCAGCACCTGGCCCCCTTCTACCGGGCGGAGCTCGCGGCAGGCAGCCTGACCCGTGAGCAGGCCAAGGAGCTGCTGTGCTGCTTCTGGATCAAGGTCAACAATCATCCCGCGCCCCCCAAGGTCGGCATCACCGCCCGCGAGAGCGGTACCTACAACGACTTCACCAACCTTAATATCGGTGGCATCACCGTCGACGGTGAAGACGGGGTCAGTGACGTCAGCTATATCATGCTGGAGATTATCGAAGAGCTGCATATCCTTCAGCCGGGCAACGCGGTGCATGTCAGCACGGTGACGCCCGATCGCTTCCTTCATGCGGCCGGGAAAGTGATCCGCCAGGGGCACGGTTATCCGTCGGTGTTCAATCCGGACATCTATGTGCAGGAGCTGGTGCGACAGGGAAAATCGCTTAACGATGCGCGCGAGGGAGGCTGCAGCGGGTGTATCGAGGTCGGTGCATTCGGCAAGGAAGCCTTTATCCTCACCGGTTATCTCAACGTACCGAAGCTGCTCGAGGTGACCCTGAATAACGGCATCGATCCGCTGACGGGGAATAAGGTCGGCATTGAAACCGGAGATCCTCGCCAGTTCAAGACCTATCAGGATCTGTATCGGGCGTTTGTCGCTCAGCTCAACCATGTGGTCGACCTGAAGATCCGTGTCAGCAATTATATCGATCGCATGTTTGCTAAGTATGCTCCGGCACCGTTTCTTTCGGTGGTGATCGAGGATTGCATCAGCAAGGGACGCGACTATTACGACGCCGGACCGCGTTACAACACCAACTATATCCAGTGTACCGGGCTCGGCACCGTCACCGACAGCCTGTCGGCCCTCAAGACCCATGTCTTTGAGGAGCAGACCTTCACCATGGAGCGGCTTTTGGCCGCGCTTGCGAACAACTTTATGGGAGAGGAGGTCCTGCGCCAGACCATCCTCAACAGGACGCCTTTTTTCGGCAACGATGATGACCGAGCGGACGATATCGCGCTGCAGGTCTATGCGGATCTTTTTGCTGCGATCGATGGCAAGCCGAACACCAAAGGCGAGAGCTTTCACCTCAACATGCTCTCCACCACCTGCCATATCTATTTCGGGAAGATGATGGGGGCGACCCCCAACGGCCGCTTTGCCGGCAAGTCGATCAGCGATGGCACATCTCCCTCGCACGGTGCTGACACTCATGGACCGTCGGCGGTGATCCGCTCGTTGACCAAGCTGGACCATACCCTGTCTGGCGGAACTCTGTTGAATCAACGTTTTTTACCGGGGCTGTTGAAGCGCGAGGAGGATGTTGTCAAACTGGGGCATCTGATCCGCAGCTATTTCAAGTTGGGCGGTCACCATATCCAGTTCAATGTCGTCGACACCGCGACGCTCAAGGCCGCACAGCACAATCCGGAAGAATATAAGGATCTGCTGGTCCGCATGGCTGGCTACAGCGATTATTTCAACGATATGAACGCTGATCTGCAACAGGAGGTGATCGAGCGGACCGAGAACGAAGCGTTTTAGGTCTCCATCCTTCTTTCAGGTCCCCTTGACGCAGGAAACTTTTGTGCAGCAGCCTCTCATCTTCGATATCAGACGTTACTCCATCAACGACGGTCCCGGCATCCGTCTGACCCTTTTTTTTAAGGGCTGTCCGCTCTCGTGTCTCTGGTGTCACAATCCGGAGAGCATCTCCCCACATCAACAGAAAATGTTCAACTCCGGCAGATGTATCGCCTGTGGCGAATGTGTCAAGGTCTGCCCCCGTGACGCACTGCAGTTGTCCGCCGCAGGTCTGATCGCCGACCCGTTGGCTTGCGCTCTTTGCGGACAGTGCGCGCAGGTGTGTCCGGCCCGGGCCATCGAGATGGTGGGACGCACCTACGATATTGCAGAATTGATGGAGATGGTCGACCGGGAGCGCATATTTTTCGAAGAGTCGGGCGGTGGCGTGACCATCTCCGGGGGCGAACCGCTGCTCCATCCGTCCTATCTGCTGCAGCTTCTAAAGGCGTGCGGGTTGCGGGGTGTCCACCGCGCGGTCGATACCAGTGGTTTCTGTGATCAGGGCGTTCTGCTCGCGGTCGCGCAGCACACCGACCTGTTTCTCTATGATCTCAAGTTGATCGATGATGCGCTGCACCGCAAGTACACCGGGGTCAGCAATAAGCGGATCATTGAGAATTTACAGGCGCTGTCCGCCAGTGGTGCCGCAATTCAGATCCGCATCCCAGTGATCGGGACGGTCAACGCGGATGAGGAGCATGCCCGCGCTCTGGCCGATGTTGTTGCAGGTCTGGATGGTGAGAAAAAGACGGTTCATCTTCTGCCGTATCACGGTATCGCTGCAGGGAAATATCAGAGGTTGGGCGAACCGGACCGTCAGGGCGCGCTGCGCGAGCCGACTTCCCGGGAGTTGACAGATTTTGAAGCCTGCTTTTCTGACCAAGGTCTGTCTGTTGTTGTCGGTGGTTGAATATCCTGCCGTGACCGTTGCCATGACGACCGTTCCCTGACTTTGACACCAATACGAAACGGAAATAGCCTTTTAATTTGCAGCATCGCAGCGTTATTATTCAGAAGTGAATAGTTTGCTGCTTGATATCCATTTCTGTATTGTGCTTGGCGGTGTGTTATGACTGATCGCCCAAAGACGGATCCGGTCGACGAACTGGACGCGATTATCGATTCATCCTCTGACGGCCTGCTGATTCTCGATGCCGACGGCATCGTGATGCGGATCAACCCCGCCTCGCAGCGGATCAACGGCGTGACCGCCGAACAGGCGGTGGGCAGAGATATGCGCGATCTGCTGGCTGAGGGTATTTTTGAAAGCTCCGCGGGCCTCGAAGCGCTCCGTACCGGCAAGAAGGTGTCGCTGCTGCAATCCAGCCACGGGCGACGGCTGATCTTTACCGCGACCCCGGTGTTCGATGCTGCCGGCCGGGTGGTGCGGGCGGTGGTCAGCGAAAATGATCTGTCGGAGATCGATCGCCTGCAGCATCAGCTGGAAGAGCAGGGCGCCATCAAGCAGCAGCTGAACGATCAGCTTTTGTCTCTGCAGTTAAGTGAACTGGAGCGCCATCAGGTGATCGCCCGTAGCCCGTTGATGGTGCGTGCGGTCCAGCAGGCGCTGAAGGTCAGCAAGGTCAATTCATCGGTGTTGATCCTCGGTGAGTCGGGGGTCGGCAAGGGATTGATCGCTGAGTTGATCCATAACAACTCGGTGCGGGCGTCTCGGGCGATGATCCGTATCAACTGCGGGGCGATTCCCGAATCTCTGATTGAATCGGAGCTGTTCGGCTATGAGAAGGGGGCCTTTACCGGTGCCGACAGCGGCAAGCCGGGGCATTTCGAGTTGGCCGATGGCGGAATCCTGTTTCTCGATGAAATTGCCGAGTTGCCCATGTCTTCTCAGGTGAAACTGCTCCGTTTTCTCGAGGACGGTCAGATCACCCGGCTCGGTGCGACGCGTGGTGTGACCGTTGATGTCCGGGTGCTGGCGGCGACGCACCGCAATCTTGAAGAAATGGTCGCCTCGGGCCATTTTCGTCACGATCTCTACTACCGGCTCAATGTGATTCCGCTGCATGTTCCGGCGGTTCGTGAGCGCACCGAATGCATCCTGCCGCTGATCCGGCATTATATCGATCATTTTGCCGCAAAGAACGGTCTGAAACGGCGCCTTTCTCAGGCGGCATCCAATCGTCTGCTCACATACGGATACCCCGGCAATGTCCGGGAATTGATGAACCTTTGCGAACGGATGGTGGTGATGTCCGATTCTGAACTTATCGATCTGGGCGATCTGCCTCCGGATATCGCCGGAGAAGCACAGGGTCCGACGGTTTGTTCTTCGCTCAACTGGGATGGGAGCAGTCTGCCACAGTCCCTTAATCGGCTCGAAAGACAGATCCTTGCGCAGGCGCTGGAGCGCTACCCCAATCAGACTGAAATGGCCGACGCCCTCGGGGTGACTCAGGCGACGATTGCGCGCAAGCTGAAAAAACATGATCTCAGGCGCGGTTGAGTGGAGGGTTGTTTTGTCTGTGGCTGTATCGTTTTTATACAAAGAGGTAAGTTCCGCCACCGTCGTGACGTACAAAGGATACTGTGCGCAGCAAGAAGTTTTTTGTAGTTTCCTGATAATGCAGGTTTTTTTAGCGGAGATTTTTGTCGGCGGTTGTCGGAGGATGGGTTGGCATACCTCGTGCTGACTGGTTGTGTGTGACGGTAGATCAGATCTCTGGTTTACTGTCGCTCCCCCCTCCTCTCCGGGAGACAAACGTCTCCCGGAATTTTTTTATCACAGACGTTCTTTGCTCCAGGGTTTGCGTGGAGCGTTAAAGGCTTTGATGAGTTCACCCCTGACCTTCAGGCGGATATTCCGCTTTTGGTTGCCCCTTGCCGGGACTTGGCTGATGATGGCTGTCGAGGGACCTCTGCTTGCTGCGATTATTGCGCGGATGTCGGCGGCAGAGTTGAATCTGGCGGCCTACGGCGTTGCTTATGCCTTCGCGCTGGTTGCCGAAGCGCCCATCATTATGTTGATGAGCGCGGCAACCGCGCTGGTATCGGGGCAACGCTCCTATCGACAGCTGCGCCGATTTACTGCGATACTTTGCGTGTTGGTGACCGCGCTGATGGTGCTGTTGCTGGTTCCGCCCGTTTTCGATCTGATTATGTTCCGGCTGGTCGGGTTGTCGGCCGAGGTGGGATCACGGGTCTATCTGGCCCTGCTGGTCCTTCTGCCCTGGCCCGGTGTGATCGGTCTGCGGCGCTTTTATCAGGGCGTGCTGATCCGTAATCGTCAGACCGACCGGGTGGCCTTGGCGACGGTCGCCCGGGTGGGATTTATGGCCCTGTCGGCGCTGCTGCTGTACTGCTATCCGGCGGTGCAGGGAGCGCTGCTCGGTGGCGTAGCCCTGTCCTGCGGGGTGATTGCCGAGCTGGTCGCCACCCGCCTGCTCGCATCCGGCGCGGTGACGCGGTTTCTGACAACAGAGGACACCGAGGCGGGAATGGATATGCGTGGCTTGAGCCGCTACTATCTGCCGCTGGCCATGACCCCGTTTATCACCCTGGGCGTTCATCCGCTGGTGACTTTTTTTCTCGGTCAGGGCCGACAACCGCTGGAATCTCTGGCGGTGATGCCGGTGATCGGCGCGCTGGTGTTTGTTTTTCGCGCCATCGGTCTGTCGTTTCAGGAAGCCGGCATCGCACTGGTGGGTGAAAATACAGCCAACTGGAAAACGGTCGGCTGGTTTGCAACGACTCTGGCGGGGGTGATGACGGTTTTACTGGTCGTGATCGCCTATACGCCGCTGGCGGAGTTCTGGTTTGTGCGTGTCTCCGGATTGACTCAGGGCTTGGCGGAGTTCTCCATCTGGCCCCTGCGGTTGATGGCCTTTTTGCCGGCGATGACGGTGATGAGTGCCTATCTGCGGGCGCTGCTGATGGGAGCGCAGGTGACGCGGCCGATATCGACAGCGACCGTGGTTGAGGCTGCGTTGATCGTGGCGGTGCTGACCGCGTTGCTGTACGATGCCAGCTTGCCTGGGGCAGTGTGTGCGGCCATCGCTTATCTCGTCGGTCGGATGGCGGCCATTTTGTGGATGCTGTTGCCGGTCAGGCAGGTGGTGCGGAAGAACTTTGCGCAATGAACAGACAGGACGGAGATGAACAATAACGAAAACAGCAAGGGTGTCGGGGTCTGGTGTGTGCTGGCGGCGGCGATGTTGTGGGGGACGACGGGCACAGCCCAGGCATTTGCGCCGGTGGGGTTCGACTCGCAGGTGATCGGCGCGCTCCGTCTTCTCGTAGGTGGCGCGGCGCTGCTGCCGATTGCGATCGCCCGACGCGAACTGGGGCGCTGGTCGGATTGGCGCTGGTCCGTGGTGCTGTTGGCTGCCCTGTTCACTGCCAGCTATCAGCTCTGCTTCTTTGCCGCGGTTGCCCGCACCGGTGTGGCGGTCGGCACCATTGTCGGGATCGGCAGTGCTCCCATTGCCGGAGGTCTCCTCGGTTTTTTGTTTCGCGGCGAGCGACCCGGGCGGCGTTGGGGGCTGGCGACTGTGCTGGCAATCAGCGGTTGCGCCCTGCTCAGCCTCAGCGGTGCTGAAATTTCGGTTGATCCCCTCGGATTGCTGTTGGCGATCGGGGCGGGAATCTCTTACGCGGCATACACGCTGGTGATCAAGGGGTTGCTTGAAACTCACTCCCCGAATGCGGTCATGGCTGTTGTGGTTTGTGTCGGGGCGCTGATCCTTTCACCGATGCTGCTCAAGTGCGATATCGGCTGGCTGGTTCAGCCTCGCTCGATACTGGTTGTGCTGCATCTTGGCCTGGCAACTATGGCGCTGTCTTATTGGTTTTTTGCCCGCGGACTCAAGGTGGTTCCGGTCGCAACTGCGGTGACCCTCTCCCTTGCGGAGCCGATGACAGCGGCGCTCCTGGGGATCGCCGTTCTCGGTGAAGCCATCACCCTGCACGGCTTTGTCGGGATGGGATTGGTCTTTGGTGGGCTGTTGCTACTGGCGATGCCGGTGCACAGCAGAAATCGCACGGTGAGAGAGACGAGTGGCTGACCGACGACAGGCGTACCTTTACGCGCTGGGCGCGGTCCTGATCTGGTCGACCATGGCCGCGGCCTTCAAACTGTCGCTCCGTCACCTCGATCCATTACAGTTGCTCTTCTTCTCTGTTTTGGTTGCGCTGGTTTTTCTTGGTACGCTGCTGGGATATCAGGGGAAGATAGGGCAGGTATTTCGCTGTCGCCGCCGTGACTACGCAATGTCTCTGTTGCTGGGGCTGCTCAACCCATTTCTTTACTATCTGGTCCTGCTTAAAGCCTACGAGCTGTTGCCCGCCCAGCAGGCGCAGCCGATCAACTATACCTGGGCGATCACCCTGACCCTGCTTTCGATTCCGCTGCTGAAACAGAAGATTCGATGTGGCGAGTTTGCTGCCATGCTGGTCAGTTATTGCGGGGTTGTTGTGATTGCCACGGAAGGGGAGCTGCTGCATCTGCAGATAGTCAGTCCTCTGGGGGTCGGACTGGCGCTGGCCAGTACTCTGGCCTGGTCGTTTTACTGGATTTTCAATACCTTGGATCAGCGTGATCCGCTGGTTGCCCTGTTTATGAATTTTGCCGCCGCGTTCCCTTTTATCGGTGCGGCACTCTATCTGTTTTCTGATATGATCTGGCCGTCTCCTGCCGGTTTTGCTGGCGCTGCCTATATCGGTCTGATGGAGATGGGGGCCAGCTTTGTCCTCTGGCTGCTGGCGCTGAAAAAAACCGATAACGCCGCGCGGCTCGGCTCTTTGATTTTTCTGTCGCCGTTTCTGTCGCTGGTGTTGATTGCTCTGCTGGTGGGGGAACGCATCCTGCCATCGACAGGTGTCGGGCTGGTGCTGATTGTTGCCGGGCTGGTCCTGCAGAAAAAAGTCGCGCGCACATGAATCAAAAGGCCCGCCGGGGAGAACCGGTCGGGCCTTTGGGTTGGTGCCGATGAAAAGAGAACGTCTCGATCAGCCGCACTCGTCCGGCTTTTCGGAATCGATCGCATAGTTGATAAAGAACAGCAGCAGATCCTTCTTCTTTTTGCGGGTCAGCTTTTCCCACATCTCCGGGTCTCCGCCGTGTTGGTCTCCGTTGAAAAAATCCTCCCACTCACTCTTCTTTTTGTCTGAAGGGACCATGACGCCACCGTCTCCGCCCTGCGTGTGGCATTTCTGACAGATCTCCTGGTAGAGTGACTTTCCTTTGATGGCGCTGGCCGCTTCCGCTTGACTGACGTGTAATGCACCCAGCATAACAACGGCAGTGAGCAGCAACAGACGTTTCATGATGTGACTCCTCGTTTTTTTCCTACAGTATCTTTCCTACTTAGCAGGATGCCGTTCGGCAGTCTACCTCTTTATCAGGCTGATGGCTTTTTCCAGAGAGACCTTCATGCGGTTGAAAGCGTCGGCCAGGGCTCTGATCTCGTCGTTACTTTTGACTTCGAACTCACGATCCATGCGGCCCTTGCTGATATCGGTCGCCACTCGGGTCAGCTCTTCAATCGGTTGTACCACGCTGCGGATGATGACCCGGTCGATAAGCACAAAGGCGATCAGGAACAGGACGCTGAGGGTTGAGACAAAGATCACCAGTTTCTTTCTTACCAGCTCTTCTGCCTTGGCAGTAGGAACGTAGATGACGCGGGCCCCGACTACCTCGCCCAGCTTGTAGCCGTATCCAGACTCGGTGCCGTATTCCTCGACCATCTCCGGGTGAGCGGCGTCCGGCGTACTGTGGCACCAGATGCAGCCGCCGCGGGCCTCGATGGGGATTGCCGCGGCGTAGTAGTTTTTGCCGTTCTTCTCGACAAAACCTTCCCAATGCTGATAGCGCCTGCTGTTGAAGTCGCTGATGAGCTGGTTTTCAAATGAATCGGACAGGTTTCCCGGGTTGAGCGGATTGGGAGAGACGACGCGAAAGAGAAACTCGGGATAGCTCTGCTGGATCAGTTCGGCGGTTTCGACCAGCATCTGGATGCCGACCGTCGCTTCGGGGAAATAGAGGTCGGGCAGGCGGTTCTTGATCTCCGGGCGGATGTTTTGCGCCATGTAGAGCTGGTTGGCAGACATGACCGCGGCAAACAGTTCGGTTTTTTCGATTGCTTCTCTGGTGGCTTCCTGCTTGAGGACAAAATATCCGCCAACGATCGCAACGACCAGCGAGATCATGTAAACGGATGTCAGAATGACCATGATCCGTTTACGTATCGTCAAATTTCCCATCATGTCAGGTGTCCTCCTGAGCTGGTTTCACGGAGTTCTTTCATGACATTGCCCCGTTTTGGGGGGACGGCGCATATTTCTTCAAGAAGCTGTTCCGTTCTTTTTTGGGGATTTCCTGGGCGAGGACGGTGATAAAGCTCTGGAGCGTCGCCGGTGTCATCTGTGCACCCTCCCGGTAGCCGAGGTCGAGAGCGGCGCGCTCGGCGAGGATGTTTCCGAGCGGTCCGATGCGGTCGACGAAGTCCTCGATGATCATATCAATGATTTCAGCGTTCGCACCGTTGGACAGATCAACGGTCGTTTGTGTTTCGGTGACCTTCTGGTGCGGTGTCGCGGCGGTGTTTGGCGACGCGCCACTGTGTTCTGTGGAGCCCATTAGTTGTTTGTTGATGGGGCTCTTCAGGCGTTTGCGGGCCGGAACGTCATCGATAAAACTGGTCCATTCAGGTGTGTGCTGGTCGAGGACTGAAAGGGCAGCGTCGCCAATGTGTGGCCCTAGAGAGATATGGACGGCGCGACCATCTTCGATGGCGATCTTGCATAGGTGGTTCTGGTCTTCGAGCTTGATCAGCAGCAGCCCATTTTCTCCCGCCTGTAGATGGGTTTGAAAAATTTCGCCGAGAACGGGCGGGGTGGTGCTGCTCTTTGTGGCGGGCTGATCCATGCCGTAGGTCCAGAGTGTTTTTTTGGTGTTGATGACAATCTTATCTTCGATTCACAAATGCAAAATATGCCAGAAATACGTTCTTTTTTAAAGGTAAAAGTCGGATTTTGATGTAGCGGTAGCCGGTTGTGGCCGTTTGATCTGTGGGTGAAGGGGCGCGGATCGCAATTATCTACTGAATCGCGTCCTCGACTGCGTGATTGCAGTTTTGCGAAAATATGTTCGACGGTTATTTCGATTTTGCAAAACCGCGTTTTTGTGCGTGCCTGGTAAAATCGTATACCGTGATAAAGATCAGTAATATCAGTGTGATGAAAATATAACAGTGTCGAATAATGCTGCCTTTCTCCTGGCTCCTTTCCTGCCTCATGTTTTGCGAATCTGCAAAAGAAGTTTGTCTGGTTTGTGTCTCTGCCGGTAGTTGTGAGTTTCTAACTTGTTGTAATTAAAGATAAAAACATTGTTTTTTGTGGGTTGGTACGTCGGTTGCGTTATGTATCGTAAGCGTAAACGTTGCTGATCGCTAAATGTCATTTTTACGGAGTAGCGCAACATGGCCGTTTGTCCCTTTTACAGTCAGGACGAAGATTATTGCGATGTCGGCTCTGGATACATCTCACCACATGATGTTCAGACCATCTCGCACTACTGTACCTGCCGTTATACCGACTGTGCAAAGCATGCGGAGCTGGTTGCGCGACTCGATGGTGCATCGATGACCCGTCTCGGTCAGGCGACCCCTTCGCTGGGAAGTAGAAGAAACGACAAGCCGATCTCGATTGCGTTTCGCAACAAGTGGCCCCTGCCGTTTCGGATGAATTACGTACGCTCACGTTTCGATCACGTTGACCCAATACAACAGGAGGAAGTTATGAGTCAGACAAGTTCAATGAAAAAAGCATGGTCAGTGGTTCTGGCCGGAACCGGAATCAACCTGGCCCTGGGAATTTTGTATGCCTACAGTATGCTCAAGGGTGACATCGGTCAGTTGTTCAGCGGTGCCGGCGACCCCTACGCGACCGCGTGTCTTTCGTTTGCGCTGTCGATGATCATCGGCGGTAAAATGCAGGACAAGGTTGGCCCCCGAGTCACTGCAATTGTTGGCGGTCTGCTGGTTGGCGCCGGTTTCCTGGTCTGCTCACAAACCTCAGATTACTGGGGCTGGATCTTCGGCTTCGGGATCCTTGCCGGCCTCGGTTTCGGTTTCGGCTATTCCGCGGCGACGCCTCCTGCCCTTAAATGGTTCTCGTCGGCGAAGACCGGCCTGATCGCAGGAATCGTTGTGTCCGGTTTCGGTATCGCTCCAGTGTATCTGGCGCCGATCTGTAAATCTCTTCTAGGGACCTATGGTCTGCACACCACAATGATGATCCTGGGTATCGCCTTTATCGCTATCGTCTGTGGTATGGCGCTGCTGGTATCCAACCCGCCTGCCGGCTATGTGCCAGCAGGTGCGGCTCCGAATACGGCTGCAGCCAAAAAAAGTGATGTTGCAGATAAGGCTCCTCTTGAAATGCTCAAAGAAGGTCGTTTCTACACTCTGTGGTTGACCTACTTCATCGGTGCTGGTGCGGGCCTGATGGTTATCGGCAGTATCGCCGGAATCGCCAAGCAGAGTATGGGTGAGATGGCCTTTATCGCTGTTGTTGTTATGTCGATCGGTAACGCCGGTGGCCGGATTGTAGCCGGTGTGCTGTCGGACAAAATCGGGCGTGCAACGACCCTGACGATCATGTTGCTGTTCCAGGCGGCGCTAATGTTCGCGGCGATCCCGTTGGTGGCCCGCGGTGAGTCCGGTGCGCTTGTTGTCACCCTGCTGGCAACCTTCATGGGCTTCAATTACGGCACAAACCTCTCCCTCTTCCCCTCCTTTTCCAAGGACTACTGGGGTAGCAAGAACTACGGCTTGAACTACGGCATCCTGTTCTCGGCCTGGGGGGTTGGTGCTTTTGTCCTGGTCAAGTTGTCCGCGGCCCTGAAGATGAAGTTCGGTGGCATGGAAACCTCCTTTGCGGTGGCCTGTGGTCTGTTGCTGGTCGGCGCGATGATGTCCCTGACCCTGCGCACCAAGAAGTCCCCGGTTCGTGTCGAGCTTCTTGAGCCTGTGGCGGAGATGGAAGAAGAGGACATGGTCCTGCAGGAATCATCCAACAAGTAATCCGGTTCATTCCTACCGATAGGGACGGCCTCATCGCGTTGTGCGTGAGGCCGTCTCTCTTTCTCGAAAAAAAATTCTTGAGTGTTTATCTTTGTGTAAGTTGTTGTTGATATTGATTGTTCTGGTTGATAACAACGTAAAAAGGGGGCTTTAAGGGAGAAAAAATCGATGAAGCGGGCATTTCTCTCTGTACATCTGTCGAATAGGGATGTATATATATTCCGTTTTTCATATCATAAATGAGAGTTTGTCATCGATTTGGAAACACGTGTGATCGATTGAAGGGAGAGAGTTGTCGTGCAGGAGTATATTTCTAAAGAGCATCGCAAGGCGTTCACTCTGATGGCTGAAGCCCGCAGCCTATTGTTTTCTGCGTTACATAGATCGACCAATGAGCGTCAGTCGCTGGCCGAAGGCCTGGATCGTCTGGGCGTCGCTTTTGAGTATCTGGAAAAGCCCCTAGGTGATGTGCCGCTCTGTCCTGCCTGCGGGTGTTTCTGTGTCGAAGAGCAGACTGACGGTACTGCGGCTTGCTTGAGCTGTGACCACCTCTGGCAGAAAGAGACGGGAGAGTGTCATGCAGACCACTGAGATAAAAAAAGCGCTACGTTTGTTGAAAGAGGCCAGCCTGTTGCTGAAGGGGAGTGACATCGCCAATTTGCGAAAATCTGCCGATTACCTCGGGGAATCGATGCGCCTGCTGGAGAAAAAAACACACTGATCTTTTTGGGGGGTCGTTGCACAGCTTCCGCGAATCACATACATACAAAAGGCTCTGCCGGCAGGCAGGGCTTTTTTTGTCCCATCTTCCGCTCAGCCCTGCCTGGGTCGGCGTTCCGTTAGCGTTGCCCTACCAGTTTTTTTGTCCGTGAACAAAATCACCAGAATCATCACAAAAGAATAAATCCTCTTTAAACCCATTATATTTACGGCTGGTTACCCGCTGATTTAACTTTGCCTTAAGTCATTTCTGTTTCTCTGTCGACCTAAGGAGTTGAGTCATGTTGTACATTCAGTTTCTCTTTTTGCTGCTGATGCTTTATATCGGCAGTCGCTATGGCGGCATCGGTCTCGGGGTCGTGTCCGGGATCGGTCTCGCCATCGAAGTTTTTGTCTTTAAGATGCCGCCGACCAGCCCGCCGATCACCGTTATGCTGATTATTCTCGCGGTGGTGACCTGTGCTTCGATTCTCGAAGCCGCTGGTGGGTTGAAGTATATGCTGCAGGTTGCCGAACGCATTCTGCGCTCTCGTCCGAAGCAGGTCACCATCCTCGGTCCGCTGGTGACGTACACCATGACCTTTATGCTCGGTACCGGGCATGCCGTCTATTCGGTGATGCCGATCATCGGTGATGTTGCCCTGAAAAACGGCGTGCGTCCGGAACGTGCGATGGCTGCTTCCTCCGTAGCGTCGCAGATGGGTATCACCGCTAGTCCGATCTCTGCGGCGGTTGTCTACTACCTGTCGCAGCTCTCCGGTCTGTCCGCGAATATTACTCTGGTGTCGATCCTTTCGGTAACGATTCCGGCCACCCTGCTGGGTGTTCTGGCCATGTCGCTCTACAGCATGCGGCGCGGCTTGAACCTTGAAGACGATCCGGAATATCAGGCGCGATTACAAGACCCTGACTGGAAAGAAAAGATTGAAAAAACCACTGCGACAACCCTGGATGAGCAGTTGCCGGCGTCGGCACGCAACTCAGTTCTGCTGTTTCTGCTCGCTCTGGTGGTGATCGTTGTTATCGCCATGGTTCCGAGTATCCGCACAATCGTCGATGGAGCCAAGCCGATCAAAATGTCGGTGATTATCCAGATGATGATGCTTGCTTTCGGTGGAATCATCATGCTGGTGACCAAGACGAAGGCATCCAAGGTTCCCGAAGGGGTGGTCTTTAAGTCGGGAATGGTCGCTGCCATCGCTATTTTCGGCATCGCCTGGATGAGTGACACCTATTTCAAGTTTGCCATGCCCAGTTTCAAGGGGGGGATTACTGAAATGGTGACCGCCTATCCATGGACATTTGCCCTGGCCATGTTCATCGTTTCTGTTGTCATCAACAGTCAAGCGGCCACCTGTCGCATGATGTTGCCGGTCGGTCTCGGTATCGGCCTGCCTCCAGCCCTGTTGATTGGGATTATGCCGTCCTGCTACGGGTACTTCTTTATCCCCAACTACCCTTCCGATATCGCGACGGTCAACTTCGATATTTCCGGGACGACAAAGATCGGAAAGTGGTATTTCAATCACAGCTTTATGCTGCCCGGACTGATCGGGGTCGGCACCGCCTGTCTGGTTGGCTATGCGCTGGGAATGGTGTTGCTCGCTTAGCGTCCAATAACATAACCGCGAAAAGAACAGATCAAATGGACCTGTCTTTGCCGCCCTCTGCGACCCGCTCCGGACCTTTGCTGAGCGGGTCGCTTCTTGTTTGGGTGCAGAGAATGGGCGGGTTTTTGCGGCAGAGAAGGGACTGTGTTAGATTTGTTTTATGCCTCGCTGGGGAGTTGTCGTTTGTCGTTATTCCGATTGGTCGATCGATTTTTGCCGCGCCGTTTGCAGGTCAAGCTCAGTCTGCTGGTCACCGCTCTGTTGATTCTGCTGGTCAGTCTGATCGGCGCTCTCTTCTCCGATTCTGCCGAAAACCTGTTGCGTGAACAAATCGGCCGTAAGGCGTTGGAAGTTGCCCACACGGTGGCTCTCAATCAGCAGATTCATGACGGTCTTAAGGCAGGAGATGCCGAGACGGTGCAGCGGGTGGCCGAGGCGATCCGGATGGCCACCGAAGCCGAGTTTGTTGTCGTCGGAGATACGAAAGGGATCCGTTTTTCTCACCCCGATCCCGAAAAGATCGGCAAAGATTTTGTCGGCGGTGATATTGACGCCGCCCTGCAGGAGGGACGAGCCTACACGTCGCAGTCGGTGGGCACATTGGGGCCCTCGCTGCGAGGTATCGTGCCGCTGCGTGACGGCTCTGGTGGCGAAATCATCGGTTTTGTTGCCGTGGGCTATCTGATCCGCGATATCGATATGATGATTCGCGAAAATCAGCGGGAGATTCTCAGCTATGTCGCTATTGTCCTGCTGTTCGGGATTGTTGGGGCCGGTGTGATCGCGCGGGGGTTGAAGGCCGCAATTATGGGGCTTGAGGTCCATGAAATTGCGGCATTGTTTCATGAGCGTAATGCGATTATCGGTGCTATCCGCGAAGGAATCATTGCGGTCGATCGTGAGGGCCGTCTGACTTTCGTCAACCTGGCAGCACGCCAGTACCTGGGGAGGGATTTCGATCAGGATCCGAGTGGCCAGCCGCTGACAGAGATCTGCTCCTGCCCCGAGCTGGTCCGGGGCCTGGATGCCGGTGAGCGGCTCCTCGATCAGGAAATGTTGCTGCAGGGACGGCCGATGATTGTTAACCTGCTCCCTTTGGGAGAGGAGAGGGGCGGATTGGTCGCCAGCTTTCGCCCCAAAGATGAGGTCGAGCGTTTGACCCGAGAGCTGTCTCATGCCCAGAAGTATTCCGAGTTGCTGCGTGCTCAGACCCATGAGTATTCAAATAAAATGCACACCATCGCCGGCTTGATCCAGCTCGGTGCCCACAAAGAGGCTCTCGATCTGGTGATGACCGAAGCGAGCGGGTATCAAGAGCTGATCCGCAACCTGGCGGATACGGTCCCCGATCCGGTACTCGCCGGAGTGATTCTCGGTAAGTACAACCGTGCCTGTGAACTGAAGGTCAAGCTGGAGTTTGATGCTGAAAACTCCTTTTCAATGGTTCCGTCTGAGATGGAGCGGGAACCGCTGGTAACGATTTTAGGCAACCTGCTGGACAACGCCTTTGATGCGGTGCGCGAAGGACAGGGGCAGCGGCTGGTCCGACTCTATCTCACCGATCTGGGGCCGGATCTGATCATCGAGGTTGAGGACTCCGGGCCGGGAATCCCTGCTGCGGTGGCCGGCACCCTGTTTGAGAGTGGTGTCACGACAAAATCGGGCAGCGGCCGGGGCATCGGCTTGGCTCTGGTGCAGCGAGCCGTTGATCGCCTCGGCGGGCAGATTGTCTATAACGATGGTGAGCTGGGTGGTGCACTGTTTACTGTGATCATTCCGAAATAGAGAAGGTGCCTTTTGTATGGATGACAGCAAGATCAGAGTGCTGGTGGTCGAAGATGATCTGCGGATTTCCGAGTTGCACCGGCGCTTTGTTGCCAAGCGGCAGGAATTCGAAGTGGTCGGCGTGGCCAACAGTATCACCGATGCCAGCGAGATGATCGAAGTACTCCAGCCCGATCTGGTGTTGCTCGACCTGTTCTTTCCCGAAGGGAATGGCATGGACCTGTTGAAGCAGATCCGTGCTGCTGAACAGCCCTGTGATGTGATTCTTGTCACCGCTGCCCGCGAGATGGCTGCGTTGCAGGAGGCCCTACGTGGCGGAGTGTTCGATTACATTATCAAGCCGGTCTCTTTGCCTCGGTTTCAGGAGGCGTTACAGAAGTTTCAGGATTATTTTCGGCAACTTCAGGGCGACTCAACCCTGGAGCAGAAGGATGTTGACCGACTGCTCCATGCCCAGTTGGTCAGCGAGTCGGAGAGTGGAGCGATTCCCAAGGGGATCGACGCCCTGACGCTCACCAAGGTGCGGAATGTGTTCGACGATCCGCAGGTCACCGATTTCAACGCCGAAGAGGTCGGCAAGCGGGTCGGGATCAGCCGTTCGACCGCCCGGCGTTACCTGGAATTTCTCTCGAGCGAAGGTTTTCTCAAAGCGGATTTGATTTACGGTGCTGTGGGACGCCCGGAGCGACGTTATCTGAAGAATGAGTAAAGACCGCGGGCGTGTCTGGAAAATTGCCTTCATGTCTCAGGGCTAAACGTGTAAGATACATAACTCAAAATTGTTGCAGGTCTGGTTGCTGTTTTGGGTGCTGGCCTGTGACGATAATCCATTGGTTCTATAAGCATGTGTGTCAGGAGAAAAATCCATGTCAGTCAATAAGGTTATTCTGGTGGGGAATCTCGGCAAGGATCCGGAGCTGCGTTATACGCCTTCCGGGGCTGCGGTGTGTACGTTTTCGCTGGCCACTTCCGAGCGTTTTAAAAACAAGCAGGGCGAGCAGCAGGAGCGCACCGAATGGCACAATATCGTTGTCTGGGCTGGCCTGGCCGAGGTGTGTGGTAAATATCTGACGAAGGGGAAGCAGATCTACGTTGAGGGCCGAATTCAGAATCGCTCCTACGATGATCGTGATGGCAATAAGCGCTACATTTCCGAGGTTGTCGTCAGCGAGATGCAGATGCTCGGCCGCGTCGGAGGAGAGCAGGGCGGCTACGGCGGCGGACAGCCCTCAGGTTACGCCAGTCAGCCGGCCTATCAGCCCGATCCAAAGCCAGCGGCAAGCTCCCCTCAGGCAGACAGTTTTGCTGAACCGGCGTTTAATCCGGAGGACGATATTCCGTTTTAGTCGAACCCTTTTATAAAGAAGTGTAAACTTAGAAGCCGCAGGCCCCGTGTCTGCGGCTTTTTTGTGTCTATGGACTGGTTCGGCCGCCGATTTTATTGTTCGTGTGGAATTGCTGGTTTTTCGCGGGTTTTGTCGGGTTTTAAAACGTTGATTTTGTATGAGTTCCGGAGCATAATGCTCTGTTAATTATCCCAGTATGGAGATGTGCGACTTTTTTCAGGCTGCCGATGACCGCAGTCGAGTGTAGATAACCCCGGTTTCCCTTCTTATTCTAGGACCTTAAGGCTCGGGTGATGACGGCACTGCGACACAACAGTATAACGGACAGTTCGACTTTTCTGTCTGCGCCCCATGTAGTGTTACAGCTGCTCGGGGCCTGCCAGGGTGGAATTGCTACGCCGCAGTCCCTGCAAGCGATTGTCCTGCAGGATAGTGCTCTCTGTGTCAAAATTCTCAACAGCGCCGTTAAAACCTGTCCCGACCGTATCGATCCATCGGCTCCTCTTACAAGTGCGTTGGACGGTCTCGGTCCCGCCTCAATAAAATCTCTGGCTCTACAATCTGCCCGTCTTCTGGTCGAAACCGACCTTTCTGCAGCGCAGATCCAGATGCTGCGCACGCTCTGGTTCGATTCTCAGGTTGCGGGGATTACGGCCCGCTACCTGGCGGAAGCGATCTCCTGTCCGGCGGCCGAAGAGGCACAGCTGACGGCGTTGTTGACAAATGTTGGAATGCTGAGCCTGTTCTCCACGCAGCCACAGGCCTATCTTGACACCGTTGACGATCCGTCCGACGGTGCTGCGGTACGGGCCGCTGAACTGACTCGCTTCGATACAGATCACCTGCAGATTGCCGATCAATTGATCTGTCGCTGGCAGCTTCAGTCCTTTATGGCGGATGCGGTCAGTTTTCAGTATCAGCCCGTCGAGCAGTGTCGTGCCGCGAGTATTCTGGTGCGGATGACGCGGTTCTGCCGACTTGTTTGCCAATCGCCGTTGACGCTGAGCGATGGTGTTGCTGCGGCGGGAGAGCGGTTGTTTAATTTCAATCGCAGCGACAGCGAATACCTGTTCGGGCTTGCTGAAAAGCAGTATCGTGGCCTTGCTCCTGCACCTGTTGAAGGTGCCGCTGAATTCAACCGTGAAAAATCGCGTCTGACATCGCTTGTCTTTACGATCGCCGAGCAGGATGGCTGTGGCAATCAGTTGCACAGTACTTCCCGCGCCGAACAGTTTGCGCAGACCGCGCGCCAGATTTTTCTGCAGAACACACCGGCCACAGAGGCTGTGCTGTTTGCCCTCGATGCCGGTGGACATCAGTTGGTGGGGTGTCCTGCCCCGCAGCAGCGCCTGCTTGATGGATTGAAGATCGCCCTGCACGGTGACAGCCTGTTGGTCGACGCGGTTCGTACCGGCCAGCTGCAACAATTATGTGAGACCACACCCGTGGATCTTTCGCTGTTCGACCGTCAGCTGCTGCGTTTATGTCAGGGGCAGGGGCTGCTCTGTATACCGCTTATGACCGGTGATGTCCCGCACGGTGCGATCGCTGTCGGTATCAATGATGCGGCGGCGGCCGACCATTTTTCCTCGACTGCCGTGCAGATGCTGGCTGCGACGGTGGCCCGTGCGTTGGCGACGTTGCTCGGACAGAATACCGATGCCGATACAGCGCAGGGAGACGCGACCGATAAGGATCTGATCCCCAAGCTCGTCCACGAAGTCAGCAATCCCCTGACGATTATCGGTAACTATATGACTGTTGCCGGACCACTGCTGACCCAGACCGGCAACGATGAACTGCCCACTGCGATCGAGGCCGAACTGAAGCGGATCGGCGATATCCTCAGATACTATACGGAGCAGAAACAGGCGCCGCAGGTTGCGGCGACTCCGGTCGACCTCAATGAATTGCTGGCTGCGGTGGTCGAGAGTCTGCGCCCGAGCTTTTTTGCACCGAAAAATATTACTGTCCTGACCGATTTCGATGACAGCGTGCAACCGCTGCGCAGTAAGCCGGTAGTAATCAAGCAGATCCTGGTCAACCTGCTGAAAAATGCCGCCGAAGCCCTTGCTGACGACGGGCAGATTGCCCTGAGCAGCCGGGAGATTTTCGGATCGGATGGATGTCATTTTGTCGAAGTGACGGTCAGAGACAACGGGCCGGGCATCGATAAGGCGGTGATGGAGAAACTGTTCTCGCCGGTGACCAGCACCAAGGGCGGTGATCATGCCGGGCTTGGGCTGAACATCGTCAAGGGCATGGCGGACGATTTGGGTGCACGTATCAGCTGCCACAGCTCGGCCGAGTTTGGCACCTGTTTTAACTTACTGATTCCAAGAATGGATGAAATTGATTGAAATGTTCAGCAATATTAAGATTAAGACACGTGGTGACAGATCGTGATCGATAGCATAGGGATGACGGTGTCTGAACCGGACGATCCGGCAAAAATTCTGGTGGTCGATGATGATCCGTCGATGTTGGCCAGCCTGAAAATCATGCTCAAGGCCAGTGGTTACAGCCCGGATACAGCTCAGGGAGGGGAGGCGGCTCTCGAGCTTCTGGAGCAGATCGACTACGACCTGATGCTGCTCGATCTGCAGATGCCGGGGATGGGTGGGCACGATGTTCTCCGTCAGATTTCGCGGCGTGACATCCAGACCAAGGTGGTCGTTGTCAGTGGTGAAACCTCCTTCAGCGCGGTCAAGGACGCGTTGACCGAAGGGGCGTACGATTTTGTCCGCAAGCCCTATGATGCCGGCGAGCTGCTGACAACCATCGAAAACGGACTGAGTCGCCGTCGACTGGAAAAGCAGCATGCGGCGATGGCGCTGGCACTGGAAGATTCGGAAAAACTGCACCGCTACATTGTCAATAATTCACCCGATATTGTCTATGTCCTCGACAAACAGGGACAGTTCACCTTTGTCAACGATCGGGTCGAGGATCTGCTCGGTTTTAAACGTGAACATCTGATCGGCAGGCACTATTCCGAACTGATCCATGAAAACGATATGGTTGAAGCGACCTATGTTTTTAATGAACGTCGCACCGGAGTGCGGGCCAGCAAGGATGTTGAGCTGCGACTGAAAATTAACGATCAGGTCAAGGGAGTGCGCTATTTTGATACGCACGTGCTGCCGATCTCACTGCATTCGGTGGGGATGTACAATCCTATGGGGCTGGACGGCAAGGGGGAGTTTGTCGGCACCTACGGCTGTGCGCGGGATATCACTGATCGTAAGCGCAACGAAGAGCTGATCAATTATCAGGCCTATCATGATCTGCTGACCAGCCTGCCGAACCGGGCCTTGTTTGAGGATCGCCTGAACCTTGCAACGGCTCACGCCCGTCGTTACAACGAACTGCTGGCGGTGATGTATCTGGACGTCGATCGCTTTAAGCTGATCAACGATTCGCTCGGACACGCCATGGGGGATCGGCTGCTGCAGGTGGTGGCAGAGCGGACCTCCGGTTGTCTGCGGGCTGAAGATACTCTGGCACGGTTCGGCGGCGACGAATTCACCCTGCTGTTGCCGCAGTTGAGTAAAAAAGAGGATGCTGGTGCTGTGGCCCGTAAAATTCTCGAAAGTCTGCGGGCGCCGATCCACATCGAAGGGCAGGAAGTCTTCATCAGCGCAAGTATCGGTATCGCCATGTTCCCCAGCAGCGGAGAGACCATGGGGACGCTGGTCAAGAGCGCCGATATCGCCATGTACCATATCAAGTCGAACGGCAAAGACGGGTATCGCTTCTTTTGTGAAGAGATGAATGATTCCTACACCTGCCATTTGACGATAGAACGTGACCTGCACCGGGCGCTTGAAAGGGACCAGTTCGAGGTCTTTTTTCAGCCCAAGGTGAATCCGCAGACCTGTCAGATCGTCGGCATGGAAGCACTGATCCGCTGGTGGCACCCCGAGCGTGGACTGGTGATGCCCAACGAATTTATCCCCATCGCCGAAAAGACCAAGCTGGTTGTGCCGATTGGCGACTGGGTGCTGCAGGCGACCTGCCGCGAACTGTGCCGCTGGCGAGATATGGGCCTGCCCAAGCTGAAGGTGTCGATCAATATCTCGGCGATCCAGATCGAGCAGGACGATTTTGTGGATAAGATTATCGGTACCCTCGATGACAGCGGACTGTCGGGAGAATACATCGAGCTGGAAATTACCGAGTACGGTCTGATGAAAAACTGCGCCAATGCGGTTCAGAAATTGCGTCGCTTGAGCAAGCGCGGGATTACCATCGCCATCGATGACTTTGGCACGGGGTACTCTTCGCTGAGCTATCTGCAGAACTTCCCGGTCAACACGCTGAAGATCGACCGGTCTTTTGTCAAGGACATCAAGCCGGGTTCACGTGAGACCTGTATCGTCGATGCGATCGCTTCGATGGCCAAGGGGTTGAAGCTGCATATGGTTGCGGAAGGGGTGGAGACCGTCGAGCAGTTGGAGTACCTCAAGGCTCTTGGCTGTATCGAGGTGCAGGGCTTTCTGTTCGGTCAACCGCAGTCGGCGAAGGCAACTCTTGAGTTGATGACCCAGCGACCCGATGGCAAGCTGAGCAGTTGTCTGGTGTCTTAATGGAGCTACGATGACGAAATCGGCTCGAAAAAGGCAGATGGGTGACCTGCTGGTCGAAGCAGGGGTGCTGAAACGGGTTAATCTTGCCGACGCCCTGGCGCGACAGAAGGTATCGAAAAAGAAGCTCGGTGAAATTCTGCAGGAGATGGGTGTCGTCTGCGACAAGGACATCGCTCTGGTGCTGGCGACCCAGTTCAATATCCGTCCTGTTCCGCCGCTGGCGGATCAGCCCCGCGATCCACAATTGCGTGAGCTTGTTGACATCCACACCGCGATTCAGCGTCTGGTCTATCCGATCAGTCGTAATAACAGGCGCCTGAACCTGGCGATGGCCAATCCCCTCGACCTGGAGATCGTTGACCGCATTGCCTTTTCCACGTCGCTTGATGTTGTGCCCTGGGTCGCGACCCCCAGCGAGATTCTTGCCGGGATCCGTTACCATTATCTCGAAAGCACCCAGAATGCGCCGGAGAGCATGGGCACGATCGTTCTGGTTGAGGATAAGGAAAAGATCCGCCTGTCGTCGGCTTTGGCTCTGCGCCGCGAAGGCTACCGTGTGGTCGAAGCCAGCAGTGCAAAGATGGGACTTGCGGCGGTTCTCAAGCACGAACCGCAGTTGATTATCACCGAAACTGTTATGGTTGGCATGGATGGCCGCGAGATGTTCCGGGTGCTCAGAAAAAATCCCGATACAAGGTCCATTCCGGTGATCGGTTTTTCCTCAAAAGCTACACGGGATGAGGAAGTTTCACTATTGAATATGGGGTTTGCCGACTTTATCTCCAAGCCAATCAATCTTGAACTGCTGATCGCCCGTGTCGCGCGGGTTTTTGCCCTCGTCTATCGCGGAGAGCACACTGGCCGCCAGGGAGCTCCGGTGCTGTCTCCGCTGCACGGCGAAGTTGAGGCCCTGCTCGATCTGATGCAGGTATCGCAGAATCAGGTCCGCCGTTAAGGCGGATTTTTTTTGCACCTGATTTCCCGTCTTTTTGTCTTGGTCTGTTTTGCCCTGTTCTGGCACTGATGGCGGTGTCACGGATCGCTCAGCCGGAGGAAAATGAACACTGCCTGAAGACGATCCAACGATATCGAAGCGATTTACGCTGAGGGGGCCAACAGTTATGTACGCAAGCCGGTCCGGTTTTATGATTTTACCAAGGCGGTGATGAATATCGGCGTTTACTGGATTCTTACCAGCGAAGCGCCGATTGCGAAATAGTGCTGCTGTGAACGTCCGGTTGCACGACAGTGATCAACGTGGCGTACTGAAGGACTATTATGTCTGAAATGTTGAAAATACTTCATCTTGAAGATAGCCCGAATGATGCTGAACTGGTCCGTTATGCGCTAAAAAAGGCGGATTTCCGGTTTGAGCTGACTTGGGTTTCCGACAAAGCGGCCTTTAGCACAGCGCTTGCTGAACAGTCGTTCGATATTGTCCTGACAGACTATTCGCTGCCCGATTTCAGCGGTGTCGAAGCCCTCGAGGCGGTGCGGCAACGGGATGAGATGCTGCCGGTGGTTCTCGTCACCGGCGCGATGGGTGAAGAGATGGCGATCGAGTCACTCAAGGCGGGGGTGAGCGACTATGTTCTAAAGACCAACCTTGCGCGTCTGACTGTGGTTGTGCCCAGAGCCATTGCGGAAAAAAAGACCGAACGGGAGCACCGTCAGGCTCTCAGAAATCTGGAGCTCAGTGAAGAACGCTTCGATCTGGCGGTCCGCGGTTCGGGTGCCGGCATATGGGATTGGCCCGACGTGGATCGTGACGATATGTGGTGGTCGCCGCGAATCTCTCAAATCTTGGGTTACGGTGATGCCGAGATTGCCCAGACGATCAGTCAGTGGGAAATGCTGGTTCTCGAAGAGGACCGATCACAATTCATGACGGTTTTGCAGCGTCACCTGAAGAATGAGTGTCGGTTCGATGTCGAGTGCCGGATGTATCATAAGAACGGGAATGTTGTCTGGATACGGAATCGCGGCAGTGTGCAGCGCGATGCGCAGAACCGACCCGTGCGGATGGCGGGCTACGTTCAGGATATCTCCGACCGTAAGGCGGCAGAAGGGGATCGCCAGCAGCTCAATGAATATTACCGGGCGATTACCCACACCGCCAATGAAGCGATCGTGATGATCGATACCGAAGGGAAGGTGTCGTTCTGGAATCCCGCCGCTGTTCGCGTGTTCGGTTACAGCCGCGATGAAGCGACCGGTGTTGATCTGCATCAGTTGCTGGCGCCCCAACGTTATCATGCTTCTGCGGCGGAAGCGTTGGAGACATTCTTCCGGACCGGGACGGGGCAGCTTGTTGGCACCACCGTCGAAATGACCGCAGTGCACAAGGACGGTCACGAATTCCCGGTGGAATTGTCTCTGGCGCGGGTTTCACGGGCGGGAGAATGGCATGCCGTCGGGATCGTTCGCGATAATACCGAACGCAAACGTGAACAGGATTTACAACGCGCTCAGTTGGCATTGATCGACTACGCTTCCAGTCACACGATAACCGAGTTGATGCAGTGGTTTCTCGATGAGGCGGAGAAATTAACCGCCAGCGAGGTCGGTTTTTGTCATTTTGTCGCTGCCGACGAAGAGAGTATGGCGTTGCGGACCTGGTCGACCAGAACACTGCAGGGCCAGTGTGCCGGTGCTGTATCCGAGACCCATTATCCCTTTTCCAAGGCGGGGGTCTGGGTCGATTGCGTTCGACAGCGGCGACCCGTGATCCACAACGATTATTCCTCGCTGCCGCATAAAAAAGGATTGCCGGAAGGCCATGTCCCCGTGGTTCGCGAGCTGGTGGTGCCGGTCTTTCGTGGTGACAAAATAGTTGCCGTTCTGGGGGTGGGCAATAAAAAAACGGACTATGTTGAGGCAGATGTTTCCGTGGTTCAGCGTCTGGCGGATCTCGCCTGGGAGACCGTTGTCCGAAAGCAGGCTGAAGAGTCCCTCCAGCTGGCGTTGAGTGAAGCCGAGGAGGCTCGCAAGCGGATTGAAGCGATGCTGCGGTCGGTTGCCGACGGATTGGTCTTTACCGATATGGGCGACCGGGTGGTGCTGATGAGCTCCTCCGCCGAAAAGATGTTTGGTCGATCCCTGGCCGAGGCCTACCTGCAACCGGTATCGAGCTTGATTGCCGATCAGGGTCTGTCCGATTATCTGCATGCGATTCACCGTGGCGAGGAGCGGGGCGTTTACTCTTTCGAGATCCCGGGAGATTGCGAACAGGTCACGCGTGTCATTCAGATGAAGTCTTCACTGGTCCGCGGCCTAGAGGAGATGCGATCTGGTGTTATTACTCTGTTTCGCGATATCAGTCGCGAACGTGAATTGGATCGGATGAAGAGCTCGTTCATCTCCACTGCGGCACATGAACTGCGCACCCCGCTGGCATCGGTCATGGGATACGCTGAACTGCTGATGAATGAAAAGAGCTTCGATGAGCAGCAACAGGTCGAGTTCCTCTCGATTATCCACGACAAATCACAGGTGTTGGAACGCATTATCGATGATCTGTTGAATATCAGTCGCGTCGATTCGGGGCGGGTCATCCATGTGGAGAAGTGCTGGTGTGATCTGTCTCCGGGCCTGACTGATCTGATCAGGCAATATCGCCTTGAGTCAAAGAACCATGACTTCACCCTGAGCCTTCCGTCTGCGCCGGTGGCGCTTATGGTCGACGAAGGGAAAATTGTCCAGGTCATGGAGAACCTGCTGGTGAATGCTGTCAAGTTCTCTGCTGAAGGCTCACAGATACAGGTCCGTTACCAGGCTTTAAACGATGAGATTGCGATTGAAGTACAGGATCAGGGGATCGGCATGACCCCGGAGCAGTGCAGCAGAATGTTTGAGCAGTTCTATCGTGCCGATACGTCCCTGACGGCAAAGCAGGGACTGGGGCTGGGAATGTCGATTGTCAAGAACATCATCGAATCCCACGGAGGGACGATCGGAGTGGAGAGCGAATTCGGCCGTGGCACGACAGTCCGTTTTACCTTGCCGGTCGGAGAGAACCCCGCCAGATAAAAAATACCCCGTGATCAGGAGGCTAATCACGGGGTCAAAGAGTTTTATCAAGGGAGGTTTCTGTTTTGTTGCTGTGTGGTCTTTCACAACCATCGTTTGAACCTATCCTAGCCCATGCCCCAGTTCTTTAAAACGTCACAGCCCGTAAAATGATCCTCCCGAAAAAACATACCCAAACTGTTCAAAGCCACAGTGCTGTGAGTATCCTGTGCTGGAGGTGATTTTCCGAGAAAACGGAAAGGGCTTACAGCCCGAAACGCTGGAGGGTTTCGGACGGTGCCTGGTCGAAGTGTGAGAATTCCATGGTGAAGCTGCCCTGTCCTTTGGTGGCACTGCGTAACTCGGTCATGTAGCCGAACATCTCAAACAGCGGGATGGTGCCGCGGATGATGTCTTGTCCCGGATGAGAGACCACTCCTTCGATTTGACCCCGTTTCTGTTGCAGGGTGCCCATCACCCGTCCGGTATAGTCCGGAGGAGCAACGAGCTCCAGCCGCATGATCGGCTCGAGCAGGGTCGGTTGTGCGCTGCGGACCACATCGGTGATCGCTTTGTTGATGGCCGCGCTGAGGCCGAGCTCGCTGGTGCGTCCCGCGTCGTACGGTAATGCACAGACCTCGATCTGCAGGTCGGTGAGCGGGTATCCGGCGATAACGCCCGATTGGCAGGCGTTGTCGAGTTGTGCGCAGAGCCATGTTTGCAGGTCTTCCGGGAGATTGCCGGTGACGCTGGTGTTGACCGTTATCTGACGACCTGCTTTGCGTGGCAGGGGAGAGATTTTCAGGGAGATTTCGGCCTGATGGTGCTTGCCGTCAATCTCTTTTTCAAAATGTTCGGTTATGGTGCCGACCGCTTGTATGGTCTCTCGAAAAACAACCTGAGGACGGCCGATGGTGACCCCGACGTTAAAATCGCTGCGCAGGCGTTCGGTGATGATCTCCAGGTGAAGCTCGCCCATGCCGCTTAAGAGGGTCTGGCCGGTGTCGACGTCTTCCTTGACTTTGAAGGTGGGATCTTCCCACTGCAGTTTTTCAAGGGCCGGCATCAGCCGGTCACGGTCATCCACAGTCTTGGGTTCGACGGCTAACGAGACGACCGGTTCCGGTGCGTCCAGCCCGGCCAATCGCAGGGGGAGTTTTTCGTCGTAGAGGGTATCGCCGGTGAGGACATGTTTGAGTCCGGTTGCGGTGACGATATCGCCGGCGAACGCCTGTCCGATCCGTTCACGTTTGTGGGAATGCATCCGAAACAGTCGTGCCAGTTTTTCCGGCTGACCGGTCCTGCTGTTCCAGATGGTATCGCCCGGAGCGACGCTGCCGGAGTAGATCCGCAGATAGGTCAGCTTGCGACCTTCATCGGCGAGAACCTTGAACGCCAGCGCGCAGAGAGGTTGTGCCGGATCGGTGTGGACCTGATGCGGCGCGTTGGACTGCAGGTGGAGTGCTGCGGCAGGTGGGGTGTCCAGTGGGGACGGCAAGAGGCTGCCGATGGCATCGAGGAGTGGCTGTATCCCCTTGTTGCGCAGCGCTGACCCGAGCAGGACCGGAAAGATCTGACAGGCGATGGTGCCCCGCCGCAGGGCGCTGACGATACGTGGGGTGTCGATGGGATTGTTGTCGAGGACGTCGCTCAGGATGCTGTCGTCGAAGTCGGCAGCGCATTCGATCAGCGCTTCGCGCGCATGTTGTACCTCTTCGAGATAGTCTGCCGGGACGGGTTCCGGTGTCGGGCTCTGGCCCTGATCTTCATCATTGAAGCGCACCAGTTGGTTTTCAAGCAGATCGATGACGCCGGTGAAGGCGCCCTCTTCCCCGAGAGGGATCTGCAGCAGCACGGGGCGGGCCTGAAGTTTTTCGGAGATGTCCTCTACGGTTGCGCGATAATTGGCGCCGATCCGGTCCATCTTGTTGATCAGGCAGAGCCGTGGGACGTTGTAGCGGCTGGCTTGCCTCCAGACAGATTCACTCTGAGGTTGGACACCTTCGACCGCGCTGAAGATTGCAACTGCGCCATCAAGGGCGCGCAGTGAGCGTTCAACCTCGATGGTGAAGTCGATGTGTCCCGGGGTGTCGATCAGGTTGATGTTGTATTCTTTCCAACGACAGCTGGTGGTGGTTGCGGTGATCGTGATGCCGCGCTCCTGCTCCTGATCCATCCAATCCATGACGGCCATGCCGTCGTGGACCTCACCCATCTTATGGATCTCTCCGGTGTAAAACAGAATTCGCTCCGACACCGTGGTTTTGCCGGCGTCGATATGGGAGATGATTCCGATATTGCGGAGTTGTTGAACGCTGTCTGTCGGCATCGGTGCCTCGTTCTCTTTAAGTGTCCGCCCCTGCTCTGAGCTGGGCCAGATCTTCGGGATCGAGCTTGTTCAGAGTGAAATATTCCCGTTCCAGTTCTTCGACATAAAACCGATCGAGACCGCTGTTGGCCAGAAAATCTTCGCGCATGGCCCGGTCCTTGGTGAAGGTGATTTTAGGGAGCATGTTGTGGATGTAGATCGCTTCTGTTTTGATGTTGAGGATCACGTCGCGAAACAGCTGCAGGGGGATGTCTTGAGAGATGACGTCCTGACTGCGCAGCTCGGTGTTGATCTCCTTTAACAGCTTGCTCTGCTCTTCGTTGGAGCTGTAGCCCGAGTAAAAGTTGCGGATGCGTTCTTTCGCCAGATTGAAGACGCTTTGGTAGAGGCGTTCGTCGCTACTGATCGCACCGATCTGCTGTGACAGTTGGGTTGCAGTGAGGCGCTGCGCCTCGATATCCTGCAGTCCCGTGCGTAGCAGGCCCATTTTGCGTCTGCCGAACCTGCCGAGGTATTTATTCTGCAGGATGTCGCGAAAGAAGAGGTCATCGAAGAGGCCGGTCTGCAACTCGTTGAAGGCATCCCTGTTGCCGAGCAGGCTTCGGATCTGTTCTTCGGTGAGCTGAAAGTTCTCCATAAAGGCCAGTTGGCCGATATGGGCTGATGCGCTATCGTAGCGGTCGAAAAATGTGATGATTGCCGAGAAGGTTTCAAGCAGGCTCAGATCCGCGCCGTCGCGGATTTTTTCATCGCAGGTCTTGCCCGTTTCGAGGAGCAGTTCTTCAAAAACATGATCACGATTTTGACTGGCGTAGCGTTTGGCCAGCAGCAGGCTGACCATGTCTGTGTTGCTGATGGAGGCTGGTTGCGCCGCGTCGCCCTGGAACAGGGCCCCCAGGATTTGCTTGGCAGTCGAAATGTCGTTGCTGGTGGATTGCTCTTCCTGCTGGTCGACGGCGAGCATGTCGTCCAGAGCGTAAAACAGGGCCGCCGGAATCTTATTGCGGACAGAAAGTGTTTTGAGCCGATTCAGTCGGGTCCGTTGTGCCTTGTCGGTATATCCCTGACGATTACAGTCGATCAGGACCTTTTTGTAGTCGTTGACGATCGGGCGGTTGTCCGGGTGTTTGTACATGACATCGATGCGGATCCGTTCCTGTTGATACTGGTCGATGCCGAGTTCGTCGGCCAGGTTTTGAAGGTCGGCAAACTTGTCGTCCGGGATAGAACGGTGACGGCTGTAGAGCTCGGCAAAGTGTTCCTGATATCGCAGGTGGTGTTTGTTGATCAGGCGAAAAACATACAGGGTGCAGCTCGGAGGCAGAGGCCCCAGAAGGCTGCTGATCAGCAGGGTGTCGTCTTTTTCGCTGATCCGATCGGTGCGCTTCAGGGCTTTTCCGAGGAATTTGAGACAGAACTTCTGCTGTTGCTCCAGGGCGCTGTCGAGTGGGCCGCTCAGAAAGAAAAAATTGTTGCTGACGGCGTTCCCTTCGAAAAATATCTGCTCGTAGGTTTGGGTTGTGTCCGTATTGTCCGAAAAGCAGAGCTGGCCGTTATTGTAGTGTGTCCCGTACAGGACCAGGCGGTTGCGGACATCCTCTTTGGCCAGATCGGACAGCGGTTGATCGACCCCGAACATATACTCGCAGAATGTGCCGCCATTGCCGCAATGGTGGATACCCTCTTCTGTCAGGATGAATTCGTTTCCGGGGGCAAAAAAGCGCAGCTTCCGCTCTTTTTTCTGATAAAAGTGGTGCAGGTCCGTCGATTGGCTTGCGGCGGTCGCAAAATATTCGATGGTGTCATCAATGTGTCCGTGTAGGCGCAGTTCGGTTTTCATGTCCCGACACCTTGGGTGGTTGTTTTCTCTTCATTCCGCCCGATGGAACTGGTGGACAGGTTCAGTGTAATCTGCTGCCCGTCGTAGGCAAATTCAACGTCAGCAGGCAGGTTGCGGGAGTCCCGTACATGTTCCACGTCATGGGTCAGATGAGTCAGCAGGGTGCGGCGTGCTCCCACCTGCTGAGCTGCTTCTATGGCCTGCTGGATGTTGAAGTGAGTCGGGTGGCTTTTAAAACGGAGCCCATCGAGAATCAGGAGGTCTAACCCCTTAAGGAGCGGAAATGATCGGGCGGGGATGGCGCTGCAGTCGGTCAGGTAGGCGAGCGGCCCGCAACGGTAGCCGTAGACCGTCAGGTCTCCATGAATTAATGGGATTGGCGTGATCTCAAGGTCAAAAAGACGGAACGGGCTTTCAACAGGGCACAGTTTGAGGAGCGGGACAAAACCGCTCTGTTTTGACGGGTTGAAGATATAGTCAAAAAGATGACCGATGTGTTGCAGGGTTTGTGCGGCACCGTAGACGGGGATGACCTGTCGATGAGGCAGGTTGAAGCTGCGCAGATCGTCTATGCCATTGATGTGGTCAGCATGGGCATGGGTGTAAAGGACAGCGTCGAGGGTGCGAAGACCGTGACGCAGGGCCTGCTGGCGCAGGTCGGTTGCGGTATCGATCAGGATATTGTGTTCCTGAGAGTGGAGCAGAATACTCGATCGCGTACGGTTGTTGCGTGGGTTTTCTGACCGGCACACGGCGCACCGGCAGCCGATAACCGGAACTCCGGTACTGGTGCCCGAACCGAGGATGGTGATGTCCAGAGTCTCGGCGCTCATGTTGATCGCTCTCCACGCGCAGGGGTTGATGTCAGCAATTTCAGCAATTTAACATCCGCCCACTGGCTGAGACAAGAGAATATCCCGCCGGTGTGCATTGACTGCTGCAGGACTGGCTTGTCAGGAACAGACAGAGTGGCTAAACTGTGCGGGATTGGAGATAGTGCGATGTCGGGAGTGAACAGCGAGAATCAACAGAACAAGCTCTGCCTGAAGTGCGTCCGCACCTGTAAGCAGACCGCTGCCATGGTGATGTTGGATTGTCCACGTTTTCATGGCCGTCCGTTCAAGTCTGAAGAGCATCGTTTTCAGCAGCTTGATCTGTTTTCGAAGAAAGTGCCCCGTAAGTAATCCCCCCCCTCTCTGATCAAACCACTTCTGTTCCGCTTTTATCAGAGCGTGTTTAAGAACCGCTTTAAGATCGGGATAAACTTTTCCGGTTCGACCAGAAAGGAGTCGTGTCCGTAGTCGGATTCGATGAGGTGGTACTCGACCGGTTTTTTTTGACGGGTCAGCTCTTCGACGACCGCTTCCGGTTGCGCGGGTGGGTAGAGCCAGTCGGAGCTGAAGGCGAACCAGAGCGATGGGCAGCGCAGGCACTTTAGGGCGTCTTCGAGGGAATCAAAATTCCAGGCGACATCGTAGAGGTCGAGGGCTTTTGCGAGGTAGAGAAACGAGTTGGTGTCGAACTTGCCGACGAAGTTGCCACCGTTGTAGTCAAGATAGCGTTCCACTTCAAACTTTCCAAACAGGTCAAACATCCCGTCGCGAACTGAAAAGCGTCTGCCGAACTTGATCTGCATCGAGGCGTCGGAGAGGAACGAGGTGTGTCCGACGGCGCGGGCAAGGGCCAAGCCGTCCGCCGGTGGGTGTTCCGGACGGTAGTTCCCCTTCTTCCAGAGGGGATCGTTGTAGATCGCCTGCCGCGCCAGATTGTTGAGGGCGATGGCCATCGGTGAGGTGCGTCCGGTGCCGGCGATGGGGACGATCGCTTTTACTATTTCTGGATAATGGATCCCCCATTCCAGCGCCTGCATGGCGCCCATCGAACCGCCGATGACGGCCTGCAGGGTATTGATGCCGAGCTGGTCGAGTAGGAGCTTCTGGGCGCGGACCATGTCGCGCACCATGATGACGGGAAATTGCAGGCGATACGGGCGGTCGTTTTGCGGGTTGATGCTGGTCGGGCCGGTTGAGCCTTTGCAGGAGCCGATGGTGTTGCTGCAGAGCACGAAGTAGCGCTCGGTGTCGAGCACCTTGCCGGGTCCGATCATGTTGTCCCACCAGCCCGGGCGGCGGTCCGATTCGCTGTGGACACCGGCGGCATGGGCGTCACCGGTCCAGGCGTGGGTGACGAGGATGGCATTGGAACGGTCGGCGTTGAGGGTGCCGTAGGTTTCGTAGGCCAGGGTCAGTGGACCAAGCAGGCGCCCGCTTTCCAGTCGCAACTGGGTATCGAGCTGGGCGTATTCCGTTTTAACGATGCCGACCGTGCTGTTCAATCCTGTCTGTTCTCCATCTTGTGTTGCCGTCAACGTAAAAGGCCCCTCCCGACGAGGGGAGGGGCCTGATGGATACGATAAAGGTATCTGGCGGCTCCGTCCTCATCTCTCCCGTAAACCATTACGGGCAGGAATTGGCACCGGACATCCGCGCTGCGGACCGGCTGCCGTGGTTTCTCAGGGCCTCATCCCTCCACCACTCTTGATAAAGACTTGCTAGGTATTCAGATTTACATCGAACTTTAATCGAAAGAGCCGGTTGTTGTCAAACGCGATTTACAGTGCGCGTTCCAAATCGTCCCACAGGTCATCGACGTCTTCGATGCCGACAGAAAGTCGCAGCAGAGTGTCATGGATCCCGAGACGCAGCTTGGTGTCGGCAGGAATGGCGGCGTGTGACATGCTCCAACAGTGGGTGAGGATAGTCTCGACTCCACCGAGACTGGGGGCGATGATCGGGAGTTTAACTGCCTTCAGAAGTGGCGCAACCTTCGCTTGGTGCTTCAGTTCAAAAGATAGAACGGCGCCGGCGCCGCTTGCCTGTGAGAAGTGAAGCCTGCGGCTGGTAAAATCGGTTAATCCCGGATACCAGACCCGGGCGATGTTCGGATGGGCTTGCAGCCGTTGCGCGAGGGTGTGAGCCGAGGTCTGGGCCGCTTCCAGGCGCAGTTTCAGTGTTTTGATGCCGCGGGAGAGGAGAAACGAGTCGAAGGGGGACAGCACTGCTCCAAAAGCGTTCTGAAACTGTTTTAACCGTTTGGCCACGGCGGGGTCGGCTGTGGTGACCAGCCCGGCCATTAGGTCGCTGTGTCCGCCGAGAAACTTGGTGCCGCTGTGGATGACCACGTCGATGCCAAGCTCCAGTGGGCGCTGCAGCAGTGGGGTCATGAAGGTGTTGTCGAGCAGGGTGATCAACCCGTGGTCTTTTGCGAGTTGGGCCACGGTGCGGATATCGGTGATGTTGAACAGAGGATTGGAGGGGGTCTCGAGAAAAATCGCCCGGGTTTGAGGGGTGATGACGTCTTCGATCTGCTGCGGATCGGTGATGTCGACGAAACTGGTGCTGACTCCACGTTCGGGAAGGATCGTGCTCAGATAGCGCCAGCTGCCGCCATAGAGGTCGTTGGGCGCGATCAGGTGGTCGCCGGTTTTGAGGAGTGCCAGAGCGCTTCCGATCGCCGCCATGCCGCTGGCGTAGGCGAATCCGTGGGTTCCGCCTTCCAGAAGCGCAATGGCCTCCTCGACCTGCTGGCGGCTTGGGTTGCCGCTACGGGCGTAATCGTACTCCCCAGGCTGCCCGGCGTCGTGATGATAGGTCGACGCCTGGTAGATCGGTACGGTCGAAGCTCCAGTCGCCGGATCGCGATCGGTGGCCTGATGCACCAGTAGGGTTGCGGGTCGGTAGGTGTTTTCAGCCATGGGAACTCTCCTTTTTTCGAAGCCGTGTATAAGACAACGGCTGCTGTGGTCCTGTTGCTGTGCTCGCGTAATGATTATGCAAGGGCTTGCTCCAGATCGGCGATGATATCGTTGACGTTTTCGATGCCGACGGAAAGACGCAGCAGTGAGTCACACACCCCAAGGCGCAACCGCTCGGATTCGGGGATGTCGGCGTGGGTTTGCACGGCCGGCAGGGTTATCAGTGATTCAACCCCACCTAAACTCTCTGCAAAGGAAATCAGGGTCACTTTTTCCAGAACCTGACGCGCCAGCGATGGGCTTTTTAGGCGAAACGAAACCATGCCGCCGAACCCGCGGGCTTGCTGCTGTGAAAGGGCGTGGCCGGGATGGTCTTTCAAGCCCGGGTAATAGACGTGCGTCACATCGGGGTGCTGCTGAAGCCAGTGAGCGACGGTGAGGGCATTTTGACAGTGGCGTTCCATCCGCAGGGCCAGTGTTTTTAAGCTGCGGATCAACAACCAACAGTCCTGTGGTGGGAGAACCGCACCGGTTGAGTTTTGGAGAAAATACAGACGCTCGCCGAGTTCTGGATCTCTGGCGACGAGGACGCCTGAGCAGAGGTCGTTGTGGCCACTGAGGTACTTGGTTCCAGAGTGGACTACGACATCGGCCCCCAGTTCCAGCGGACGCTGTAAAACCGGGGTCAGAAATGTGTTGTCGACGATAAACAGCAGGCTGTGCCGACGGCAGAGAGTGGCGATCGATTTGATGTCCGCGACTCCCAACAGTGGGTTGCCCGGGGTTTCGACCAGCACCGCTTTGGTTTTGTCGATGATTGCGGCACCAATGGCCTCAAGTTGCGAGGTGTCGACATAGCTGGCCGACAGTCCAAGCTTGCCAAAGACCTGCTCGAGGACCCGGTAGGTTCCGCCATAGAGATCTTCAGAAACAATCACGTGGTCGCCGGCGGAAAAATGGAGCAGCAGGGTGGTCAGGGCGGCCATCCCCGAGGAGAAGGCGCAGGCGCGATGTCCGCCCTCAAGGCTTGCGAGGCCTTCTTCAAGGGTATCCCGGGTGGGGTTGCCGCTGCGTGTGTAGTCGTAGCCGGTACTCTGTCCCAGCGCGGGATGACGGAAGGTTGCGCTGGGATGGATGGGCGTACTGATGGCACCGGTTTGCGGGTCTCGATCGACGCCGAGTTGTACCAGGCTTGTGGCAAGGCTGTTGTCAAATATCATCGGTGTCCTCCATGGCTATAGGGCACGAAAAAGCCCCTTCTCGTCTGATGAGAAGGGGCTCGATGAGACAAACAGGAGAACTGTCCACTTCGGGCTCCGTCCTCATCTTTCCCCGCGGAACATCCGCAGGGCAGGAATTAGCACCTGGCATCCGTGATCTGCCGGACCGGTTGCTGTGGCTTCAAAGGGCCTGATCCCTCCACCACTCTTGATGTAGACGACGCTGTACATACAGCTATGTTGGAAGTAAACCTACCAAACCCTAGCAACTCAGTCAATAACTTAATCGATGGGTCGCGTTTTCCCTGAAACGTAGGGAATGCTTACGCGATCCCTTCGAACAGGACGCTTGACAGGTAGCGTTCTCCCGAATCGGGCAGAATGACGACAATCGTCTTATCCCTATTTTCTGGGCATGTGGCCAGGCGTGCGGCGACTGCAGCTGCCGCACCGCAGGAAATACCGGCGAGGATCCCCTCTTCTAAGGCCAAGCGCCGCGCGAAATCGATCGCCTCCTCGTTGGTGACCTGTTCGATGGCATCGACCATCTCCAGATCGAGGGTGTCGGGGATAAATCCAGCACCAATTCCTTGGATTTTGTGTGGCCCGGGCTGTAGAGCCTCGCCGGCACGTTTCTGGGTGATCACGGGGGAGTCCGTCGGTTCCACCGCCACTGCCTCGATCGGTTTGCCTTTGGTTCGCTTGATGTAGCGTGAGACGCCGCTGATGGTGCCACCGGTGCCAACCCCCGAAACGAGAATATCGATGGCGCCCTCGGTATCTTCCCATATTTCCGGGCCGGTGGTCTGTTCGTGAATCGCCGGGTTTGCCGGGTTCTTGAATTGATGCAACAGCAGATAGCGGTCGGGGTTGCTGGACGCGATGGCTTCGGCCTCGGTGATTGCGCCGCCCATCCCCTTGGCACCAGGGGTGAGCACCAGGTTGGCGCCGAAGGCTTTGAGCACCTTGCGTCGTTCCAGGCTCATGGTTTCGGGCATGGTCAGGGTGATCGGGATGCCGCGCGCCGCGGCGACAAAAGCTAGGGCGATGCCGGTGTTGCCACTGGTGGGTTCGATAATTTCCTTGCCCGGCCCGAGCAGTCCTTTCTGTTCTGCGTCCCAGACCATGGCGGCGCCGATGCGGCATTTGACCGAATAGGCGGGGTTGCGGCCCTCGACTTTGCCGAGAACGGTGGCACCGCCCTCGGGGACAATGCGGTTGAGTTTTACCAGCGGGGTGCGGCCAATAGACAATGAATTATCGGTGTAAATACGGCTCATGATGATCTCCTTGTCCTGTGGGGGGCTTCCAACATCCGAATTATCTATCAGTTCGCCTCAGTCGAGGGCGGCAACAGCTTTTATAAGGTCTGCTTCTGAGAGATCTTCAGCTATGGCATGGGCAAAGCTTTCGTCGGTCCGGCGCAGTAAGGCATAGCGGGGGGTCCGGTTGCCATCATCTTCTTTGACAAGATTGGTCGTTAGGATACCTGCTTCAGCCAGTTGTGGCTGAGAACAGGCATTGGGACAGCCGGAAACGGCCCACGAAAGCTGTTTTCCGGTCGGTCCAAGTGCGTTCATGGTTTGCCGGGCGATGTCACGGGTTGGTGCCAGTCCCATTCTGCATAGATGAATTCCGGGGCAAACGCGGAACACGGCAGCGGTATCGGAGAGGGCTCCCGAGGGGGCATGGGGGGGAAGGCAGGCAACGGCACTGCGCCAGGCCGAGGCGTTGCGCGGTACCATGGAGACGTTTTGGTCGGTGGTTATTCGGAGTGTTCCATCTGCGTGTTCGGCGGCTATGGTGGCAAGCTGGTGCAGGGTCGAAGCTTTAAGTGCGCCGGCGAAAACAGGGTGCTCAACCACCTCTGGCGCTGTCGGACCGGTTGAGTTTGTCTGGTCAAGGGGGCTGAATGGAAACTTCTCGGGGTGGCCGATGCGCTCATGTTCGATTAGATTGCGTAGCCGGTCCTTTCCTACGGTACTGGCCAAAAATTTGAGTCGTTTTGGTGCTGGGGTGTGCTTGATATATGTCCGGATAATGGCTTCAATTCGCGGGATCAACGTCTCTTCGGTGACGTGCTTTTCCAGTAGGAAACCCTCTTGGGGTTGTCTGCCGAGACCGCCAGCAATCCAGACGTCGTAATGTTTTTCACCAACCCGAACCAGCCCGACATCTTGGATTAGGTGTCGCGAGCCGTGATAGCTGGACTCGACGCTGATTTTGAACTTTTTGGGCAATGACTCGAAGTGTGGATTTCCGGAAAAATGCCGATGGAGGCGACGTGCCAGAGACAAAACCGCTTTGTCGTCTGAGGACAGGTGGGTATTGCAGGAAATGCCTCGGACGGCTCCACCACAGGCACCACGGGTGGTGAGTCCTACCGAATCCAAGGCGCTCGTTATCGCTGACAGGGAATCGAGGTGTAGCCAGTGGAGCTCGATGTTTCCGCGAGTGGTCAAGTGCAGCTGTCCGTTGGAGTAACGATCAGAGATGATACTGATTTTTGTCGCCTGTTCCGAGGACAGGACCCCTGCTGGAATCTTGATCCGCAGCATCAGGTCGCCGGAGTTGTTCTGCGGATAGATGCCATCCAGCCTCAACTTCTGGATATCGCTGTTGATGTTGGTCATTGTCGGTTCCTTTCGGCGCTCCTTTATGGTGGTGCCTTTCAAGCAGATGCTTGCCTCTCTGGCTATAACTATAGTCAATAAAACGCTTTGTTGTCGTTTTTAGATGGTCCATTCAAGGGTCGCCGGGTCTCCCAGAAGGTGATTGACGATCTCTTCGGTAAGCTGCTTCAGGTCTTGTGATGATCCATCGACGGTGATTTCCGCTGCGATGGGGGGTTCGTAGAGACAGTCGCTCTCGGCGATATTCCGAGACTCTTCGGTGCGGGTTCGACGATAAAGACCGCTGTTGTTCCGTTCCTCGCAGACAGCAATTGGGGTGTTGACATGAACTTCGATAAATTCTTCAGAACCTATAATTTCACGGGCAAGCTGTCGCTCGCTGCGGAACGGAGAGGTGACGGTCGCCAGAACGATCAGTCCCGAATCGACAAACAGTTTGGTGGTTTCTGCGATGCGGCGAACATGCTCGGCCTGGTCGGCAGCGGTAAATCCGAGATCGTGGTTCAGGCCTTGGCGAAGCTGGTTTTCATCCAGGAGGGTGGTAACGCGTCCTAGTGAGTGGAGTTTCTTTTCCACCAGTTCGGCTAAGGTCGATTTTTCGGAGGCGGGATGTCCTGTAAACCAGAGGGCTTTAGGGGCTTGACCAAGCCGACCGGCACGGACTGACCTGTCCAGCGAAATTCTATGCCACTGATTATTTTCTCGTTGTTCCACTGCCGTATCGATCATGCCGGCTCCGACAGTGGCGTTGGTCACCCGGTCAATGAGGATGAAGCTACCGGTTGCCCGGTTCTCCTGGTAGCTGTCAAAGGCGATTGTCTTGTCGAGCCTGAGCAGGCAAACACCGATCTCGTTATGGGCCAGAGTTTGGGCTGGCTTCAGTTGTAGGGTGTTGACGTTGACCTTATGACGCAGACTGCTAATTTGAGCGGTTGTGGTGCTCGGACCCGCTTTGAGCAGGTAGCTGCGGCCGGGAAGTAACGCCTCTTCGTGTAGCCAGACCAGTCGGGCTTCGAGGCGGCTGGCCCGAAACGGGTGATTCCCGGGGTCGCTCAGGGTGTCCCCGCGGCTGATGTCGATCTCATCTTCTAAGGTCAGGGTGATGGCCTGGCCGGCAACGGCCTCCGGTAGGTCTCCATCCATTGTGACAATGCGTTGGATGCGGCTGGTTTGACCGGATCCGCTGACCATAACCGGGTCGCCTGGGCGGATTGTTCCCGAGGCGATGGTTCCGCAGAACCCCCGGAAGTCGAGGTCGGGGCGGTTGACCCACTGGACCCGCAGACGAAAGGGGCGCTGATCCGTGGCCTCGGTGACTTGAACCTGCTCCAGATATTTCATCAGCGTCGGTCCTTGGTGCCAGGGGGTGCGCGGGCTGAGTTCGAGCACATTGTCCCCCTCGAGGGCCGAGATCGGGATGGGACGGATTTCAGTGAAGCCAAGATCCTGCGCAAAGGTTTTATATTCGTTGTAGATCTCCTTAAAGCGGTGTTCGCTGTAGTCGACCAGATCCATTTTGTTGATGGCCAACACCACGTGTCGAATTCCGACAAGCGATGCCAGATAGCTGTGGCGGCGAGTTTGGGTCAGTACCCCCTTGCGGGCGTCGATCAGGATGATCGCGACCTGGGCAGTGGAGGCTCCTGTGACCATGTTGCGGGTGTACTGCTCGTGGCCGGGGGTATCGGCGACGATGAACTTGCGCTTGTCCGTGGAGAAGAAACGGTAGGCCACATCGATAGTGATCCCCTGCTCACGTTCGGCCTCTAGTCCGTCGAGCAGCAGGGCGTAGTCGATCTTCTCTCCCTGGGTGCCGATCCGTTTGCTGTCGGCGGTTAGAGACTCCAGCTGGTCTTCGAAGACCATTTTCGAGTCCCATAGCAGGCGCCCGATCAGGGTGCTTTTGCCGTCGTCGACGCTGCCGCAGGTGATAAGGCGCAGCAGCCCCTTTTCCTCCTGCGACTTGAGGTAGGCATGAATGTCCTCAGCAATAAGTGCGGATTGGTGTGCCATTAGAAGTAGCCCTCCTGTTTTTTCTTCTCCATGGAACCGGCGCTATCGTGATCGATGGCCCGTCCCTGACGTTCGGAGGTGCGCGTTAACAGCATCTCCTGGATGATCACCGGGAGGGTGTCGGCGGTCGATTCAACTGCTCCGGTGAGGGGGTAGCAGCCCAGGGTTCGAAAGCGTACTGATTTGTACTCCACCGTCTCGTCGGGGCGGATCTCCATTCGCTCGTCATCGACCATGATGAGCATGTCGTCGCGATTAACCACCGGGCGCATTTTGGCATAGTAGAGCGGCACAATGGGGATTTGTTCGAGGGTGATGTACTGCCAGATATCGAGCTCAGTCCAGTTCGAGAGGGGGAAGATCCGGATACTTTCGCCTGGCCGGACTCTGGTGTTGTAGATATCCCACAGTTCGGGTCGCTGTTTTTTTGGATCCCAGCGATGATTCTCGCTGCGGAAGGAGAAGATTCGTTCTTTTGCTCTCGATTTTTCTTCGTCGCGGCGCGCGCCACCGAAGGCTGCGTCGAACTTATACTTGTCCAGAGCCTGCTTGAGTGCTTCGGTCTTCATGACGTCGGTGTGCAGAGCGCTACCGTGGCTAAACGGTCCGATTCCTTGGCGAACACCGTCTTCGTTGGTATGAACCAGCAGATCAAAACCACATTCTTTGACCATGCGGTTGCGAAACTCGATCATTTCGCGAAACTTCCAGGTGGTATCGACGTGCAGAAGCGGAAACGGAGGCTTGGCCGGGTAGAAGGCTTTGCGCGCTAGATGCAGCATGACAGCCGAGTCTTTGCCGATCGAATAGAGCATGACCGGGTTACTGAACTCTGCCGTGACCTCACGGATAATATGGATGCTTTCGGCCTCAAGTTGCTGGAGGTGGGTTAGTTTTTTGCTCATATGAAAATCTCTCGCTTGTTGTGTCTTGTTTTGACTCTGCCTGTCGTTATGCACAATGGCGTCGGTGTAGGCCGCATTCTTTGTGCTCTGGATTCTCCCACCACCATCTGCCGGCTCGAGTCGATTCCCCCGGCTGGACGGCCCTGGTGCAAGGGGCGCATCCAATGGAGGGATAGCCCTGTTTGTGCAATTGATTGACTGGCAGGCACTTGCGGTTGGCGTAGTCCCATACTTGCGCTTCTTTCCATTCGAGCAAGGGAGAGATTTTGAGCAGGCCGCCGTTGGTCTGGTCGTTTTCGATAGGCTGCAAATTAGAGCGGGTTAGGCTCTGTTCGCGGCGAAGTCCGGTAATCCACCCAGAAAGACCCTCTAGCGCCCGTTGCAGAGGTTCGACCTTGCGGATATGGCAGCATTCTTGGCGATTTTCGAGCGACTTTCGGAAGGAAAACAGTCCTTTCTGTTGTTCAAGTTTTTCAACGGCAGCGCGTTCGGGGAAATACCAATCGATCTCGAGTCCATAGCGTGCGGTAAGGTTTTCAGCAACCTCGTAGGTTTCTTCGTGAAGGCGTCCGGTGTCGATGGCGAAGATTCTGGCCTTCAGGTTCAAATTTTGAAGCAGGTCGATGATGACCGCATCTTCTACGCTGAAGGAACAGGCGAGGGAGACCTGCCCGGCAGTGGCTTCAATCCCAGTCGCGAGAATGTCGCGAGGATCGCTGGAGGAGGTGGTCGTTATGGTTTGAGACGCTGACATGGCTGTTCTCCGTTCGTTTAAATGAAGTATTCCGGTTGCTTTTCATCGCGGCCATAGGGGATGCGGTTCCACATTCGTTCATGGCCGAAGTAGACAAGGAATTTCAAGGTGGTGTCGGCAAGGCCTACTTTTGCAGCAAAATCCATCTTCCCGGTCAGAAGATACACAATGACTGCGGTGATGATTGTTGCCAGAATGCGCCAAGAAACGGCTTTAGCGATGCTGCGCTTAGTGGATTCCATTTGGTTCTCGGGCTTTATGGGGCGATTGCTCTTTGTTTAAACGACGACACTGATAGTGGGAATGAGGTTATTTTATACTACTAAATAAGTCAAGAATAAAATTTATAAAGTCGACTCAAATAACGGTTTGGTGGGTGGCAATGGCGGCGTATGCCTAATCTTTGGACGCGTATGGACAAGAAATAAGCAGGTTGGTTCTCGGTGAATGCTCCCGTAAAGGCTGACCGACGTGTTTTCCGATGGATGTGCTCTCTGGTACGCATATTGTAGTGCGACACATGAAATGCAGGCAGAGTCGCCTGCGAATCGGACAGGGAGGTCTGGAGATATGGAAGCGTCTATTGAGTCCTTACGCGTGGGCGGGGATGTGCTGTTCCTTATGTTGGGGGCGGTCATGGTCTTTGCCATGCATGCCGGCTTTGCTTTTCTTGAAGTCGGTACGGTTCGCAAGAAAAGTCAGGTGAACGCATTCGTCAAGATCCTGTCAGACTGGTCGGTCTCGACAGTCGTTTACTTTTTGATCGGTTATCCGATTTCTTACGGTGTCCACTTTCTCATGCCAGCTTCAGAGCTGATGGGGAATGATAATGGATACAATCTCGTTCATTTCTTCTTCCTGCTCTGCTTCGCGGCCTGCATCCCAGCCATCATTTCCGGCGGAATTGCTGAGCGCGCCAAGTTCTGGCCTCAGGTGATGGCCGGCGCGATCTTTGCCGGAATCTCCTATCCGATCTTCGAGTCGCTGATCTGGGGGCAGAACAGCGCGGGCTTGCAGAGTTTCTTTGAAAATACTTTCGGCGCGCCGTTTCACGACTTTGCCGGCAGTGTTGTCGTTCACTCTATCGGCGGCTGGCTGGCTTTGCCTGCCGTTCTGATTCTCGGTCCACGGATGGGACGGTTTGTCCGCAACCGCAGTCAGGCGATTCCGATCAGTAATATCCCTTTTCTGGCACTGGGCAGCTGGATTCTGGCCGTCGGCTGGTTTGGCTTTAATGTCATGAGCGCGCAGAAACTGGAAGGAATCTCCGGTCTGGTGGCGGCCAATTCACTGCTGGCAATGGTCGGTGGGGTATTGTTTGCGCTGATTGCGGGTAAGAACGACCCCGGTTTTGTTCATAACGGTGCTCTGGCGGGCCTGATCGCGATCTGTGCGGGGTCTGATCTGGTCCATCCCATTGGCGCTTTTTTCGTCGGCGGGCTGGGGTCGCTGATCTTCGTTTACGGTTTTCAGATTGAGCAGGAAAAGCTCAAGATAGACGATGTCCTCGGCGTCTGGCCGCTTCATGGGGTGATCGGCACCTGGGGCGGAATTGCAGCCGGTATTTTCGGGAGCACCGCTTTGGGAGGTTTGGGTGGCGTCAGTTTTCTGTCGCAGTTGGTGGGAAGTTTGCTTGCTGTCGGCTATGCTCTGATCACCGGATTCGTCGTCTATTTTCTGATCGATAAGACCTTTGGTTTCCGAATGGAAGAAGAGGCTGAATTTACTGGTCCGGATCTGAGCATCCATCAGATCCACGCTTATCCGGAGGATCGGGTCGGTTCGTAAGGCGGTCAATTATACCGCGATGATTTGATTTTTACCCAAGACACGATACAATTGCGGGCAGGTCCGAGAGAGAAGGTTACGGGAGGCTGTGGCAGCCTTCCGATTCGCCCTGGACGACCCGCCCTCCTGGTCTCCAGGGTGTTTTTTGGGAAATGACCGTCGTTCATGGAAAAGGCAGCCCCCGCGCGATGCGGAGCGGCTGCCTTTTTTGTTGATCGACCTGCTGTCGCTCAGGGTTTTTTTTCGCGTTGAACCAGTTCCGCGATACTGTATTTTTTCAGGACGGAAACCATACTGCTCTGGGCTTCCTCCCAGACTTGATGCGCCGAGCACAGGTTGTCGCGCTGACACATCCCCTTTTCGACCAGGCAGTGGTTGAGGTGTAACGACCCTTCCTCGGCTTCGAGGATATCGAGAAGGGTGATCTCTTCGGCGCTTCTGCTGAGGAGAAAGCCGCCGCCGACACCACGTTGCGAACTGACGATACCGGCCTTGATCAGCGGTTGAAGGATTTTGGTCAGAAAGGCCGGTGTCACTTCCTGAGTGCGACAGATGTCTTTTTTAAGGACAATTTCACCCTTGGGATGTTTTGCTAGGTAGATAATGGTGCGAATTGCGTATTCAGTTGCGCGCGTAATAATCAAATCTGTGTTCCTCCCTAAACGTTACAAAGTAAGTAAGCAATACACGGGCACGCGTGAAAAGTCAATGTTTGCATCTGTGCCCGGTGAAAAGATCCGGCATCGCGCAGAGCCTTGACAGCTTCGGTTCGCGGCGGCATGATCAGTTTGCTATGGGGTGCCGGTGCAATGAAGAAAAATTATGAATTCTAGAGATGTGCCTGCGGTGGTTGGCCGCTTCGCTCCCAGTCCCACGGGCCCACTTCATTTCGGGTCGTTGGTGGCCGCCCTGGGAAGTTACCTGCTGGCGCGACAGGACCAGGGACGTTGGCTGTTGCGCATCGAAGATCTCGATACTCCGCGGGTGGTGCCGGGTGCTGCCGATGCTATACTCACGGTGTTGGATCGGCTCGGTTTTGAGTGGGACGGTGAGGTCGTTTATCAGAGCCGCCGGTCCGGTCGATATCGACAGGCTCTGGACGTTCTGCAGCAAAAGGGATTGCTCTACGACTGCAGCTGTTCGCGCCGGGAAATCCTTGCCAGTGCGCCGCATCCGGGCGAGGACGGCCCAGTTTATCAAGGCACCTGCCGCCGCGGTCCGGTCCCCGGACGCTCGCAGCGGGCAACACGACTCATGGTCCCCGACCGGATCGTCTGCCACACCGACGGGGTTTATGGGCTACGCGAGCAGCATCTTCGTTCGGAAGTCGGTGATTTTGTCCTCAAACGTGCCGACGGGTTGTTCGCGTACCAGTTGGCGGTTGTGATTGACGATCTTGACAGCGGCGTGACGCAAGTGGTCCGCGGGGCTGATCTGCTCTCGTCAACGCCGCGACAGGTTTACCTCTACAGCTGTTTTAACGCGCCGCCACCGCACTATATTCATCTGCCTCTGGCCCTGGCGCGGGATGGAGAAAAGATCAGCAAGAGGCACGGCCAGGGGGTTGAAATCACCGCCCAAAACGGAGCCGGAGCGATCTGGATGGCTCTCGATTTTCTCGGTCAAAACCCTCCCGCAGGGCTTCGGAATGCACCTGCTGCCGAGTTGCTGTGCTGGGGGGTGACCCATTTCAGGCTGGAAGTGGTCGCACCCGCTGATCGGTTGGTCGAGACGACGGTTGTACATGACAAATAGCTCGCAGGGATAGGCGGGCAAAGAATATGGAGACAGGATGATGACGAGATGGCTGCTCTGTACGCTTCTGGGAATTCTGCTGGTCGGTTGCGCGGCCGGAACCTACAGGATCGAGCGTGACGACTACCGCGCCCGTGTCAAGACCCTTGGTGTACTGCCGATCCTCGTGGATGAGAGCTCACAGATCGACCACAGCCAGCGTGATGAACTGTTAGCGCTGCTGCGCAGTACTGCTCTGGGGAAAATCGAGCCTGCCGTTGAGCTGCTGCGTGGGGGTAAGGGGTACTTTGATGTGCGTTACGTCGCCATCGATCCCCGCGCCACTGCCGGGAGCCTTCTGCTCGAAAAGCGCCCTGATATTGCACCGAAGCATCTGCCGGGTGGCTACCGTTTCGCTGTGGATGTAACGCAGCGACTGACAAAGACGAATGTCGTGGATGCCCTGTTGGTGGTAGTGCTGGCCGGGGTTGAGCACGATGAAAAGCGGCGCTCGCGAACCGGCCTGGAGACGTTGCAGACCCGTTACAACGATATTTACGCGACCGCGGCGGTGATCGATACCGAAGGAGCGATTCTGTGGGAGATGGTCGGATCTGAAGCGTATCCTCTGCTGACCCTGCAGTATCCCGATTTTGATGAAGCTCACTTCAATCACACCGATGCAGTGCGTATTAAGGAGATCGGTCTGGCCGGGCTGGAAAAAGAGCTGACAAAGGGGCAGGTCGAGGGTGACGCAGCACGACTGCCGCTGGTGTACCAGGGGCTCCTCAACCGGGTCGTCCGTTCTCTCGGCGCACGTCTGTTTTAGTGTGCAACGAGAGGGGGCTTTCCGCCATATCGACCGTTGCGGTCGATTTTTTCAGATGTTTTCCGGTTGACACCGTTGTCGAAAGAGGGTAAAAGCGACCCATAAGGCGGTTGATACCGCTCACTCCACTGAAAAAATCCGTTTATTTCTGCCTGTATAGTATAAACATCACGAGACCCCCAATATTAAAAATATAAGGCGAATTAAATGCAACTTCTCTTGTGGAGTGCGTACACTTTTCCAAAAAGTCCGCTACAATAGATCTGTTCGCATTATTGTCCTTAAAAAAAACATACCGAAACCGACCCATTTAATTACATGTCGAATGACTCAATAGCGAGACTCTCATTGCCCCTTTTGTCTGTGGTGCCGTGCCTGTTTGTCTGCGCGAACTACACCCATAACCATGCGGCTGCGCCGCGGAGATGACACAGTATGAACTTAAAAGAGCTGAAGCAGAAAAAGATATCTGACCTGATCGATATGGCCAAAGAGATGGGACTCGAAGAGATTGGAGGCCAGCGCCGTCAGGACCTGATATTCAATATGCTCAACGCGACCGCGGCGAAAAAGAAAGCGATCTTTGGTGAGGGGGTGCTCGAAATTCTTCCGGATGGATTCGGTTTTCTCCGCGCGCCGGATGCCAATTATCTGCCCGGTCCCGACGACATCTATATTTCACCGTCGCAGATCCGGCGCTTCGGCTTGCGCACTGGCGACACCGTGTCCGGTCAGATCCGCCCTCCCAAAGAAGGGGAGCGTTACTTTGCGCTGCTCAAGGTGTCGGAGGTCAACTTTGAAGATCCCTCCAAGATGCGCGAAAAGACCTTCTTCGATAACCTGACCCCGCTCTATCCCGAAGAACAGCTTGTGCTGGAGACCACCGCAGATAACAAGGCGACCCGGGTGATGGACCTCGTCTCGCCGATCGGAAAAGGGCAGCGTGGTCTGATTGTCGCACCGCCGCGAACCGGTAAGACGGTGCTGTTGCAGAATATCGCCAACTCGATTTCAGCCAATCATCCCGAGGCTTATCTCATCGTTCTGTTGATCGATGAGCGCCCCGAGGAGGTCACCGACATGCAGCGCAGCGTCAACGGCGAGGTCATCTCCTCGACCTTTGACGAGCCGGCCAACCGTCACGTTCAGGTGGCTGAAATGGTTATTGAAAAAGCAAAACGACTTGTCGAGCACAAGCGTGATGTCGTTATTCTGCTCGACTCGATCACCCGTCTGGCGCGTGCCTACAATACCATCATTCCCTCGTCGGGTAAGATTCTCTCCGGGGGTGTCGATGCCCACGCCCTGCACAAGCCGAAGCGTTTCTTCGGCGCGGCGCGTAACATCGAGGAAGGCGGCAGCTTGACCATTATCGCTACCGCGCTGATCGACACCGGCAGTAAGATGGATGAGGTTATCTTTGAAGAGTTCAAGGGGACCGGCAACATGGAGCTGCATCTCGACCGTCGCCTGGCCGACAAACGCACCTTCCCGGCGATGGATATCAACCGCTCCGGAACGCGCAAGGAAGATCTGCTGGTCGAGGATGCAAGCCTGCAGCGTATTTGGCTGCTGCGTAAGGTTCTGTCCAGTATGAACGTTGTCGATAGTATGGAGTTCATGATCGACAAGCTGATGGAAACCGAGACCAATCAGGATTTTCTCGATTCGATGAATCGGTAGCTAATCCTTTCGTTGGCGGTTGAAACGCTCAACAAGAAGGTCAACACAAAGACGCAGATCGAAACGGCTCCTGATAATTGGAGCCGTTTTTTTTGGCGCTGTTAAAGTTTTGTGTTGTTTTTGGTGAGAACCATCTTGCAGACAATAAAAAAGAGCCTCCCCTTGCTAGCCGATGGGAGGCTCTTTTTTATGAAACTAGCGTTGGGTAATCTGTTTATGTTTCGACTTCCAGAATGCTCAGATAAAGGGCTAGCGGCCTCTCAATAGCTGAAACCTCCAGCTTGGACTTATCCTTTGCGCAATGCAACGCAAGTGCGAATCCGTGCATATAGTCGACGAGCAAATCAAGGGCTGCATTCTTTCGGCTCTCCTCCAGACTCAAAGGCGCGATTGCCAAATCAAAGCGCTCCCTAAATACTTCTGCGGGACCAGCCATTTCGCCTCCCATGGATAGCAGGGTCTCCAGCAGACCCGGATGATCTCTTAGCAGGGATAGGTAGCTGTGGCAAAGTTTCGTCAACTCCATTTGCCAACTGGAGCTATTGCCCGGCGTATAGATCCCCTGCATGATCGAAATCGTAATCGCCTCCAGCAGCGCTGCCTTATTGTCAAAATAGTGGTAGATCGCCATTGGGTCGACTTCTAAATGGCTCGCCAAGGCCCTAATGCTGAGTTTTTTATTCTGCTCCAGCATCCATTCCTTGGCACCCAACACTATTGCTTCGCGAGTCAGTTTGCTGGGACGTCCTCTCTTTTTCTGCTTGACGGTCACTAAGCCCTCCGGTATTGTTTTTCTACGGTGTAGAATAAAAATACACGAACCTATCAGGAAAAGCAAGATAGGTGTTTTTACCGATATAAATGCCAGCTACTTGCTGGCACCAACTCAAGAGAGGATAGTACATGAACGCAGCTTCAAGAACCAAGGTTTCAGTCTTCATCGCCACCAGCTTGGATGGATTTATCGCAAGACCAGACGGGGGAATTGATTGGCTCATGAACGCCGGGGAAGATGCCGAAGACTGCGGCTACAAGGAGTTTTTTGACTCCGTGGATGCTTTGGTTATGGGACGCAACTCCTTTGAAAAAGTGCTGGAGTTTGATCACTGGCCATATCAAGAAAAACCAGTAGTCGTACTCAGCAAGAGCTTAACAGAGATGCCCGACAATCTTCGAGGTCTAGTCAAGATCGATTCTTCTTCTCCAGAAGAACTTATCGAGAAGCTTTCTCTGGATGGCAGCAAACGCATTTATCTCGATGGTGGGAATGTGATCCAATCATTTCTTCGGGCTGGATTAGTAGACGATATCACCCTAACGAAAATACCCGTCCTGATCGGTCAAGGAAGGCCTCTGTTTGGCGAACTACAGTATGACATCAAACTGCAACACCTAAGCACTCAATCATGGGACAATGGATTTGTGCAGTCATCTTATGAGGTAGTAGGCAGCTAGACGCTGTCTCGCGTGGCGATTATAAGTAAGACACTGAGGGCCAGCCATGCTGGCCCTTTTTCAGTCTTTAGCCGGGAGCATGGAAAGAAGCTGTTCTTAGGGAATCCCAAGTGTCGTCGGAGAGAGGTAAGCAGGAGTTTATCAGGAAGTTACGTTGTTCCTCGGTCATCATGCTGGGTTATTTCAAAAGGTCAAGAAAACCAACACGATACTTTAACAGCGCTTTTTTTATAGCTGTTCTTGAGCGGCTTTGTTGAAAACCGCGATACACGTTGCGCACTGTTAGAAGAGGGGGATGTTCCGCCGATTACAGCCCGTCGTTCAATCGCAGTTCCGTCAAGGCCAGCTCTGCGGCTTGCCGCCGTTTGCCCCAGCCTAACTCAGAAGTCATGATTTCCAGAACCCGAGAGGTGGCGCGGCGCGCGGCGGCGGTGTTGAGCAGGGCAAGGGGTGTGCGTCGGGCAAGTACATCGATGATCCGCTCCGCGAGCTCGTGACGCACGGCCTGGAGTACCGCGACTTCGGGAATCGGCAGCCCCTCGGCCAGAGGGCGCAGGAGTGTCCGGTCGAGATCGGCGACCTGGCGAGCCTGGTCTCCGTAGCTGCGCAGCAGATACGAGGCCATCTCTGCAGGGATACCAGTGTCAGCGGATAACGCTTCGCTGTCCTTTTCCCGATACCTTTCTCCACCGACCAGTCGCAGCGGTGCGGTGCGGCTGGTCGCGATCGGTGCGAACAGGTCGAATTCCCTCAGGGCGTGATCGACAGCATCCTGCGCCATCCTGCGGTACGTGGTCCACTTGCCGCCGACGATGGTCAGCAGGCCGCTGGCACTGGTTTCGATGACATGATCACGGGCCAGACCAGCGGTGTCGGCACGCTTAGGGTCAGCCACCAGAGGGCGCAGCCCGGACCAAACGGCCCTGATATCGCTCCGGTCGACCTGCAGGTTGAAATAGCGGCCGAGGTGGCGCAGCAGGTAATCGATCTCGGCTTCGCGCGGCCTGGGGTGTTCGCTGACTGTCGTCACTTCGTCGGTGGTGCCGACCAGAGCGTGCCCCTCCCAGGGGAGCACGAACAGCACCCGGCCGTCTTCGGTCTCGGGGATCAGCAGGCCGGTGTCCGGCGGGGCGAAGCGCCCATCGAGGACGATATGGATGCCGCTGCTGACGGAAAGGATCTCCCCGGTTCCGGGTTCATCCATCTGTCGCAGTTGATCAGCGAAGGGGCCGGTGGCGTTGATGACGCCCTTGGCATGCAGCTGCCAGCGTTCTCCCGTGAGGCTGTCGGTCAGTTCAGCACCGACGATGTATCTCTCCTTTTTGAGTAGGGCGCTGACTGCAACATGGTTGCTGATAATCGCACCATGTCGGGCGGCGGTCAGTGCCAGAGACAGGGCCATGCGTGCGTCGTGGAACTGACCGTCGTAATAGAGTACGCCAGCTTTCAGCCCCTTCGCTTTCAGGGTGGGAAAACGGCGCAGGGCTTCGCGGCGACCGAGCAGTCGACTGTGTCCGATGTTGTGTCGACCGGCGAGCAGATCGTAGAGTTTCAGCCCGGAATAGACGTAAGGGACTTTGTGCCAATGGTAGAGTGGGGTGACCAGCGCCAGCCGATTGGCCAGATGTGGAGCGTTTTTCATTAGGGTGGAGCGCTCGTGGAGGGCATCGCGCACCAGATGATATTGGGCCGGGTCGAGTCGGCGTACGGCCCGTTCCAGGTAGCGGACTCCACCGTGGACCAGCTTGGTGCTGCGACCGCTGGTTCCTTCGGCGAAGTCGTTTTGCTCCACCAGGGCCACTTGCAGACCGCGGCTGGCGGCCTCCAGGGCGACACCGCAGCCTGTGGCACCGCCGCCGATGACCAGCAGGTCGAAACGCTTCTTCTCCCGCAGTTGTTTCAGATTCTCCGTCCGGTTCATGGCGCTCCAATCCGATTCACATTGTGACTAATATCCATCATTTGGTCGTTTTTGGCCAGAAGCGTTCCACGGGCTTGGGATTTTACCGCCGGGCCAGCCTGTGGCATCATATACACAGGGTCTTTTGATAAAGGAAGGAGGTCCCCATGAGTAACGCCCATATCATGGCCATCGACCAGGGGACGACCAGTTCCCGGGCGATGATTTTCGATGCTCGGGGGCGCTGTGCCGTTTTGGCGCAGCAGGAGTTCCGGCAAATCTACCCGCACGATGGGTGGGTCGAGCACGACCCGGAAGACATCTGGTCCTCGGTTGTATCGGTCTGCCGCGAGGCTCTGGCGCAGGCGGCTGAACGAGGGCTTGACATTGTTGGCATCGGTATCACCAATCAGCGTGAGACGACCCTTCTTTGGGATCGAGATAGCGGGCGACCTCTTGGCAATGCGATCGTCTGGCAGGACCGCCGCACCGCCGCACTCTGTGCTCGATTGAAGGAGGAGGGGCACGAGCCTCTGATCAGGGAGCGAACCGGGTTGCTCCTCGACCCCTACTTCTCGGCGACCAAGCTGCATTGGCTGCTCTCGCAGACCTCTGGCGGCCGGGAACGGGCCGCGCGGGGTGAACTGGCCTTCGGGACCGTTGATAGTTTTCTGCTCTGGCGGCTCACCGGTGGACGGCTGCATGCCACCGACGCGACCAATGCCGCGCGCACCATGCTGTTCGATATTCGGCGTCAACAGTGGGATGATGATCTGCTCGCCCTGTTCGATATTCCGGCGGCCGTGCTTCCGGATGTGTTTGACTGTAGTGCTGACTATGGTGCTACAGATCCGACCCTGTTCGGACGCGCCATCCCGATTGGCGGTGTCGCGGGGGACCAGCAGGCGGCCGCCATTGGCCAGGCTTGCTTCGAGCCGGGAATGATCAAGAGTACCTACGGCACCGGCTGCTTCGTGCTGCTCAATACCGGGGAACAGCTCTCTCGTTCACAGAACCGACTGCTGACGACGGTAGCGTATCGCATTGCTGGTCGCACCAGTTACGCTTTGGAAGGCTCGATTTTTGTCGCCGGGGCCGCCATTCAGTGGATTCGGGACGGCTTGAAATTTATCGAGTCGGCAGCAGACATCGAAGGCCTGGCGAAACGCCTCGATTCCAATCGGGGTGTTTATCTCGTTCCCGCCTTTACCGGCCTCGGCGCACCCTATTGGGATCCCGATGCACGGGGAGCGATCTTCGGTCTCATGCGCGATACTGGAATTCCTGAGATCGCCCGAGCGGCGCTGGAAGCCGTGGCGTACCAGACTCACGATCTCATGACGGCCATGCAGCGGGACACGGGCTCGGTCTACACGACGCTTCGTATCGACGGTGGGATGGCCGCCAATAGCTGGTTCCTGCAATTTCTGGCCAATATTCTGAACCTTCCCGTGGAACGCCCCGTGGTGACAGAAACCACCGCGTTGGGAGCCGCCTACCTGGCCGGAATGCAGCTCGGGTTGTACCGGACCTTCGAGGATATCCCGGCACACTGGCAAAGAGACGCACTGTTTCAACCGGCGATGGAGCCTGAAGCCCGCTGCGACCTTTTGACTGGCTGGAAGAATGCGGTTGCCCGGGTTGTAACCAATGCAACAAAAGACTTGCCATGACGCCCTGTATGGTGATATTAGAACTGATTCTTCACCAGAAACAAAAATATAAAGGTCTGTACAACAGCCAGGCCAACAAGGAGAAAAACAATGAAAGAAGGACTTCACCCCAAGTATGACGCTGTCACTGTTCGCTGTGACTGTGGTAATAGCTTCGAAACACGCTCAACACTCGACAAAGAGATCCATACGGAGATCTGCTCCGCTTGCCACCCGTTCTATACCGGCAAGCAGAAGTTGATCGATACCGCTGTCCGGATCGAGCGGTTCCGTCGCAAGTACGGGCAGAAGTAAACACGCCAGACAGGGCGGCCCGGACGGGTCGCCTTTTTTTTTCAGCGCCAGGCACCGGATTGTGTGGCATGATGTCCGGCGGTGTTTATTGAAAACTGCTGGTGACTCGATGCAATGACCCGGATGAGAGAGTAATGCTTGTAAAACTGTTGACCTATACACCCGATCCAGAGCGGGTGGTGGCCGCGGCGGCGCGGCTTTGTTACTCAGACGCATCGATCGATGCGCTGCTCGATAGCGATGCCGACGCTCGGCAGGCGTTTTTACAGAAGATTACCTCTCTTGGCCATCTGTCCGTCCTGGAGCATGTCGGCTTCTCCTTTGGCGTCGAAGGGATCAGTCGCGCCTGTTCTCATCAACTGGTGAGGCACCGTCTGGCGTCCTACTCGCAACAGAGTCAGCGGTACGTCTCACATAAAAAGCGGTTTTCCGCGGTTACTCCCGACAGTATCGCCGCCCAGCCGGAGCTGAACCAGCGCTATCAGCAGTTGCTCGATGAGATTCATCGCTTTTACGGCGAGATGCTCGATGCGGATATCCCCGCCGAGGATGCCCGTTTTATGCTACCGAACGCTGCGACCACCAAGATTGTTGTCACCATGAACGGCCGTGAGTTGCGTCATTTTTTTGCGCTGCGGTGTTGCCGCCGCGCCCAATGGGAAATCCAGGAGATGGCCAAACAGATGTTGCAGCGGGTCAAGCCGATCGCCCCGACCCTGTTCGCCAAGGCCGGTCCCGGTTGCCTTTCCGGCCCCTGCCCGGAAGGAAAGATGACCTGCGGTGAGATTGTTGCCGTCCGTGAAGAATTCGCCTCCTTTGGATAAAAGCCTATGTTTTCGAGTTTAGAAGATGTTGTTGATCGTTTCCGCGAAGTTGAGGGATTGCTCTCTGACCCGTCGGTTATGTCGGAGCAGAAACGCTACCGTGAACTGACCAAAGAACATTCCGACCTCTCCGGGGTGGTCGCGGTTTACGGTCGTTACAAACAGGTCTGTAGCGATGTCGAGGGTAGCCGCGAGCTGCTGCAGGACAGCGATCCGGAGATGAAGGAGCTGGCCAAGGCTGAGCTGCCGGAACTAGAAGCAGAGCAGGCCCGTTTGGAAGATCAGCTCAAGGTGTTGATGCTGCCGAAAGATCCCAACGACGATAAAAACATCATCCTCGAAATTCGTGCCGGGACCGGTGGTGATGAAGCCGCTTTGTTTGCCGCCGATCTGTTTCGCATGTACTCCCGTTATGCCGATCGCAACCGTTGGAAGGTGGAGATGATGAGCGCCTCAGAAACCGACGGTGGCGGATTTAAAGAAGTTGTTGCCATGATCAGCGGCGAGCGGGTCTACTCCCGTCTTAAGTTTGAAAGCGGCACTCATCGCGTGCAGCGGGTCCCGGATACCGAGACTCAAGGCCGCATTCACACCTCGGCCTGCACCGTAGCTGTTTTGCCGGAAGCCGAGGACGTCGACATCGAGATCAAGACCGCCGATCTGCGTATCGATCTGTATCGCGCATCCGGCGCCGGTGGTCAGCACGTCAACAAAACGGAATCTGCGGTCCGGCTGACCCATATCCCCACTGGGGTGGTGGTTGCCTGTCAGGATGAATCGTCACAACACAAGAACAAGGCCAAGGCGCTCAAGGTTCTGAAATCGCGCATCTATGATCAGATGCAGGCCGAGCAGAACGCTGCTATGGCCGCCGACCGCAAGAATCAGGTTGGCAGCGGTGATCGCAGCGAGAGGATTCGTACCTACAACTACCCCCAAGGGCGTTGTACAGATCATCGCATCGGCCTGACCCTTTACAAGCTTGATTCCATTATGCAGGGCGACGTTGACGAAGTGATCGAGGCGTTGATTACCGACCAGCAGGCGGCTCAGATGAGCCAACAGCAAGAAGGGTAATGGCGGGTGGCTGACGTCTGGACTCTGCTCAAGCTTTTGCGCTGGACCACCGAGTATTTTTCCTCAAAAGAGATCGACAATCCGCGCCTGAACGCCGAACTGCTACTGGCACACGTACTGGAGCTGGATCGGGTCGGACTCTATCTCGATTTCGAGCGGCCGTTGGACAACGCCGAACTCGATGCGATCCGTCCACTGGTCAAGCGGCGCGGTCAGCGTGAGCCGTTACAGTACCTGATCGGTCAGGCTGAGTTCTGGTCGCTGCCCTTTGAGGTCACTCCGGCAGTGCTGATTCCCCGTGGTGACACTGAAATTTTGGTCGAAGAAGCCCTCAACCGGGCAGATCAAGGTCAAAGCTTGCTTGATGTCGGTACCGGTAGTGGTGCGATCGCGGTTAGTCTGGCCAGCGAGTTGGCAGGATGGCAAATTACTGCTCTCGATATTTCACAGGACGCTCTCGATATTGCGATCCGCAATGCCGAGAAAAACCGTGTCGCCGAGCAGATCCGCTTTGTTCAGGCAGATCTTGCCCAATTGCCGCAGCAGCAGTATGATCTGATCGTTTCCAACCCTCCCTATATCGCCCAGGCTGAGTGGGATGAGCTGATGCCGGAGGTGTGCTGCTTTGAACCGAAAGCCGCGTTGTTGGCTGCCGATAGCGGTCTCGACTGTTATCACAAACTGACCGGGCAGGCGCAGGACCGCCTCACGTCGGGGGGCTGGTTGCTGGTCGAGATCGGATACCGGCAGGCGCAGGCGGTTTCAGAACTGTTTACAACTGCCGGTCTGCAGGATGTTTTTGTGCGTGATGATTATGCCGGGCAACCCCGTGTGGTTGGCGGCTGCAAGAGATAGAAAGCAGGATTCATTGGACAAAATTGTTATCAAAGGTGGGATGCCGCTCAGCGGCGAAGTGCAGATCAGCGGCGCAAAAAACTCAGCGTTGCCGCTGCTGTTTGCGACCCTGCTGGCCGAAGGGCAGAGCACGATCTGTAATGTTCCCGATCTGCGCGATATCAACACCGCCGTCAAGCTGCTCTGTGAATTGGGTGCCGATGCCAGCCGCGTTGAAGGTTGCGTGCGGGTCGATGCTCACCGGATTGAAAGTATCGAAGCTTCCTACGATCTGGTCAAGACCATGCGCGCTTCGGTGCTGGTGCTGGGGCCGCTGCTGGCCCGTTTTGGTCATGCCCGGGTGTCGCTGCCCGGTGGCTGCGCCATCGGTGCCCGGCCGATTGATCAGCACCTCAAGGGCTTTGAAGCGCTCGGCGCCGAAATTACCCTCGATCACGGCTACGTTGAAGCCAGAGCCGACAAGCTGGTTGGGGCGAAGATCAACTTCGATATGCCGACCGTTGGCGGTACCGAAAACCTGTTGATGGCGGCGGCGCTGGCCGAAGGCGAGACCGTGCTGGAAAATGCCGCCCGCGAGCCGGAGATTGTCCAGCTGTCCGAGGCCCTCAACAGCATGGGGGCCAGGATCGAGGGTGCCGGTACTGCGGTGATCCATATCCAGGGTGTTGAACGCCTGCAGCCGCTCAGCTGTGATGTGATCTCCGACCGCATCGAGGCTGGGACTTTTATGGTCGCTGCGGCGGTCACCGGGGGGAATGTTCTGATCCGGGGGGCCGTGCGCGCGCATCAGGAAGCATTGATCAGCAAGCTGGTCGAGGCGGGTGTCTCCATCGAAGAAGAAGACGACGGTCTACGGGTGATCGGTCCGCAGACGCTGCGGGCGGTCGATATCCGTACCAGTGTCTTTCCCGGGTTTCCCACCGATATGCAGGCGCAGTTTATGGCGCTGATGACCAGGGCGGAAGGATCCAGCCGGATTTCGGAGACGGTCTTTGAAAACCGCTTTATGCACGTCTGTGAATTGCAGCGGATGGGCGCTGAGATCCTGATTGATGGCAACAGCGCGGTGATCCGCGGCGTTGAGCAGATGACCGGCGCGCCGGTCATGGCCACCGACCTGCGCGCCAGCGCGTCGCTGATTCTGGCCGGTCTGGCCGCAGAGAATACGACCGAGGTGTCACGGATTTATCACCTCGATCGCGGGTACGAAAAGATCGAAAAAAAACTGGCAGCGCTCGGTGCGAACATCTGGCGCGAACAGGAGTCGTAATGAACGATTGGATTACCTTCGCCCTGCCGAAAGGGCGGATCATGCAGGATTCGATGGAGCTGTTCGGTAAGATCGGCATCACCTGCCCGGAGATGGACGAGAAGGGCACCCGCAAACTGGTCTTTGAGAACAGGGAGCAGAAGTACCGCTTTATGGCGGTGCGTGCCACCGACGTGCCAACCTATGTCGAGTACGGTTGTGCCGATATCGGCGTGGTCGGCAAGGATACTTTATTGGAGCAGGGCAAAGACCTCTATGAGCCGCTCGATCTCAAATTCGGCTATTGTCGTCTGGCGGTTGCCGAGCCGAAAGAGCTGCAGGCCGACGACGATCCCGCCAACTGGTCGAACATCCGTGTCGCAACCAAGTATCCTAATGTCACGGAACGCTACTTTGCCGCCAAGGGGATTCAGGTCGAGCTGATCAAGCTCTACGGCTCGATCGAATTGGCCCCGTTGGTCGGACTCTCCGAAAGGATCGTTGACCTGGTCTCCACCGGCGGCACTCTGAAAGCGAACGGCATGGTCGAGGTTGAAACCATTGCCGAGATCACCAGCCGCCTGATTGTCAATCGCGCCAGTTTGAAAACCAAGCATAAGCGGATCAGCGAGATTATCGACGGGCTGGAGCCGCTGATCGGTGATGAGGTTAAAATCTCCCAGTAGTCACTGTGAGGATATGAAGAACAATGATGCGTATTCTGAACTTTTCCGATTCCGATTTTGGTGCTGAATTCCGTCGCATAGAACAGCGGGCTGAAGAGGTGCCCGCAGGTATCGAAGAGACGGTCAAGGCGATTATCGCTGATGTGCGAGAGCGGGGCGACGCCGCGCTGTTTGAGCTGACTGCCCGATTTGATCGGCTGGAGCTGGATGTCGATTCTCTCGAAGTGACCACAGCGGAGATCGAGACCGCGATGACTCAGGTCTCGGCAGAGTCACTGATGGCACTGCAGCTGGCGGCCGATCGGATCGCCGATTATCACGCCAAGCAGAAACAGGAAACCTGGATCTCCACCGACGAGAGCGATGTGCTGGTCGGACAGATGGTGCGGCCCCTCGACCGGGTCGGTATCTATGTCCCGGGAGGCAAAGCGACCTATCCCTCATCGGTCCTGATGAACGCAGTGCCGGCCAAGGTCGCCGGGGTCGAAGAGGTGATCATGGTGGTGCCGATGCCGAACGGTGAGGTCAATCCCCATGTGCTCGCCGCAGCGAAGCTCTCCGGCGTTGATCGCATTTTCAAGATCGGCGGAGCGCAGGCGGTTGCCGCCCTGGCGTACGGCACCGAGAGCGTGCCACGGGTCGACAAGATTACCGGGCCGGGGAACATCTACGTTGCCACCGCCAAGCAGTTGGTCTTTGGTCAGGTTGATATCGATATGATCGCCGGTCCCAGCGAGATCCTGGTGATCAACGACGGCAGTGGCAACGCTGCGCACATCGCCGCCGATCTGCTGTCGCAGGCCGAGCACGACGAACTGGCCTCTGCGGTGCTGGTGACCAGTTGCGATAAAATGGCAACTGCTGTTCAAATCGAAGTTGAAAAGCAGCTTGCCACGCTGAGCCGGGAAAGGATCGCGCGTACGTCGATCGACGATTACGGCGCGATCATCCTGGCCAAAGATCTGGACGAGGCGATCGCCTTTTCCAACCGGATTGCACCGGAGCATCTGGAGTTAGCGGTTGATAATCCCTTCGAGATTCTGCCGCAGATCAAACATGCCGGGGCGATCTTTATGGGACACCACACTCCGGAGGCCGCCGGCGATTATCTGGCCGGGCCGAACCACACCCTGCCGACCGGGGGCACCGCCCGCTTTTTTTCGCCGCTGTCGCTGGATGATTTTGTCAAAAAATCGAGTATCGTCTCCTTCTCGCAAGCCGGTCTGCAGCGCCTCGGTAGCGAGATCGTGCATATCGCCGAACTGGAAGGGCTGGAAGCGCACGCCAAATCGGTGTCGATCCGTTTGAAGAAATAACAGGGAGATTGCAGATGGCACGTACCTCAAAAATCGACCGCGAAACCAAGGAAACCAACATCGGGATCGAACTGAATCTGGACGGTTCCGGCCAGCATCACCTGGAAACACCGGTCCCTTTTTTCAATCACATGCTCTCCGCTGTGGCGCGGCACGGTTTTTTCGACCTGACCGTGCGGGCGACCGGGGATACCGAGATCGATGACCACCACACGGTGGAGGATATCGGTATCGTCCTCGGAGAAGCTTTCAGGCAAGCTCTCGGTGATAAGTCCGGGGTGCGCCGTTTTGGTCGTGAGACCATGCCGATGCATGAAGCGCTCGCTTCGGTGGTGATCGACTTTTCGGGCCGCCCGTTTCTGGTGTTTAATGTCGATCTGACCAAGGCCAAGGTCGGTGATTTTGATACGGAGTTGGTTGAGGAGTTCTTCGTCGCCTTCTGTAACCATTCCGGGGCGAATATCCATGTCAATCTGGCCTACGGTGATAATCTGCACCACATCATCGAGGGGATTTTCAAGGCCTTTGGCCGCGCCCTCGACGAGGCGACCGCTCTCGACCCCCGGATTCAAGGGGTGATGTCGACCAAAGGAAAGCTTGAGTAGAAAAATGATTAACATAATCGATTATGAAGTGGGCAACCTGCGCAGCGTCGAAAAAGCCTTTGAAAAACTGGGCTTCGCAGCGAACGTCAGCGCCAGGCCTGAAGATATCGCCTCGGCCGACAAGGTTGTGCTTCCGGGGGTTGGGGCCTTCCGCGATTGCATCGACGGTCTGCGCAGGGGTGGTTTTGTCAAACCGCTGTTGGAGCACGTAGGGGCGGGCAAGCCGCTGCTCGGCATCTGCGTCGGTATGCAGATGCTGTTCGAACAGAGCGAGGAGTTCGGTGTGCATGAGGGGCTTGGCCTGGTTCCGGGTAAGGTCGTTCGTTTTCCGTCCGGCATGATCGAGGGCGGTGAGCGTCTCAAGGTGCCGCACATGGGCTGGAACAACATCCGTCTGAAGAAAGAGTCGCCGATCTTTAACGGGGTTGAGGATGGCAGCTTTGTCTACTTTGTCCATTCCTACTATTGTGCTGCAGAGAACGCTGACGATGTCGCCGCGACTTGCCGCTACGGTGAGGTTGAATTCTGTGCTTCGCTGTGGCGCGACAATATCATGGCGACCCAGTTTCATCCGGAGAAGAGTCAGGATGTCGGCCTGCAGATTTTTAAAAATTTCGGAGAACTCTAGATGATCATTCTACCTGCAATCGATCTTAAAGAAGGTAAGTGCGTCCGGCTTGAACAGGGTCTGATGGATAAAGACACTGTCTACAATGATAATCCTGGCGAGCAGGCGCGCATCTGGCAGGAGCAAGGGGGCGAGTTGCTCCATATCGTCGATCTCGACGGCGCCTTCGCCGGTATCCCGAAAAACAAGGAGGCGATCCGGTCGATTGTCGAAGCGATCGATATCCCCTCCGAGCTGGGGGGAGGTATCCGCGATATGCAGACCATCGAAGGTTACCTCGAGCTCGGTATCGACCGGGTGATTCTTGGCACCATCGCCAAGGAGAATCCGGCGCTGGTTGAGGATGCCTGCAAGAAATTTCCGGGTCAGATCGTTGTTGGTATCGATGCCCGGGAGGGCCTGGTGGCGGTACGTGGCTGGGCCGATGTCACCGAGAAAAAAGCGACAGAGATGGCCAAAGAGATGGAAGGGTTCGGCGTCGAAGCGATCATCTATACCGATATTGCTCGCGACGGTATGATGCAGGGGCCGAACATCGAAGCGACCAAGGACTTGGCCGAGTCGATCAACATTCCGGTGATCGCCTCCGGTGGTCTGTCGACTCTCGACGATATCCGCCGACTGATGGCGATCGAAGCCTCGGGTGTTACCGGGGTGATCACTGGCAAGGCAATCTACTCCGGCGCTATCGATCTGCGCGAGGCGGTGGCGCTGACCAAAGGGGAGATCAAGTAGCATGCTGACAAAACGGATCATCCCCTGTCTCGATGTCAAGGACGGTCGTGTCGTCAAGGGGGTCAATTTTGTCGGTCTGCGCGACGCCGGGGATCCGGTCGAAGCGGCCGAAGCTTACTGCGCGCAGGGCGCCGATGAGCTGACCTTCTTGGATATCACCGCCTCAAGTGATGAGCGCGATACCATCGTCGAGGTAGTGCGTCAGACTGCTGAGCGGGTCTTTATGCCGTTGACGGTCGGTGGCTGCATCCGCAGCTGCGATGATATCCGCAAGATGCTCAACGCCGGTGCAGACAAGGTGTCGATCAATACTGCGGCGGTATTCAATCCGGAGTTCGTCAAGGAGGCAGCCGAACGGTTCGGCAGTCAGTGCACGGTTGTGGCCATCGACGCGCGCCGGGTGCCCGATTCCGACCCGCTGCGCTGGGAGGTTTACACCCACGGCGGTCGCAAGCCGACCGGTATCGACGTTGTCGAATGGGCGAAGAAGATGGTTGCGTACGGCAGTGGCGAGATCCTACTGACCTCGATGGACGGTGACGGCACCAAGGCGGGCTACGACATCGAGCTGACCCGCGCGGTCAGCGATGCGGTCGATGTGCCGGTCATTGCCTCCGGCGGAGTCGGCAACCTGGAACATATCCGTGAGGGGCTGGTCGAAGGTGGTGCATCTGCAGCGCTGGCGGCTTCGATTTTCCATTTCAAAGAATACACCATCGCAGAATGCAAGGACTATCTCAGACAGCACGGCGTCCCGGCACGGATTTAAATGGAGCAGATTATGGTTGATGCGGTTAAGGCGAACGACGATATTTTAGCGGCGGTCTATCAGATTGTTCTAGAGCGCAAGGCGATGGCTGACGGTGAACAGTCGTACGTCAAGTCGCTGTTCGACAAGGGACTGGATAAAATTCTCAGCAAGATCGGAGAAGAGGCCACAGAGACCGCCGTCGCCGGTAAGGGGGGCGACAGGGACGAGCTGGTTTATGAGGTTGCGGACCTGTTTTTTCACGTGGTAGTGCTGCTCGGTTACTACGATATTCCGCCAGAACAGGTGTACGCTGAGCTGCGTCGCCGGTTCGGGATGTCCGGCATCGAGGAAAAGGCGAGCCGCAACAAGTAGCGGAGGGCGTAGATGTCTCCTCCTGTTGTCAGGGTAAAGAAGGTGTTCCGGTCGGGCGCCTTCTTTTTTTTTGATAAAAGCAAGATTTTTATTGCGTAACGTGTGTCTCGCACGTATTCTAACAAATTGTTTTAAATGTGAAGAAGGTGATTTTGCTGCGGCCGGATCCCCCGGATCAAGTGAGGCGACATGAGTTTATTGGAGCAGATTTCTGCGGATATGAAAGAGGCGATGAAGGCCAAGGAGACCCTGCGTCTCGGCACTATCCGCCAACTGCGGAGTGCGGTCAAGAATAAAGAGATCGAATTGGGGGCGGCGCTGGACGATGAAGCTGTGATCGCCGTGATCAGCACCCAGGTCAAGCAGCGTCGTGAAGCGGCGCAGATGTATCGTGAAAATCAACGCCCTGAGCTGGCCGATAAAGAAGATGCTGAACTGGCGGTACTGCAGACCTATCTGCCGGCACAGCTCAGTGAAGATGAGTTGCGTCAGTTGATTGCGACGGTGATGACCGAAACCGGTGCGACCTCTCCGCGCGATATGGGCAAGGTGATGCCCCAGGTCATGGCGCGGACGAAGGGGGCTGCCGACGGCAAGCTGGTCAGCCGGTTGGTCAAGGAGATGCTTGCGGGCTGAGCACCCGGTGGAGTGGCTTTGAATCTTGTCGATATCCTTATTCTGGTGATTCTCGGCCTTTTTGTCGTCAAGGGGGTGCTGCGCGGACTGTTGAAAGAGGTTTGTTCGCTGCTCGGATTGGTGTGCGGCGGGCTGCTGGCCTTTTATCTCCACGTGCCGTTGGCGCAGTGGATTCTGGATGCTTTTCGCTGGCCTTCTCAACTCTGTGTCTCTCTGGCGTTTTTACTTGTTTTTCTCGCGACCATGCTGGTTTTCAGTGTGCTCGGCTATGTCTTGAATCGATTCCTCAAGCTGGTGTTTCTCGGCGGAGTGAATCGTGTTGCAGGTGCGCTGTTCGGAGTGCTGCAAGGGGTGGTGCTGTTGTCGCTGATTTTATTCGCGCTAAGTAACGCAGCGGTTCCCGGCAGTATACAGAAAGCGGTGCGCGGCTCTGAGCTGGCGCCGCCGTTTGCGATCCTCGGGCAATCGATTTTTGCCACCAGCCGAGATCTGGCGAAGCGCTGATGTTCTGTCGTCCGGAGACGTTGGACCTTTTTGAATTTTCTCTGTTGCGGTCTTATCTGGCTGGACAGACGATGTCACCGCCGGGGTATCAGGCCGCAGAAGCCTTGACACCGATGGGTGAGCGCGCTGCCATCGAGCTGGCGCTCGCAGAGGTGGGTGAAGCGGTTACCGCACTGGATGACGGCGGCGCCCCGTCGCTGGGGGATAACAGAGATCTGGCACCGTTGTTGGCGCAGGTGCAGGCCGACGGCAGCTTTTTAAGCGGTGAACAGCTTCTGAATATCGCCGCGACTCTGGCGGTGACGCGAGACTGTCGCCAATGGTTGATGCAACGGCCTGGTCTGATCCACCTGACAACGCTGTCTCAACAGTTGGACGGTCTGCCGGATCTGTCCCGGGACCTGTCACGGGCCATCGGAAAACGTGGCGAGCTGCTCGACAGCGCGTCGTCCGAACTGGCATCGATCCGCAGAGGCCTGCGTCAGCAACGCAGCCGTGTTAAACAGCAGCTGGAGCAGATGCTGTCCAACGATCAGCTCGCGGCTTGCTTTCAAGATCGGTTGGTGACGGTGCGTAACGGCCGCTATGTGGTGCCGCTTAAGGCGGATTACCGAGGCCGAATTAAGGGGTTTGTACAGGATGAATCATCCAGCGGACAGACCCTCTATGTCGAGCCTGCAGCGATTCTGGAGGGCAATAATCGCATTCAGGCCCTGCAGCGGGAAGAAAATCGCGAAGAACGCCGCATTCTGCTGATCCTCGCCGATCAGGTGCGACAGGTTTCGCCGATTCTTGCGGGCAACCAGGCTGTTCTGGCGCGTGTCGATCTGCGTTTTGCCGCCGGCCGTTTGGCGCGGAGCTATTCTGGGTGTTGTCCCGAACTGGTCGAGACATTCGAAATTGAGCTGCGTCAGGCGCGGCACCCGCTGTTGATGTGGGACAGTGACGGTGGTTTTGATCCGGACCGCGCGGTTCCGATCGATCTACTGCTGGGTGAATCGAATCAGGCGCTGGTGATCAGTGGTCCGAACACCGGCGGCAAGTCGGTGGCGCTGAAAACCCTCGGCCTGCTGATGCTGATGCTGCGCTGCGGCCTGCATATTCCCTGTCGTCCCGACAGCCGGGTGCATCTGTTCGCACAGCTGTTTGCCGATATCGGTGACGAGCAGAGTATCGCTGACAGCTTGTCGACCTTCTCCGGTCATCTGGTGCGGATGCGTGAAATTCTCGCCGTGGCCGGTCCGGACACGCTGGTGCTCCTCGATGAGGCCGGGACCGGTACCGATCCTGCGGAAGGTGCGGCGTTGGCGCTGGCGGTTCTCGATCGGCTCCGCAATCAGGGGGCGAAGGTCCTGCTGACCACACATCTGGGACAGATCAAGGCTTATGCTCAGCGTCAGGACGGCGTCGAGAGTGCCGCAGTCGATTTTGACCCCGAAACCCTGGCGCCCCGCTATCGGTTGCACTATGGATTGCCGGGAGCGAGCAGTGCTCTGCACACGGCGCGTCGACTCGGCCTGCCCGATCAGGTCCTGCGTGACGCGGAAGAATACCTGGGTGAGCGGGCACAGGACAGCGCCGAGTTGATTTATCAGCTTAACCGACAACGCCAGCAAGCCGCGCAGGAGTTAGAAGAAGTGGTCCGTGAGCGGGAAGCGGCGGCTCGGCACCAACAACGTCGCTATGAACAGTTGCAGGCGCTGAAAAAACAGAAGCGTGAAATCACGGCACGAGCCGTCCAGCAGGGACAGCAGCTGTTGATGGCCACCGAAAAGCGCCTGAAGCATCTGCACAAGCAGCATTCGCAGCAGCCCCAGGGCGAGCCGCGCCAGGAATTGAAACAACTGCGTGAGGAGCTCAAGCGGTTCCAGCCCCGCCACAAACGTCAGGGGCCTGTGCCCCAGGACCTGCAGCAGGGTGAGCTTGTGCGGGTCACCGCCCTCGGTGTTGAAGCGCAGGTGGAGCAGGTCGTCGGCAAGGATGTTGAATTGCGCGTTGCTGGCAAGCGTCTGCGTCAGCCACTCAAAGCGCTGGAGCAGTTTGTGCCGCGCCGTTTTGCTTCGGCCAGCCCCAAAAACGCGACCCTCAGCCGGCCCGTGGCGACCACCGAGCGCCTGCTGAGAGAGCGGTTGATGCTGGTTGGACAGCGCGCCGACGATGCTCTGTCGAACCTCGAACGATTTATTGATGATGCTCTGCTCGGCAATCTGGCACAGGTCGAAATTGTGCACGGCAGCGGTGAAGGGATTCTGCGCCGCACGGTGCGCGAATATCTGGCCGGGCACAGGGCGGTCAGCGCGTTTTATGCGGCGCCCGCCGAACAGGGTGGGGAGAATGTCACTATTGCTGAACTGGGAGGACGATGACCGGGCAGATCGCTGACGACAAGATTCACGAGGTGCGCGAGCGGACCGATATCGTTGCGCTGGTGTCCAGCTACGTGACCCTCAAACGCAGCGGCGCAAATCATTCGGGGCTGTGCCCGTTTCATTCTGAAAAGAGCCCGTCGTTCAGCGTCAATGCGGCCCGTCAGTTCTTTCACTGCTTCGGCTGCGGTGTCGGTGGGGATGCCTTTTCGTTTCTGATGAAGATGGAGGGGCTGGCTTTTCCCGATGCGGTCCGGCGTCTGGCGGAGCGCTGCGGTGTTGAGCTTCTGGAGCGCAGCCTGTCGCCCGCTGAAGAACAACGGATCAAAACGAAGGAACGGCTGCTGAGGGTCAATGAGGTCGCGGCGGCCTATTTTCATCGTCTGCTGATGGATGAGCCAGCAGGAGAGCCAGGGCGACACTATCTCAAGCGCCGTGGTTACGGCCGGAACAGTGCGACGGAGTATCAGCTCGGTTTTGCGCCGGATGGCTGGGACAAGCTGACGGGGTTTCTGCGAGACGAAGGTGTGCAGCCGGAAGACGCACGCGCCCTCGGGTTGATCCGGCCCGGCAAGGATGGGCGCAGTGATTACGATCTGTTTCGCCGACGTTTGATCTTTCCGGTGTTTGATCTGGCCGGGCGGGTGGTCGCCTTCGGCGGACGGATTCTGGGCGATGACAAGCCCAAATACATCAACTCACCGGAGTCGCCGGTCTACCACAAAGGAAAGGTGCTATTCGGCCTCTATCAGGCCCGTCAGGCGATGCGTCGCAGTGGAGAGGCGGTCCTCGTCGAAGGCTATTTCGATCAGCTCAGCCTCGAACGCGCCGGGGTTGGCAATGCGGTTGCCACCTGCGGCACCGCGCTGACCGCCGAGCATGCCCGACTCCTCAAGCGCTATGCGCAGCGGGTGCTGTTGCTGTTCGATCAGGATGCTGCGGGCCGCAAAGCAACATTCCGCGCTATGGAGACCCTGCAGGCCGAAGGGCTGCCGGCCGTTGTCGTCGATCTCCCCGCAGGGGATGACCCCGATTCGTTTCTGGGGCGTGAAGGGGTTGATGCTTTTCGGCAGCGGATGGCTCAGGCCCGTCCGGCCCTCGAGCTGTTTATGGACGAGTCCCTGGCATCGGCGGATAATAGTATCGAGGCCAGGGTGCGCGCTGCAGAAGACGTGCTGCGGACCCTCGCCGCACTGTCGAGTGAGCTGGAGCAGGACCTTTACGTCAAGCAGTTGGCTGAAAAAACGGGGATTGCCCTCGATCTTCTGCAGCAGAAACTGCAAAACGCCCGTGATGCGGAAAAAATCGCAGCGCCGCCGGTCGAACCGCCCCGGCAAATGGCCGTAGCGCCCGAGCCTTACGATTATCCGCTGCCCGAAGAACCGTACGAGCGCTTTGTGGAGCCGGAGCCGGAAGCAGAACCGCAGATGGTTTGGGGCCGTACCGAGAAGACTCTGCTGGGGTTGATCCTTCTGGTGCCGGACGCCCGGCGGCAGGTGGCCGAGCAGGGGGTCGAGCTGTTTTTTGTCCGTCCCGCGGCGCGGACCCTTGTCGAGCAGATACTTCAGCGTCTCGATGGGGTGTCCACCGGAGAGGAAGCGTTTCATCTCAAGTCGCTCGACAACGTTTATCAGCCGCTCCTGTCCGAGTTGCTGCAGATCGATACAGACGCGTTTGCCGAGACCTATGAGAAGCAATTACAAGATTGCCGACGTGCAGTGGAACGTGAGCAGCTCCGGCAGCGCCTGGCGGAACTGCCCAGTCTGATCGCTGCTGCAAGTGGTGATCGACAGATAGAATTGATGCAAGAGTTTACTCACAAGAAGAAGCAGTTAAACTAAAAAGATAGAGTGTATGTCGTTCCGGCGACGGAACCGTCCAAAAGGGGAAGTGATGGCGAAAAAAGTCAACCAGGAAGAAGTTCAGCAGCTGATCGACATGGGTAAGGAGAAAGGATTCCTGACCTATGAAGAGGTTAACGATACCCTGCCTGCGAGTATGGTCTCCTCCGAACAGCTTGAAGATGTCATGGCTATGTTCGGCGAGATGGACATCGAGATCGTCGATTCCGAAGCGAAAGGGCTTTCGTTGAAGGACAACGAGAGCGATCAGAGCGATGACAGCCAGGGCGACAATGACGAGTCCGAGGTCGAGTTGGAAGCGGGCGCGCTGGGACGAACCAGCGATCCGGTGCGCATGTACCTGCGCGAGATGGGGCAGGTTGCGCTGTTGACTCGCGAGGGCGAGGTTGAGATCGCCAAGCGGATCGAAGAGGGCGAAGCTCAGGTCACCAAGGTGGTGATGCGGACCCCGATCGCGTTCAGGGAGGTTCTCGCGCTGTTGGAAAAACTCGGAAAGTCGTCGGTCAATGTTTCGGATATTACCCGCGAGTATGACGATGAGGAAGGCGGCGAGGCCGAGGAAAAACAGCGGGAGCGTCTGCTTCTGCTGCTGGAAGAGCTGCGCCCTGTCGACGAGCAGATCCGTGCGGTGTGTGAAGAGCTGGCCGCTGAGCCGGCCGCCAAGAAGCGTCAGAAACTGGAAAAAGAGCAGAGCGCGGCGCTCGAAAAAATAACCGGGCTGCTGCATCAGGTGAAGCTGAAAGACTTTCAGGTGGCGAAGATTGTTGATCGGCTCAAGGAGATGGGTGAGCAGGTACGCAAGGGTAAAAGCGAGATCGAAGCCTGCGAAAAGCAGATCGGTCGCCCCTATGCCGACATTCGCAGCCTGCTGCGACGGATGCGTAAGGATGACGGCGAAGCGTGCGCTGTTGCAGAAGAGTTGGGAGTGGATGGCGAGATTCTGCTGACCGTCGAAAAGCGACTCAAGGCGGCCAAGCGTAAATTCAAGCGGGTTAAGGAAGAATCCGGTTTTGAGCCAGAAGAGCTGCTCGAATATCTCAAGGAGGTTCACAAGGGTGAGTGGCGCGCCAAACGGGCCAAGTCCGAACTGGTCGAAGCCAATCTGCGCCTGGTCGTCTCTATTGCGAAAAAATACACCAATCGCGGCCTGCAGTTCCTCGATCTGATTCAGGAAGGGAACATCGGTCTGATGAAGGCGGTGGACAAGTTTGAATATCAGCGTGGTTACAAGTTCTCGACCTACGCGACTTGGTGGATCCGTCAGGCCATTACCCGCGCGATTGCTGATCAGGCCCGGACGATCCGCATTCCGGTCCATATGATCGAGACCATCAACAAGCTGATCCGTACTTCTCGTCAACTGGTGCAGGAGCTCGGGCGTGAGCCGATTCCCGAAGAGATCGCCGAGCGGATGGACCTGCCCCTCGACAAGGTCCGCCGGGTGCTGAAGATCGCCAAGGAACCGATCAGCCTCGAAACCCCGATCGGCGAAGAAGAAGACTCTTCGTTGGGAGATTTCATCGAAGACAAGGGGGTCGTTTCTCCTCTGGAGGCGGTCATCAAGGGGAACCTCTCGGACCAGACCTCTCGGGTGCTGTCTTCGCTGACCCCGCGCGAAGAGAAGGTCCTGCGGATGCGTTTTGGCATCGGTGAAAAGTCGGATCATACCCTCGAAGAAGTCGGACAGGATTTCAATGTCACCCGCGAGCGGATCCGTCAGATCGAGGCCAAGGCGCTGCGCAAGCTGCGTCATCCCAGTCGGGCCAAGCGGCTGCGTGGTTTTGTTCAGGGCGAGCAGTAGGCCTTAAAGAAGAAGCGTGTAGCGGTGGGGGGACGACGTTTTTCTGCTTGACAGGGTTTTTCAAATTTACCATTATCCGCGATTGGTGCGCGGGCCTATAGCTCAGTTGGTTAGAGCCACCGGCTCATAACCGGTCGGTCCCAGGTTCGAGTCCTGGTGGGCCCACCATAAAACAATAAAAAACCAGCATATCTTTGGATTTGCTGGTTTTTTTTGTGTGTTGGAGGGGATGTGGTAGAATTTGCGGGAGGGGCGTGGGTTTCTTAGGACATGTGCGGGCTCAAAGAAAATGGATGGATAAGCAACATTATGAGGAGTCTACAGGAACCATCTACAAGTCGTGTGATTTTGTGGCCACTGGCTGTTGTGTTGGTGCTGCTGTGCGTACTCTATGCGTCGGTTGTTCCTCCCATGGTGGCACAGTGGAACGATGATCCCAACTATTCGCATGGATTTATTGTCCCGCTGATCTCTGGCTGGTTTTTGTGGCAAAGCCGTGATGCGCTGCGTTCGGTGAGCATCAGACCGAGTGCGTGGGGTTTTGTAGTTGTGCTGCTGGCACTGTGCCAACTGGCTGTGGGCAGTGCTGCTGTGGAGCTGTTCACCATGCGCTCGTCGCTGGTGATGCTGCTAGCGGGGACCGTTCTGTATCTGTTCGGATGGGCGGTGTTGCGGCAGGTGTCGCTACCGGTGGGGTATCTGTTTTTTATGGTGCCGTTGCCGTACATCCTGTATGACACGTTGGCGTTTCCACTGAAGTTGCTTGTGGCCAAATATTCGGTCCTGGGCCTGAAGCTGATGGGCGTTATCGTCTGGCGCGAGGGGAACATCATTCAGTTTCCCCAGGTGGTGCTGGAGGTGGCTGACGCCTGCAGCGGTCTGCGTTCACTGTTGTCTCTGATTGCGCTGGCTGTGGCGCTGGCGTTTCTGTCGCACCGGGTGGCGTGGCAACGGCTGCTGGTGATTGCTGCGGCGTTGCCGATTGCCATCGTCTCCAATATGTTTCGGGTGATTGTGACCGGTTTGCTGGCACAGCACTATGGAGCGGCTGCTGCGGAAGGCTTTTTTCATGAATTCGCAGGATTGGCAGTGTTTTTGATGGCGTTTATCCTGCTCGGTCTGGTGAGTGCTCTGCTGCGGAGGGTTGGCGCATGATTGTGCGTTATCGTTATGCGCTTCTGTGCGGTCTGCTGATTGTGGCCATCTGGTTTGTCCATGGTCACGAGTTGTCGCCCCGTCCCCTGGATCAACCCCTGAACTCGTTGCCAAAAGCGTTTTCCGGCTGGACGGCGAACCGGGACACGCGGTTTGATGCGGCGATTGTCGCGACGTTGCGGCCCACCGATTATCTGGCGCGCAGCTATCGGGACGCGCAGGGGCAGCGGGTGTCGCTGTATGTCGGTTATCACGACGGCGGTCCGGACAGCGGCCCGGTGCATTCGCCGAAACATTGTCTGCCGGGCAGCGGCTGGAACGAACTGCAGCGCGATCTGGTAACGGTGAAGACCGCCGATGGACCGATGCCTCTGGTCCAGGCGCTTTATCAGAATGGGCCGCAGCGGGAGATTTTTCTGTACTGGTATCTGTCCCGCGGTGAAGTCATCACCGATGAGTATGCCCTCAAGCTGCGGGAGGTCGTCGGTGCCTTTCTGCATGGACGACGGGACACCGCTTTCATCCGGGTTGCGGTACCGGTGTTTGACGATCCCGGTCAGGCCGGACAGATAGCCAGAGGGTTTGTTGGTGATATCGCTCCATTGTTGGGTCTGCTGCTGCCCAACTAACGATCAGGTGCTTGAACGCTGTTGGCAACAAATTTCTTGACATTAAAATAGTAGGATTATACGATCTGAAATTCTGTTGTATCGCGGTTGGTCCTGTTCAGGATCTGACCGCCGGATTTTTGTTTTGAACGTACATATTGTGAGCAGGATGCTTTGAACTTCGAGAATTGTCGCCGCAGTTTACGAACAACCCCGGGGGGGGACCGGGACGGAAAGAACACCCGACAAAACCAGGGGAAAGACCAGATCAATCGAGAGTGCACCGGAGTAACCGGATGCACTCTTTCTTTTTGCCCTCCGGAACTCTCATGAGTGCAAAAAAAACAACCCGCGTTAACGATATTCTCGGCCTGATCAACGGCCTCTACCCGCCCGCACTAGCCGAAGACTGGGATAACGTCGGCCTGCAGGTCGGCGATGGCCGCGCCACGGTGAACAGGGTGCTGGTCTGCCTCGATCCCGGAGCGGCTGCGCTGCAGCAGGCTGAACAGATGGGCGCACAGATGGTGATCGCGCATCACCCGCTGATTTTCCGTCCCCTGAAGCGACTGTCCCCTGTGGATGAAACTGGTCAAGTGTTGTTCCGGGCGGTGCAGCAGGGGATCGCGGTGGTCAGTGCTCACACCAACCTGGATCGCGCGGCCGATGGTTTGAATGACTGGCTGGCCGAACGTCTCGGACTGCAACAGGCTACCCCGCTGGAGCAGGCGGGCGGAGATCTCCTGAAACTGGTGGTCTATGTCCCTCGTGGACACGAAGAAAAGGTGTTGGACTCCCTGTTCGGCGCCGGTGCCGGGCAGGTCGGTGATTACGATCGCTGTTCCTTCCGTGTCGCCGGGACCGGAAGCTTCCGTCCTGGTGCCGGGACCGATCCCTTTATCGGGCAACCGGGTACGACCGAGACGGTGGAGGAGGTCCGCCTGGAAACAATCCTGCCAAAGCACCTGCTGCGCAAAGCGGTCAGCAAGATGATTCAGGCGCACCCCTACGAAGAGGTGGCCTACGACCTGATTCCTCTCAATAATGGACGTCACGATATTGGTCTTGGCCGAATCGGGTGGCTGCCGCAGCCGGTGTCGGTTGCTGAATTTAGCGCGCAGATCAAAGAACGTCTGGGGCTCTCCGCGCTGCGACTGGCTGGCCCGACCGACCGACCGCTGAAGAAGATTGCAGTGTGTGGTGGCAGCGGGGTTTCGCTGTTCGGCGAGGCGCGACGCCAGGGTGCGGATTGTTTGGTTACTGGAGACGTCAAATATCATGACGCGCAGCGCGCTCGCTCAGAAGGGATGCTGCTGGTCGACGCGGGACATTTTGCCACCGAGCACCTGATGGTCGCGGGGTTGGCCAAAAAATTACAGGTCGCTGCCGATGATCGACAGCTGCCAGTTGAATTTATCGAAATGAACACAGAGGTGGATCCGTTCGAACTGATCTGACGGAGCACTGGTCACATACGTGAACACACGCAAACGGGAGGCTGGAACGTGCACGAAAAGATGAACTTGCTCAGGGAACTTCAGGAAATCGATCAGGAAGTATCTGCGATCGAGTCGACACGCGCAGGATATCAGCAGGAGCTGGTCGGCTTTGACAAGGAGATTTCGCGGATCGAGGCGATGGTCGAGGAGTTGGATCTCGATCTGGATACGCTGCAGAAGGACGAATCGCAGCTGCAGCAGGAACTGCTCAAGGAGCAGGACAATATCACCAAAGTCGAAGCGCGACTCCCCGAGATTCAGACCCAGAAGGAGTATGTCGCTGTCCTGAAGGAGATCGACCTGGCCAAGAAGGCCAATAAGGAGATCGAGGAACAGGTTCTCAATAAACAGCAGGAGATCGAAACCCTCGATGGGGACCGCAAGGAGAAACAGGCCGAGCTGAGCGCCTTTGTCGAGAATGCCGATGCACGGCGCAGTGAGCTGGATGCGCTGCTGAGCGACAGTGAAAAGGAACTGACGACCCGTAAGGGCGCGCGCGACGCGGTGGCTGGTGATGTGCCGTCAAGCCTGTTGCGCAAGTATCAGAACCTGTTCAAACGGCGCGCTGGTCTGGCCGTGGCAATGGCCCGCAACGGGGCCTGCCTGGGGTGCAACATGCAGCTTCCCCCCCAGCAGTTCAACAGTCTGTATCGTCAGAGCGACCTGCAGACCTGCCCGCACTGCAACCGGTTGCTCTATATCGATCCGGAAGTCTGATCCATTTTAAATTCTGTGGTTAAAGAAGGACAGATGATCGCCGGTTCGCTTTCGGGCGGACGGGAGGAAAGTCCGGGCTCCGCAGGACAGGATGGTCCCTAACGGGGACCGGGGGTGACCCCAGGGAAAGTGCCACAGAGAGGAGACCGCCTGCTGCCGCGCAGCAGGTAAGGGTGAAAGGGTGAGGTAAGAGCTCACCAGTTCCGGCGGTGACGTCGGAAGCTCGGTAAACCCCATCCGGAGCAAGGCCGAATAGGGAAAC
>PKUC01000076.1 GCA_002868865.1 Desulfuromonas sp. | reverse complement strand
GCGTCCGAAATCTGCAACGACGGAATCGACAACGACTGTAATGGCCTGATCGACGCGGCTGATCCCGCATGCAGCACCGACCCCCACGCTGGCAACACCTGGAACAACTACCCGGCTGACTGCATGGGTTGCCACGACACCCAGTTTAACGAAATGGCCAACTCGACGCACTACAAGTGGGTTGGCGATACTCCCGACATGGTTAACGCACCCGGCACCCTGCAGGGTAAGCTGACCAACGCTGTAAACAGCTACTGCATCAATATCGTCGGCGACTGGAAGATCTGCGGCAAATGTCACGTTGGTCGTGGCCTGCGCCCCGATGATCAGGCGGCCAACCTCGCGAACATCGACTGCCTGGCCTGCCACAACGAAGATTACGGTCTGGCACGGACCCGTATCGCCGACGGAACCTTGGCACCTGCTATCGCCGACAACCCTGACGCAGCCGACCTGGCCATCCTCGACAGCTACACCCAGAACATCTCCGCACCGAAGACCGGTAACTGCCTGAAGTGCCACGCCAACGCTGGTGGCGGCAATGCAGTCAAGCGTGGTGACCTCTCCATGGAAACCATCACCAACGCCGATGCCGATTTTGATGTCCATATGAACACCACCGCTTCTGACGTTCAGTGTCAACAGTGCCACGTCTTCACCAACCACAAGACCATCGGCCGCGGTTCTGACCTGCGCCCAACGGACGACCTGAGCCGCGGCAGCGAAATCAAGTGCTACACCTGCCATACCGGTTTTGAAGCACGCGGTGGTCACGCTGCAGCTGGCGCCAACCGTACTGATGCCGACGACCACGTCCTCCACGTTGCTTGCCAGTCCTGCCACGTTGACGAGTTCGCCAAAGTCGCCACCGAAATGCACCGTGACTGGACCCACCACCATGACGGCACCCCGGCTGACGGTGTTTTCGGCCCCGGCCACCCGCATGCAGACAAAGCTGCCAACCTGCAGCCTGAGTTCCGCTTCTGGAACCGCACCAACGACAACTACCTGCTCGGTGACGACGGTTCCCGTACCTACAATGCCGCCACAGACACCTACCCGACATCCAGCCTGCTCGGCGACCTGAACGATGGCAAACTGTATCCCTTCAAGTACAAGACCGCATACCAGCCGATGATCATCGACGGCGAGAAGCTGCTGCCTCTCGACACCCTGGTCTACCTGGGACAAACCGGTGATGCCGTTGAAGCGATCGAGTCCGGTCTGGCCAACATGGGCTACCCGACCACCGAGCCTTACACCTGGGTCACCACCGACACCTACCAGCTGCTGAACCACGGTGTCGCCCCGGCCGGTCGCGTTGACTGCCAGAAGTGCCACAACAACAGTGAGTGGGGCATCGAAGTCACCAGCATGCTCGACGCACAGGGTTACGCGCTCAAGGGAGCTAAAACCGACGTCTGTTCACAGTGCCACAGTGAGAAGAACCTCAAGCGCGATCACTTCCAGATGCACAACCACGTTGACAAAGGTGCCGGTATGGACTGCCTGTTCTGCCACGATTTCAGCCGTCAGCCTGAGCGCGGCGGTATCGGTCCCTGCGACGCCAACGCAAGTGACTTTGTCGACAACATCCCCTTCAACCATCCTGAGTGTAACTAAGCTCAGCGTATAGAAACACCTGTAGTTCCCAGAGGGGCGGCCATGTGGCCGCCCCTCTTTTTTTGCGGCCAAAACAATCCAATTATTCGCATCAATAAATAATCATATTTTCTCGAAGTTTATAATCAACTTCACCCACCCAAACCCACACACCCAATGGGTCAAGTTCGGGGTATTTGCCCACCAAGTTAAGGGCTTCTCCCCACACAACACCCATAGAATAAACTTAATAACAAACTCTAACCGACCCCTTACCCACCGTTTTCACTCAACTTTCTTATTAAAAAATATAATGGGCAAGCATATTGCTAATACCGATCGGTCGAAGAGACAGTTTCACAGGAGGGATTTCCCTTAACTGGCCCAACAGGCCACATACACTGATCAAGGAGGCAGAAAAGGCATGAAGAGGATTTTATCTGTAATCAGCATCCTGCTTTTGGTACTGGCACTCAGTACTACAGGCGCACTTGCAGGAAAGCCCGTTGACAATGACGGCGACGGCTTTAGATCGAACGTCGACTGCAACGACAGCGATGCAGCCATCAACCCTGATGCAACCGAAATCTGCGATGGCGTTGACAACAACTGCGACGATGTCATTGATGAAGGCTGCGGCGACCCGACCTGCACCGACAACGATGGCGACGGCTACGGTAGCCCGGCCGATGCCTCCTGCACCTACGCTCAGGAAGACTGCGACGACGTTCTCTCCAGCGTCAACCCCGGCGCTGCAGAAGTCTGCGACAACGGCATCGATGACAACTGCGACGGCCAGATCGACGAAGGCTGCAGCACCTGCACCCCCGTTGCCGAAAACTGCTCCGACGGCACCGATAACGATTGTGACGGCGCGACCGACTGTGCCGACAGCGACTGCTCTGGCGATCCCGCCTGCAGCAGCCCCCACAGCGGTCTGCTCTACAACGAGTACCCCGGAAACTGCATGAGCTGCCACAACACCCAGTTCAACGAGATGGCCAACGCTCTGCATTACAAGTGGGTCGGCGACGCGCCGGACATGACCAACCAGCCGGGCATCCAGCAGGGCAAACTGACCAATGCGATCAACAGCTACTGCATCAACATCATGGGCGACTGGCCGGTCTGCGGTTCCTGTCACGTCGGTCGCGGCCTGCGCCCGGACGATCCGCAAGCCGACAACAGCAACATCGACTGCCTGATGTGCCACAATGCCGACTACGCTATGGCCCGCGTCCGTCTGGGCGATGGATCCATGGGCGTACCGGTCACGAGCCAGGCGGAAATTGATCTGGCCAATTCTTACGTTCAAGCTCCGGCGGCCCCGACCCGGACCAGCTGCCTGAAGTGCCACGCCAATGCCGGCGGTGGTGACGGCGTTAAACGGGGCGACCTGTCGATGGCTCAGATCGCCAACACGGACTCCAACTTCGACGTCCACATGAACATGGCGAGTGCCAATGTAGCCTGCCAGGACTGCCACAGCTTCGTGAATCACAAGGTCACCGGCAAAGGGTCTGACCTGCGCGCCACCGACTACGCAGCCGAGGTCCTCTGCACCAAGTGTCACACCGGCATGGACAGCGGCACCGGTCACCAGGACGCTGGCGCCAACCGGACTGACGCCGACCGCCACATCGGCCGGGTCGCCTGCCAGGCGTGCCATATCGACCTGTACGCAAAGACCGCAACCGAAACCCACCGTGACTGGGAATTCCATCATGACGGCAGCCCCGCTGACGGCGTCTCCGGCCCCGGCCACCCGCACACCGACAAGGCGGCCGACCTGGCTCCCGAACTGCTGTTCTGGGATCGCACCAGCGACAACTATCTGCTCGGCGATGATGCCTCGCTGACCTACGATGCCGCCAAAGGCACCTATCCGACCTCACGGCCCAACGGTGACATCAACAACGGCAAGCTGTACTCTTTCAAGTACAAGACCGCTTACCAGCCGATGACCGACGACAACAAGCTGATCGCCCTCGATACGTTTGAGTATCTCAAGCTTTCCGGCGACATGGTGACCTCGATCGAGAGCGGTCTTGCCAACATGGGTCTGCCGACAAGCACTCCCTACAGCATGATCACCACCGACACCTACGGTCTGCTCAATCACGGCATCCCGCAGGCGACAACCATCGATTGCGCCCAGTGCCACCAGAGCTTCTCCACCGATTCGGACAACAAGCTCGACGCACTTGGCTACAAGCTCAAAGGCCCCAAAGAGCAGGTTTGTAACCAGTGCCACAGCGACAAGAAGCTGCCACGCGACAACGGCCGGATGCACAACCACATCAACAAAACCGCTGGCGGTTCCATTGGTATCAGTTGCGGCTTCTGCCACAGTTTCGAGCGCCCCGAGCGTGGCCTGGTGACCCCGTGCGATCCGGAAGCATCGAACTACGTCGACAACGTCCCTTATGATCACAGCGACGTCTGCAACTAAACCGTTTGATCTGACATAGAATCTCCTTTTGTTTCGGGGGTGGCTTCGGCCACCCCCTTTTTTTTACCGCAACGGCAGGTCATTCCTGCCGATGTTATACTGTCTGTCATGCAAATTTATTCTACGTTCATACTTGCAATCGTATTTGCCCTCACTTTTAATCCTGCTCCCGGTACGGCCGGACAGCAGGATACCGCGCAATTCCAATGTCGCCCCACCCCCGAAGATGAAATGGGCCCGTTCTACAGGGTCGGAGCGCCACTCCGTTCAACAATCGGCAAAGGCTACCTGTTGACAGGTACCGTCAAATCGGCAGTCGATTGCTCAGCCATCCCTTCGGTGTTGATCGAATTCTGGCAGGCCGGGCCTGATGGTCACTACAGTGACGCGTATCGTGCAGCGATCATTACCGGCAAAGCGGGTCACTATCGATTTGAAACGGATCGCCCCGCGGCGTACCTGACCCGGCCGCCGCATATCCATATCCGCATTTCAGCCCCCGGCTTTCAGACCGTAACAACCCAACACTACTTGAAAAAAAACACCTCAGGTGCAAGCCTCCCGCTGGTGCTACTGCCAGCCCTTCAATAAAAAAGCCTCCGGATGCAATCGGAGGCTTTTTGTCGCTCGCTCTTTTGATGAGACGGTCAGATAAGAATTTTTTGTGCGCGGATAATTTTTTCCATCTGCTCGGCCGTCACCGGACGGCTGTAAAGAAAACCCTGCCCCAACTGGCAACCATGATCGACCAGAAACCGGACCTGCTCCACAGTTTCTACACCTTCAGCCAGAACTTCCATGCGCATACTGTGAGCCAATGCAATGACCGATGTCGCGATACTGGCATTGTCATTGTCAACGTCGACATTCCTTAAAAAACTCCGATCAATTTTCAGTTTGTTGATCGGCAAACGCTGCAGATAGTTGAGGGAAGAATAACCGGTGCCGAAATCATCGATCGACAGGTTAAAACCGCGGCGCTTGAGTTTGTTGAGGACCTCTACGGTCATCTCAATATTATCCATCGTCGCACTCTCTGTCAGTTCCAGTTCCAGAAACGCAGGATCGACCCCGGTCTCTGCAACAATACAGTCGATGGTGTCCAGAAATGTCGGCTGGTTGAACTGCAACGCCGAGATATTGACCGCGAGACGGATCGGATCAAGTCCCTGCTCCTGCCAGTGTCGAAGCTGCAGGCACGCGGCCCTGAAAACCCAGTCACTGATCGGCAAAATCAGACCCGTCTCTTCACAGAGGGGAATAAACTCGCCCGGCATGACCATCCGTTCGCCGGGCGGCTGCCAGCGCAGCAACGCTTCCATGCCGATAAGCTGTCCGGTCGTGATGTTCAACTGTGGCTGATAATAGAGCTGAAACTGGTCCTCATCGAGCGCTTTACGCAGACCATTTTCCAACAGCAGACGGTCGTGTGTACGGGCGTTCATCTCAGATTTGTAGAACTGGTAATTGTTCTGACCGCTGGCCTTGGCGCGATACATCGCCACATCGGCGCTCTTCATCAGATCTTTGACCTCGGTACCGTCATCCGGATAGAGGCAGATCCCGATACTTGCGGTGGTAAATACCTCGTGGCCGTCCAACAGAAAAGATCGTGTGAAGCATTCCAGCAACTTACGGGCCACCATCGACACCTCCTGCGGACTCTTGATCCGCTCGAGGATAACGACAAATTCGTCGCCGCCCATCCGCGCCAGAGTGTCCGGCTCACGCAAACTGCCGTGCAACCGTTTGGCGACCTCCTTGAGCAGCTCATCACCCAGTTCATGCCCCAGCGAATCGTTAATATTCTTGAAACGATCCAGATCGATAAACAATAGAGCGATGCGTTGCCTGGTGCGGCTGGCATTGGCCATGGCATGGCGCAAGCGATCATTGAGCAGCAGACGATTCGGTAGGCCGGTCAGGGAATCATGGTGTGCCAAAAACTCAAGGTGTTTCTCATTTTCACGCAGATCCTTCTCGACCTTGAGTCGATCGGTAATGTCTCGCGCCGACTCGATGATTCCAGTCAGCTGCCCGGAATCATCCCACAGGGGCGATGCCAGCAGTTCGAAACTTCGCAATGCACCATCGGACATCCGGTGCTGATGGACCACGGTCGCCGCCTCACCGGTATCACGCACCTGGCGAAGCGGGCACGGGTGATCCTGACCGTCACACGGGGTTTCCTGCTGATGCGACACCTGATAACAACAGAGCGCTTCATCATTCTGATTAAGCTGACGGGGGACATTCTGCCGCGCAGCACTGTTCATCAGGCGAATTTTATAGTCCAGCCCGATCACATAGGTCGGATCGACCACACCGTCAATGACATTCTGCAGAAAACTGTGTTCGCTGGCAATAACCTGCTCGGCCCGCTTGCGATCGGTGATATCGTCGATAATCCCAAGCACACCGGTCACATGACTATCCGTATCGCGCAGTGCGATACGGCTCGACAGCGAATAACGTGGTTCCCCTGCGGCGTCGAAATCAACGACATCCTCAAGCAGAACATCGCTGGCATCACGGATCACCTGAGCAGATTCGAGACGGAATTTATCTGCGATCTGCCGTGGCCAGGGCAGATCGTAGTCCGATTTTCCACAGATATCGGCAGGATCATCGAGCCCGATCATATCGGCAAAGCGCGGATTGCAGCCACGATAGACTGAAGCGTCATCCTTCCAGAAAACAGAGCTGGGGATATGGGAAATAATCTGCTCAAGCAACTTGTTCTGCGCGTGAAGTTCGGCAGTCCGGTCAGCGACCCGTTCTTCCAACTCCATCAGCAGGTTCATGTTCTGCAGTAGGATTGAGGCCCGCTGAGCAAACAGGGTCAACAACTGCGTATCGATATCATCAAAAGGGGTCTTGCCGCGAAAAACCGACAATCCGCCGATCACCTTGCCTTCATTCCACAAGGGTGCCACCAGCGCGGTGGACACTTCGAGCGCCTCGACCAGATCCTGTTGTGCGTGAGGACACGATTTAAGGTCCGCCATACAAACTGTCTTTCCGGACGTGAAAACCATGCCACACAAGCCACCAGCTTCAAGGGGCAAACGTTCGCCACGCACCATGTCTGACTTATGCCCAATCGCTTCTTGATAAACAAAGGCAGCACCATCCTCTTCGAGCAGCGGCAGCAGCGCCAGATCGGCCACCAGAACCCTTTTGAGGGCCGCGCACAGCGCATGCAGCACAACCGGCTTGTCACCTGCTGCCAGGATTAATTCTCGAAGTTCCTGGTCGAGGGTTTCCATCCCTTTTTCGTAGCGCTTCTGTTTTCTTTCCCGTTCAATCCGCTCCTGTATTTCGCCTTCGAGTTTCTGATTTTTAAGGCGGGTTTCATCGATCGTTACCCGCGACAGGCTAATAACCCGCAGTACAAAAAAAGCGCCGCCGGCAAAGATGACTCCCGTTACCAGATCGAGGGGCAGTGGCCAGCGATTGAGCATACTGGCGATATAAAGGAGATAGCCGACGAGAAAAAAGCCCATCAGCCAGATCAGGAGAAGCCAGCGCGGCCGCAGATGCGCCGGGACCCGCGCCCTGATCCGCATACCGGTTGCGATCGGGTCGAGCATCACTCCGGCGCCGATGGCAACCAGTAGGATAGAAAGGATTTCAAAGTGACTCATGCTATGCCCTAAAAACGTATCAACCCACCGTACCTACAGGGTTATTAACAATAGAAACACCATACATTAGAATAGATTTATCTGCAAACCTTTATCTCCCCGCCACGCAGACTGTTGCTTATAAAAAAAGTCCGGGACGGCCGTCAAGCAAAACCCCTGACATCAAAGAGCTATCCCTTTGATTTTTCTTATTTATATTTGACAAAAGGCAGGCAGCCCGATACAACGGAGGGAGTGTGGTCCACGGGGCCGATGACATATCATCGGAAAACGTTCGTTTTCCGGACTGTTAATGAGGAGGGACAACCACCATGAAACACCCGCTGATTCTTAAATTTCTCGACGGACGCGAGGAAGGAGCCCTCCTCCTCAGCGCCTTCCACCCACGGCAGAGCTCCATCCAGGTTCAACTGAACGCCACCGAGCAGATCGCCAATATCCTCTTAAAAGACCTCTGTTATATCATGATCATGGCAGAAGGGGCGTGGCAGCTCCCCGCACAGAGCGACGAAACCACTGAACATATCGAAACGGTCACTGGTGAAACCTTTAAAATGCGGGTCTCGCCCAAGCAGGTTTACCCGTCAGGGGTGCTGGCCTTTCCGATCCGTAACGATACAGAATATCGCAACATCTTCTTCACCCTCAACGGCATTCGCCAGCGGCAAGAGGACAAACATCTCACCGACATTCTCACCGAAACGGGAGACCTTGACGACGAATCGGTACAGAAGGTCCTTGCCGAGCAGAAAAAACTGCGCAACCGGACCGTGGGAGAGATTATCACCGAAGAACAGGGTGTTCAGCCCGACAAGGTCGAAAAGATTATCCAGAGTGCAGCCAACAAGTCTCCCAACAACGGTAAACTGCGCATCGGTGATCTGCTCATCGATGCCGGATTGGTCACCCGCGAGCAGGTTGAAACCGCACTGGACACCCAGACCGAAGGGAAGAAAAAACGGATCGGTGAGCTGCTGATCCAGAACGGCCTGATCACCGAGGAGCAGCTGCTCGGGGCCCTCTCTGCCAAATTCCGCATGCGACAGGTCAATCTGGAGGAGAACGAACCTTCTCCGCGGGCGCTGGCGGCCCTCAGTAAAACCATGATCAAGCAACTCAAGGCGATTCCGGTCAGCCTGGAACGGAACGTTCTCACCGTCGCGACCTCCGACCCGACCAACCCGACCATCGGCGACACCCTGCGCTTTTCCACAAACTACGTCATCGAATTCGTCACCGCTCCGGCCACCAAAATTCAGGAAGCGATTCACAAACACTATGACGAAGAGATCGACCAACCCGAGCAGCTCGATGAATCGATCGACGATCTGCTCAGCGACATGGATGATGACCACATCGATGTCGCCGAAGATCCCGAAGAGGCGGTCGATTCTACCGTCACCGAGCGGGACTCGCACATCATCACTCTGGTCAACCGGATCCTGCTCGACGCGTATAACAAGGGCGCGTCCGATATCCACTTCGAGCCGGGCCTCGGGCGGCAGCCGATGCAGATCCGCTACCGCACCGACGGTTTCTGCAAGGTGGCGCACCAGGTTTCACAGAACTACAAAAAAGCGATTATCTCGCGACTGAAGATCATCTCCAAACTCGATATCGCCGAACGGCGCCGACCGCAGAGCGGCAAGATACAGCTCCGTTCAGGTCGCACCAAAATCGAGTACCGCGTCGAAATCACCCCG
>PKUC01000008.1 GCA_002868865.1 Desulfuromonas sp. | reverse complement strand
CCCAACAAATAAATTTTTAGATCTTGAATATTTTTTAATAAACAGATATGCCTATACCGTTTTGCGTGGTGACAGAAGCGTGAGCTGATGATTTCTGCCCCATCCTATTTTTCTCCTCCAGAAAAAAATGGCCGAGGGTGGGAAAAGCTGGTCGATCTTGTAACGAAGACCGTTTTTGGCACCCTTTTTAGAACTGTAGCCACAGAGAGATAATTAACTATGGTTTTGCAGTTGGCTTTAGCATTGTAAGTAGCAGGCTATTGTCTTTAGCCTCGAACATTAAGGGGGGGCAGAGGACCTGAATGGAAAAGCTCAGCAATCGTTTTGTGGGGAACCAGAAGGGAAAGACCCCTCTGCGGCTGGCATTTGCCCTGCTGACCATGGTTTGCGCCATCGAATTTCTGATCATGGCCGGACTTCATACGTTGGGGCTGCCGCCATGGCTCGAAATGTTAATGGATGCCTTACTGCTGACCACTCTCATGGTGCCGGGCATATACTGGTTTGTAGCTCGCCCCTATCGGAAACAGCTGGCGCAGAGCCTGACGATGCAGGAGAAATTGGCCGAACAGAACCTTTTTATCGCCGATATCATCGAAGCGATTCCCTCACCCTTTTCGGTGGTCGATACCGATACCTACCAGGTCCTTATGGCCAACCAGGCCGCCAAGGGGGAAAACTACTTTCCCGGTATTACCTGTCATGCTCTTTCCCATCACACCGAGGAGCCTTGCGACAGTCCTGAACATCTCTGCCCGCTCGCCGAAATTCGGAAAACCGGTAAGCCCGTGCGCATGGAACATATTCACTTTGACAGGGAGGGGAACGAGCAGTTCGTCGAAGTGCACGGCTACCCCATTACCGATGCGTCCGGGCGGGTGTCGAGGATGATCGAATTCTGCCTCGATGTGACTGAACGAAAAAAAATACGTCTACAGCTGGAAAAGGTCGTGACCGCGCTGGAGAAAAGCAATAAAGAATTGCAGGATTTTGCCTATATCGCTTCCCATGACCTGCAGGAACCGTTGCGCAAGGTCACCGCTTTTGGCGACAGGTTACAGACGAAGTACGGCGACGTTCTGGGAGAGCGAGGGGGCGACTATCTGCAGAGGATGCGCAGCTCCGCCACCCGCATGCAGGATTTGATCACCGACCTGCTCGATTTTTCCCGCGTGACGACCAAGGGGAATCCTTTTGTCGAGACCGACCTCGAAAAGATCGTGCAGGGGCTGATTTCGGACTTTGAGGTCCATCTGGAGGAAAAGGACGCCAGCATTAGCAGTGATGGCTTGCCGAGTGTGGAGTGTGATCCGTTGCAGATGCGCCAGCTGCTGCAGAATCTGATCGGTAATGCTCTCAAGTTCACTGCTGAAGGGGTCCCCCCCCGGATACAGATCAGCCACCAGAGATTTCAGGATCTGCAGGACGGTATGTTTCGGACCTTTTACGGTATCAGGGTGCGCGACAATGGTATCGGCTTTGACGAGAAATACCTCGATCGGATTTTTGGGGTTTTTCAGCGTCTCCACGGGCGGGACGAATATCAGGGCACGGGGGTTGGCCTGGCCATCTGCCGTAAAATTGTCGAACGTCACGACGGCACGCTCACGGCCAGCAGCACACCGGGACAAGGTGCCGAGTTCGTGTTCACCCTGCCAATCAAGCAGGACGTGCAAGAGGAGGTCTTATGAAAACGCAGAAAAAGCCGATTACCATCCTGATGGCCGACGACGATCCGGACGATCGTTTGATGGCCGAAGAGGCCCTGGAAGAATCCAAGCTCTCCAACGACCTGCATTTTGTCGTGGATGGCGAGGAGCTGATGGATTATCTCTACCGGCGTGGGAAGTTTTCGGAACCGGCCACCTCGCCACGGCCGGGGCTGATTTTGCTTGATCTCAACATGCCGAAAAAGGATGGTCGCGAGGCTCTCAAGGAGATCAAGGCCGATCCTGAATTGCGGAGTATTCCCGTGGTGGTGTTAACCACCTCTCAAGCCGAGGAAGATATTCTGCGCAGCTATGATCTGGGGGTTAACTCCTTTATCACCAAGCCGGTCAATTTTGAAGGCTTAGTGGATGTTATGAAGGTTCTGGGCAACTATTGGTTCGAGATTGTTGCGTTGCCTGACAACGCTTGAAGGACAAAAAGATAATGGAACAGAGGCCGATCCAGATTTTATTTGTGGATGATTGTGAAGATGATTACGTTTTGACCCGTGAGCTGTTGGAGGATGTTTCCGGCCAATGCTATCAGCTCGATTGGATCGATAGCTATGCGGAAGCCCTGGAAGCAATTAAAGCCCAGTGCCACGATCTATACCTGGTCGATTATGTTCTCGGTCGCGAAAATGGCCTGGACCTGTTGCGCGAAGTCAATGCCGATGGCACTGCACCGATTGTTTTTTTGACCGGGCAGGGCAATTTCGGCGTCGATGTTGAAGCGATGAAGGCGGGCGCTGCTGACTACGTGGAAAAAAAGGCGTTAACCCCTGAGCTTCTCGAGCGGACCATCCGCTACGCTCTGGAGCGCTATAGAAACGAACAGAAATTGTCCCATCTTGCGCAGTATGACCAGCTGACCGGTCTTCCGGGCCGCGCTCTCTTTAGGGACCGGCTCCATCAGTCGATAGCCATGGCGCAACGCGAGTCCTGTTGCATGGGGCTGATGTTTCTCGATCTCGATCGTTTCAAATACGTCAACGATACCTTGGGCCATGCGATCGGTGATGGTGTTTTGCGGTCGGTCGCCAAGCGCTTTGGAGACTGTATCCGCAAAAGCGATACGGTGGCCCGCTTGGGTGGTGATGAATTTGTCATTCTGCTGCCCCGTATTCCCTTTCCGTCCTTCGTTGCTACTGTTGCCCGGCGCATTCAAGAGAAAATGCTGACTTCCCTTCGGGTCGATGGTCAGGAAATCTATGTCAACGCCAGTATCGGTATGGCGGTTTATCCCAGTGATGCCGAGGATGAAGAAGAGCTTCTGCGCTGCGCAGACGCCGCCATGTATCGGGCCAAAGAGCAGCAGGGTGGACAGTGTCGCTTTTTTTCTCCCGAAATGAATCAGGCTTCACGGAAGCATTACGAGCTTGGCAATCAGTTGCGAAAGGCCTGGGAGTGCGGTGAGTTTAAGATTCGCTACCAGCCACAGTTTGACCTGGAGACCCGCCAGGTGACCACGTTGGAAGCTTTTCTGCACTGGGACTCCCCGCAGCGGGCGGGTTTGAGCCAGGTGGAATTTTTTTCTGCCCTGGAAGAGTGCGGTGTTTTGCAGCCCGCGCGAGAATGGGTTCTGCGCACAGCCTGCCATCAGCTGAAAGTCTGGCAGGCCCAGGGCCTGGCAACCTGTCGCATCTCTGTCAACGTTTCCGGACGGCAGCTGCAACATGAACAGTTCGTTTCTACGGTGGAAAGAGTATTGCGGGAAGCCGAACTCGAGCCTCACTGGTTGCAGCTGGAGATCAATGAGAGCACCATCACCCAAGATCTGTCCAGGGTCGCAAAAATTCTGGAACATCTAGACGGTATTGGTGTCGATCTGGTGATCGACCAGTTCGGGGGTGGAAACTTTGCTCTCAGCACCCTGCGCCAGTTGCCGATCAAAAAGTTGAAGATTGGGAGCTCTTTTACTTCCGGCATTGGCCGGGAGGAGAGTGACGAGGATATTGTACGGGCCATCATCGCGTTGGCCCAGAGTATGAAGATGCAGGTTGTCGCAGCAGGGGTCGATACTTCGGCGCAGCTTGAATTTTTGCGCAACAGTGGCTGTGAAACAGGTCAGGGGCTGGAAGTCGGTGTCACGTTGCCCGCAGATGAGGTTCCGAGTCTTTTCTCCTGAAAGTGCCGGACACAGACCGGCAGGGTTTTTTGGGGGAGAGGTTCTCAGCCTGGAGGCGTATGAATTCTGCACACCCTTTTGAGCGTTTGACGCCCGATTTTATCATGGACGCAGTCGAGAGTCAGGGCTATCGCTGTGATTGCCGCACTCTGGCGCTCAATAGCTATGAAAACCGGGTCTACCAGGTCGGCATTGAAGACGAAGCGCCGCTTATCGCCAAGTTTTATCGACCCGAACGTTGGAGCGATGAGCAGATCTGTGAAGAGCATCAGTTCTGCTTCGAGCTGGTGGAGCAGGAACTCCCTGTGGTCGCGCCGCTGGTGAACACGCAGGGCGAGAGTCTGTTCGTTTTCGATGGCTTTCGTTTCGCCCTGTTTCCGCGCATGGGCGGTCACGCCCCCGAGCTGGATAATCTTGACAGCCTGCGTGTCCTTGGACGATTGATGGGGCGGATTCATCTGGTGGGGAGCTGTCGACCCTTCGCGCATCGACCCCGCCTCGACAGTTATTCGTACGGACACCAATCCGTGGCGTTCCTCCTCGATCGGTTCGTGCCGCAGGATTATCGACAATCCTATCAATCCCTGACAACGGATCTGCTTGCTGCGGTTGATGATATTGTCGGCAGTGTCGGTCTGCTACATGTGTTGCGGGTTCATGGTGACTGTCATGCGGGCAATATGCTGTGGCGCAACCAGTCGCCCCATTTTGTCGATTTCGATGATGCCCGCACTGCGCCGGCCATTCAGGATCTGTGGATGTTCCTTTCGGGGGATCGGGCCCGGCAGCAGGTCCAGCTCGCTGAGCTGGTGGCCGGCTATGAGGAGTTTTCCTCTTTTCGAGCTGAGGAGCTGCCACTGATCGAGGTGCTGCGCACCCTGCGCATGCTTCATTACAGTGCCTGGCTGGCGAGGCGCTGGGACGATCCCGCCTTCCGGAATGCTTTCCCCTGGTTTAACACCCCGGCTTACTGGGGTGAGCATATCCTTGAGCTGCGTGAGCAGTTTTCTCTTCTTCAGGAGCCGCCCCTGCGTCTTCTCTAGGTGTCGGGGCGGCTCTGCCCACATCTGTTCTCCTCCAATCGATTGCTGTACTTTTTCTGAGTATCTCTGAGCTTTTTGTGTACTCACTTGCCATAGGTGTCTGCTCTGCGCGTTTATGGCTTTTGGGGTCGTAAGGCCCCCCGTGCGCCGCGTCTGTGCCTATTTATTGTGCTTTAAATGTATATAAAACAGACAATGGAACGAATTCTGCAATAGGATCTGGAGATTCTCAAAGCGCAAAATAAATTTATCACCGACAATAGCCTATATTTTAGGCAAACCCAAAACAGGAGGTCGCATGACACCGTCTATTGATGAAAAAGTAGAGCCTATCTTTAAGGAAGTTCTGGATCGTAACCCCGGTGAAGTCGAGTTTCACCAGGCGGTCAGAGAAGTACTTGAATCGCTGGGACCGGTTCTGGTGAAGCATCCCGAGTTTGCCGATCACAGAATCATCGAACGGATCTGTGAGCCGGAGCGTCAGATCATCTTCCGGGTTCCCTGGGTCGACGATTCCGGAACGGTTCAGATCAACCGTGGTTTCCGTGTTGAGTTCAACAGCGCACTGGGTCCCTACAAGGGCGGCCTGCGTTTCCACCCGTCGGTTTACCTGGGGATTATCAAGTTCCTCGGCTTTGAGCAGATTTTCAAGAACGCGCTGACTGGTCTGCCGATCGGTGGCGGTAAGGGTGGTTCTGATTTCGACCCCAAGGGCAAATCGGACGCCGAAGTGATGCGATTCTGTCAGAGCTTCATGACTGAGCTGTCACGTCATATCGGTGAGCATACCGACGTTCCCGCAGGTGACATCGGTGTCGGCGGCCGTGAGATCGGCTATATGTTCGGTCAGTACAAGCGGATCACCAACCGGTGGGAAGCGGGCGTGCTGACTGGTAAGGGTCTCGACTGGGGCGGTTCTCTGGTCCGTACCGAGGCGACCGGCTATGGCGCAACCTTCTTTGTCGACGAAATGCTGAAAGCGCGCAAGGATTCCTTCGACGGCAAGACCTGCGTTGTGTCCGGTTCGGGTAACGTTTCGATCTACACCATGGAAAAAATTGCCCAGCTCGGTGGCAAGACCGTTGCCTGCTCCGATTCAAACGGTTATATCTACGATGAAAAAGGGATCGACCTTGATCTCGTCAAGCAGATCAAAGAGATCGAGCGTCGCCGTATCAGCGCTTATGTTGATGTTCACAAGCACGCCAAGTACATCGCCGGTGGCAATATCTGGGAGGTCCCCTGTCAGGTCGCCATGCCGTCTGCCACCCAGAACGAGATCAACGGCAAGGATGCCGCACTGCTGGTCAAGAACGGTTGTATCGCGGTCGGCGAAGGCGCGAATATGCCGACCACCCCGGAAGGTGTTAAGGTCTTCCTGGACGCAGCAATCGCATACGGTCCGGGTAAAGCTGCCAATGCCGGTGGTGTAGCCACCAGCGCCCTGGAAATGCAGCAGAATGCGTGCCGCGATTCCTGGACGTTTGAATATACCGAAGACCGCCTGCGTCAGATCATGCGCAATATCCATGCAGACTGCTATGCAACGGCTGAGGAGTACGGCACTCCGGGCAACTATGTCAACGGTGCCAATATTGCTGGCTTTATCAAGGTCGCCAAGGCAATGGTCGCGTTCGGCGTTATCTGATACCATTTACAGACCGCTACACCGGGCCTATAGATGTCGGCGACCTGTCGACATCTATAGGCCCTTCCTTTAAGACCTTTATGTGGCGTACACTGCATTGAACCGAACAAGAGTGGAGAGTTTGTCTATGCAATCAGCGGAGCGTGCTTCAACCGGTTACAAGGGGCTGGATGGTGTTCTCGATGGATTGAGGATCGGCGACAATGTCGTGTTGAAGGTCGATTCGATCGAAGACTACCGCTATTTTGTCGGCCCTTTCGTTGATCAGGCACTGGTCGACGGAAAGAAGGTCGTCTATATGCGCTTCGGCGATCATCCGCCATTGCTCGAACCGTCGCCGCACATCACGGTCTATACCTTTGACCCCCGTGAAGGTTTCGAATCGTTTGCCACCCGGATCCACCGCACCATCACCGAAGAGGGCGAAGGCACCTTCTACGTGTTCGATTCGCTCTCAGAGCTGTTGTCGGCCTGGGCGACCGATTATATGGTCGGCAACTTTTTCCGCGTCACCTGCCCCTACCTTTTCGAGTTGGATACGGTGGCTTATTTTGCCGTAATCCGTAAACACCATTCGGTGCGGACCATAGAGCGAATTCGTGAAACAACCCAGGTGTTGATCGATGTCTTCAAGTTTGAGGGTCAGCTTCATATCCATCCCCTCAAGGTCTGGCAGCGCAGTTCCCCCACTATGTTTTTGCCCCATCGTAAGCAGGCTGAAGAGTTTGTGCCGCTGGCGAACAGCTTTGAGGCCACCCACCTGCTCAGTTCAGTCTCGACTCACCAGCAGGACAGCACTTCGCGTCAACTCGATCATTGGCACCGGCTCTTTTTGCAGGCCGAGCAGATTCACGAAGAATCGGAAAACGATATCGAGCTGAGCCACATGGTCAAGCACATCTGCAGGCATATGATCGGGCGTGAGGACCGTATCCTCGATCTTTCGATGAAACACTTCAGCCTCCGCGATCTGCTGAATATCAAGTCACGGGTGATCGGCACCGGTTTTATCGGTGGTAAGGCGCTCGGTATGCTCCTGGCGCAGAATATTCTGAAGAACAGCGATGAGTTCGATTGGAGTGAGCACTTAGAGACCCACGACTCGTTCTTCGTTGGCTCGAACGTTTATTACTCCTATATCGTTCATAATGGGCTTTGGCGACTGTTTATGCAGCAGAAGACTCAGGAGGGCTACTTTCGCGCCGCGGGTGAGTTGCGCAAAGAGATGCTGCTCGGCAACTTTCCCGACTCTATCCGCGACGGGTTCCGTAAGCTGCTCGATTACTACGGGCAGTATCCGATCATCATCCGGTCCAGTTCCCTGCTGGAAGATGGTTTCGGCAACGCCTTTGCGGGCAAGTATGAAAGCTATTTCTGTGTCAACCAGGGCAGCCCCGAAGAGCGGCTCGCGCAGCTCGAAGAAGCGGTTCGCAAGGTCTTTGCCAGCGCCATGAGCGAAGATGCCCTGACCTACCGTTTGCAGCGTGGCCTCGATCGTCAGGATGAGCAGATGGCGCTGCTGATTCAGCGCGTGTCCGGGGCGTATCGTCAACAGTACTATTTCCCCGAGCTGGCAGGGGTTGGCGTATCGTACAACACCTTTGTGTGGGACAAGAAAATGGACCCGCAGGCGGGCATGTTGCGTCTTGTGCTTGGCCTGGGAACCAGAGCGGTCGACCGGACCGAGGGTGATTATCCGCGGATTGTCGCCCTCGATGCGCCGCTGAAGAGGCCGCACAAGGGGTTCGAAGACACCCGCAAGTTCTCTCAGCGGGACGTGGACCTGCTTAATATCAATGAAAACCGGATGGAGACGGTCTCGCTGTTGTCTCTGACCCGGCAGGGCATCGACATTCCCTGGCGCAAGTATGCTGTACTGGACCGCGAAACGATGGCGCTGATCGAGAGCCGCGGTAAAGAAAAACAGGATGTCTGGCTGCTGACCTTCGATCAATTGTTTGCCGACAGCTCTTTTCAGGGGCTGATGCAGCGGATGCTCAAGGCGCTGGAAAAGGCGTACCGATATCCCGTTGATGTTGAGTTTACCGTCAATTTTTCCGCCGAAGGAGTACCGAAAATCAACGTCGTTCAGTGCCGCCCACTGCAGACCAAGGGAGCCGAAGTTGATGTCTCCATCCCCAGCGATATCGATGAGGAGCAGGTGTTCTTCCGCAGCGAGGGGAACTTCATGGGCGGCAACATTGCCCAGCCGATCAAGTGGGTGATCTGGGTGGAACCGGCGGAATACAGCCGGTTGCCGATTTCGGAAAAACATGAAATTGCACGATTGGTCGGACGCTTGAACAAGCGGATCGCCGATAAGGTCGACAGCCCGACGCTGCTGCTTGGTCCCGGGCGGTGGGGGACCTCGACCCCGGCGATGGGTGTGCCGATCACCTTCTCCGAGATCAGTAATCTGACTGCGCTGGCCGAGGTGGCGTTTACCAGCGGAAACCTGATGCCCGAGTTATCGTTCGGCTCACATTTCTTTCAGGATCTGGTCGAAGCCGAGATCTTCTATCTGGCCCTGTTCCCCGAAGCGGCAGACTGCTTTCTCAACAAGGACTGGTTGCAGAAGCAGCCCAATGCTCTCGAGGCCCTGCTGCCGACCAGCGCCCGCTACAAAAAGGTGGTCAAGGTGTTCCGGGTGCCTGACCAGAACCTGCAGTTGATGGCCGATGTCGTGTCGCAGCAAATGGTCTGTTATCAGTCCTGATCAGGTCAAAACTGAACAAAAAAACGGCCTCCACCCGGTTTCGGGAGAGGCCGTTTTTTTATCTCGGGTTTCTGCGGCGGCTTGCGTGTCCTCTATTGCTGTGTCTGTCTCGCGCGGGTTTGATAGTTCATCACAAGGCGACGGACAGGATGGCCAGTAAAAAAGACACGACCGCGACGGCCAAAGCGATGGAGAACTTCCTCTTTCGTTCCAACAGTCTGGCAATGTCCGGCGTCGGCGGATTGTGGCAAAAGGCTTTGTATCCCTCGCTCTGTCCGCGGAAAAAACCTTGGGCCTTGCCTCCTCTGTTCTGGAATTCTGCCCAGATCTTCGCCCGGATCAGGTAGGCCATCGCCCCCAGAATGATGATGGCAAGGAGTGTCAGTCTCAGAAAAAGCATGGTTTAATTATAATGCTTTTTGACCTCA
>PKUC01000025.1 GCA_002868865.1 Desulfuromonas sp. | reverse complement strand
TGCAGCAAAGAAATTTCAAGAGAAACCTTTTTTCTGGGGAACCCCATGAATCCGAAACAACACTGCAATGGCGCACACATCTGCCTGGTCGGAAAAAACCGATTTCAAAATGAAATGTTCATCACGACCCTGAAGCACATGCATCAGTGCCAAAATACGTTTTTCACGATCGCTTCACTCTCTGACGCTACGGAAGGCCTATGGAGAAACGATAATCGCACCTTTATCTTTTACCTCGACTGTTTCGGCCTGGACTGCCGAAAGCTCGACGCCCTGATGGCCTTCGCCTGCCAGAAGGTCCAGACCGGAAACCTAATGGCATTATTTAATTTCACCGGAGACACCGGACTTGAGAAAAAAGCCTTAAGGTACGGAGTTCGCGGTTTCTTTTACCTCGATGATACACCGGCCGACTTCTGCAGAGGCATCCGGGTCATGTTAAATGGAGAGATATGGCTCTCCAGAAAAAAGATGTCCGAAATGATCCTAGCCGAGCTCAAACCACTGCTTCCAGATCGATACCCCGCAAAGGCTGGCACCGAGCATCTCACAGCCCGGGAAAAAGAAGTTCTGACTCACCTGACAAAGGGCGCAAGCAACGAAACCATCGCGTCGGAGCTCCACATCAGCGTTCACACCCTCCGTACCCACCTGTACCATATTTACCGAAAAATCAAGGTTCACAACCGCATACAGGCGTCACTCTGGGCGGAGAACAATCTGTAAATTGCTACGCATAATCCAGTATCCTTAATCACATGTTTTACGTACGACATCCCGCACTCAGTCAGCCATTCCACTTTTAAAATCAGCAGTCAAATCATATCAAATGAGGATTTACACGGCCCGCCACTACTGTACTTTTTATATATCTCTTTCAGTCAGAACAGAATCAACGTCGGTCAGCGAAAATCACTCACGGAAAAGGAGACAGTCAATGCGCATTAAATCCTTGTCACTGTTCGCTATTTTAGCCGCAGCGATCCTGCTACCAGCATCAGCGGCTCAATCCTTCTGGTATGGCGACCGAGAAAACCTTGATACGTTCCTCGGCGAGGATTCAATAGCAAGCTTTATTGAATGTCTGGATGCCGAGGTCTTGCCGAATATGGAGCAGGATATCGACCGATCGGAAGTTTTGGCGGATTGGTACCGTAGCTTGGACCTAATTGTCGAAGAACTTTCATCTGACGGAAAAGAAGCTTTAGCCCAATGCCTTACAACCCATATTCTGTCGGAATTGGATGCGAATCTGGAGTTTAACGACAATAGAGATGGCGACGAAGGAGTCACTGTCCACGACCCGGAAAAAGCCCTGAGCGGCTACACCTTGCTCAGTTCCATTATGGGTCATGGCTGTGATGAGGTCTCGCCACTGGGAGCACCTACCTTTCCGGTCATCGACGAAGAGGGCAATCTGATTTCCGCAAATACCTGTGGCGCCATTCTGATCGATATGGACGGGAACATTGTTAAGGAGTGGCCACTGGTTGCTGTGCCAGCAAAAATGCTCCCGGATGGGAATGTTCTGGGCATGGCGATGACCTTTGCTAACGGTCCCCCCATCGGGGGGATCCAGTCGATGATGCAGATGGACTGGTGTGGGGAAGAAACATGGCGGTGGCCCCAAAACCCATACCCTGTTTTCCCCGTTTTAGGCGGAGCCCGGGTTCATCACGATTTCCAGAGAGAAGGCAACCCTGTGGGCTATGTTTCCCCTGGTCAAGAACCTTCCTTGTCGCCAACCAAAAACTTGATTCTTTCCAATATTGTTTCCCCGAATCCTCCCTCTCCTCCTCTTTTGATTCCGGAAATCAGCAACTTTGAATTACTGGATGATGCGTTGTATGAGATCGATACAAATGGAGCTATTATTTGGGAATGGTATCCCTATCAACATTTCGAACAGATGGGCTTTAAAGACGCAGCCAGGGACGCCATTAAAAACGTCAGTGTTGCGGGCATCGGCGGTATCCCCGGAAGTGATGGGCCAACCGACTGGCAGCATATCAACTCGGCATCCTATCTTGGGCCAAACAAATGGTATGACGAGCAAAAAGCGAATACCTGGATCTTTCACCCCGATAACATCATCTATGATTCCCGCACGGCAAATTACCTAGCCATCATCGCACGCGTAAATCACCCAAACGGCAAATGGAAGATTGGCGACATTGTCTGGCGCGTGGGTCCATTTTATCCAACGGATGACAATGAAGGGAAAGTCGACCAGATCATCGGTCCTCACTTAGCCCATATGATCCCCCAAGGGCTCCCAGGCGAGGGCAACATTCTGCTCTTTGATAATGGAGGAATTGCCGGTTACGGTTCTTTGCTGGCAGGCTTGCCAGGCACCTACCCTGCGACATTCAGGGATTATTCGCGGGTGATTGAGTTCAATCCAAAAACCCAGGAAATGGTCTGGGAGTATAAATATCCTGAAACTGATGAGAGCGGAAGAAGGTTCTATAGTAGGCTGATCAGCGGCGCCCAACGACTGGTAAACGGTAACACCCTTATTACCGAGGGCGTAAACGGCAGAATTTTTGAGGTAAACAATCAGGGTGAAATTGTTTGGGAGTATATCCACAAAGAAGAGTACGCAAATGGTGCCTTGGGGTTGCTCGGCTTTTTACCTCCGACTGCCATCTATAGGGCCTATCGAGCCCCAGCGGAGTGGGTTCCTATCGACCGAACCTGTTCAGAGTAAAAGATAAGCGTTTGCCATGGGCTAATTAGAGCCTGCGGAACCCGTTAAAAAAAACTGCCAGCTCGAAATCTCGGGCTGGCAGTTTTTTTCGGGTCGCTACAGACGCCATGAACAATGGATCGGACCTTGAGGCCCAGACATCACATTCCAGGTTAGCGCTTTATTAACGCTCCATATTCACTGATGTTCCTCCATATCCAGCAGTTGACACAGCATCTCGGTTTTCGGCATGGCAACACCCTTCTGGGCCGCCATCCGTAACGGAATCCGGTAGATCGCTTCCAACTCCAGGGGGCGACCCTGCTGGCGGTCGATCATCATGCTGGGGCAGTAGTTGTCCATCTGCTCGGTCATACCGATCATCCGCGGAATAAAGGCTGCGCCGTCGATCGGTTTGGAGAGCGACTGCGCATTGCCTGCCGCAACAACCTCTTCCATGATCTGTCCGGCCAGTTGTTTACCGGAAGCATGCCCCAGCAACAGATTGACATTCTGATTCAGCAGCGCACACAGACCGTTGAAGGGAATGTTCCAGATCAGCTTTTCCCAGCGGGCCTTGCGCAGGTCGGTAACCGCCTGGCAGGGCACCCCGGCGCGGGAAAATTCATCGGCCAGCATGCGGCTGCGCTCGCTGTCCCCACCGGAGAATTCTCCAAGGCGGATCCGCCCTTCGCCCAGATGGTGCACATGCCCCGGTTCGCCGCGATTGCTGCACAGAAACGCGATACCGCCGAGAACCGTTTGTGGCGAAAAGGCATCGGCGAGCAGCTCTTCGTTGCCGAGTCCATTCTGCAGGGTCAGAATCATGGTTTGCGCGCCCACCAGAGGCCGCACCAGATCGATCATGCAGTGGTTGGCAAAGGTCTTCAGACCGACCAGCACCAGATCGACCGGACCTATTTCTTCTGCCGTGCGGTATCCTCTCACCTCCGGCAGATAGAAGTCGCCGTTGATCGAATGAACCGTCAGTCCCGCAGCGTTCAGCGCCTGATAATCACTGCGCAGCAGGTAGGATACCGTATGCCCTGCGCGTTGCAGCATGGCACCGTAATAGAGGCCAAGGGCTCCAGCGCCGACAACACCGACGTGCATGGCACGCTCCGTTTTTAATAAAGTCTGTTCCATTTCAATCTCAAAATGTCAGTTGTGCCAGCAGCAGTGGCGTCCCCGTATGCGGGTCGAAACGCAGTCCGAACTGCTGCCGCATTTTCAGTTTCTGGGCCGCCTGCTGGCGACGGTTAAATTTATGGGCGTTGTTGGCGGCGTTATAGATGTTGCCCGTATACCAGCCACCTTCAAAAAACAGCAGGATGCCGCCGACAACATGGTTGTCGTTCTCAAACGCTTCGACAGCTCCGTACAAAAAAGCGGCGTTGAGGACAAACGCCAGAATTGCTTGACGTGCCCGCCCCGTATAGAGTTGCCCTGCCCCGGGCAGCAGCGCGGAAAGCGTCCCCGCCAGCACCGGAGATTTACGCGGCAGCACACGGTAGTCCTGAAGAGCGTCAGAAAGACCCGCGGCCCGTTCGGAGTCCAGCAGGGAAAAGTGCTCCCACGCAGCGTCGACGGCGTCCTCTTCGAGCCAAGTCCAGCCGATCCGGTAGCGGGCATGAGCGACGGTCGCAACGGACGGTTTTGATTCAAGCAGCGACAGGTAGCGCTGCCGCGCCAGGGGGTAATCGCTACGGGCAAACGCGCTGTCTGCGTAAACCGTTCGGGCCTGCACAGAAGAGGGGTTATCCGCATCGAGAGAAAAGATCGTCTCCAGGGCCCGGTCTGCTTCGTCCCAGCGCTTACCCGCGATCAGACTTTGCGCGATAGCCAGCCGCGCTCGGGGCGCATCGGCATGGGTCGGGCAGCGATGCAGAAAACGCTTGTATTCGGTAATCGCGCGATAATGATCGCCCTCAGCAGTCAGCGCATCGGCAAAGGAGAGCGGCTCAGTGCCGCAGTCGTCCGCTACACAGTAAGGAACGGCGAAGCAGGCCACAAGCAGCAGGGTCAATGTCAAATACTTCATCACGGTTCCGAATTCTCCCAACGTCGTCGTCGATCGGCGCAGGGATACTAGCACAGGCACGATAACCCCGCTATTAAAAAGCCTTTTTTAAAAAATCGTCCCGAGAGCATTTGTTGACTGCGTCTCCCGATTATGTTACCTTGACGAGTCGAACAAAGGAGCAATATTTTGTTTAAAAAAGGCGATATGGCAGTTTATCCGACCCAGGGGGTCGGGGTCATCGAGGATATCGAAGCCCGTGAGTTCTCAGGGCAGACCCAGAAGTTTTACGTTCTCCGCATCGTCGACAGCGACATGACGATCATGGTACCGGTCGGCAATGCCACCCAGGTCGGGCTGCGGCAGCTGATCGAACAGGACCGCATTTCATCGGTTTTCGATGTACTGGAGACGCCATCGATCAGCGGCAAGATCGCATCCTGGAGCCGGCGGCAGCGCGAGTACAACGACAAGCTGAAGACCGGCGACCTGCTTGAAGTGGCTGACGTTCTCCGCGAGTTGTATCAGATCAAAACGGAAAAAGAGCTCTCCTACGGCGAAAAAAAGGTTCTCGATCAGGCCAGGCGCCTGCTGGTCACCGAAGTCGCACTGGCGGAAGGGAAGAAAGAAGACATGATCGCCGCACGGGTGGAAGAGATCTTCCACTAACGGCATCATCCTTTAATGTCATTCAGGACCGGGTGTCGCCGCACCTGGTTTTTTCTTTTGAGGGCAACACAGCCCCCTTTTTCGGGCAGCAATGAAGGCAACGGTTCTGGTTCCTGCGGCAGGCATGGGTCGCCGCATGGGAACCTCGGTCAACAAGCAATACCTCGATCTGGCAGGACGTCCGGTTCTGGCCCATACCCTCGATCTGTTTCAACAGCACCCCGCTATCGACAGCATCTATCCGATCCTCCCCGCCGATGAAATCGCCTTCGGCCACACCGAGATCGTCGCACGCTACGGAATCGACAAGGTCCGCCGTATTGTCGCCGGTGGTGCCGAGCGGCAGGACTCCGTGCGCAACGGGCTGACAGCCCTGCAGGAGGATGGCGCGCTTGCCGCTGACGATATCGTCCTGATTCACGACGGTGCCCGCCCGCTGCTCGATGCCGAACTGATCCCACAGATCATTGCGGCTGCCCATCAAAGCGGGGCCTGTATCGTTGCCATCCCGGCCAAAGACACCATCAAGCAGGTTCAAAACAGGCAGATCCTGTCGACGCCCGACAGAAGCAGCCTCTGGCAGGCGCAGACCCCGCAGGCATTCCGCTTTGAGCTGATCCTCAGCGCCAATAAAAACGCCGAACAAACCGGCTTCCGCGGCACCGACGACGCCTCACTGGTCGAACATCTGGGCGAGCCGGTCACACTGCTGGAAGGGAACAGCCGCAACCTCAAGATCACCACCCCGGAGGATCTGTTGATCGCCGAAGCACTGCTATCATCCAAGGAGGCACGCCGATGATGCGGATCGGACATGGCTACGACGTCCACCGTCTGGTCGAAAATCGCAAATTGATCCTCGGTGGCGTCACCATCGACCACCACCTGGGACTGCTCGGACACTCCGACGCTGACGTGCTGCTGCATGCCATCTGCGACGCGATCCTCGGTGCCCTCGGCATGGGCGACATCGGCAAGCACTTCCCCGACACCGACGCCAGCTATGCCGGTATCGACAGCCGGAAGCTGCTGCGGCAGGTCGTGGCGGGCGCAGCCGAAAACGGCTACCAGGTCGGCAACCTCGATACAACCATTATCTGTCAGCAACCGAAACTGGCACCCCACATCGAAACCATGCGCGAGACAATTGCCAGCGACTGCCGGGTGCCCGTTGGACATATCAACGTCAAAGCAACAACAACGGAAAAACTCGGCTTTCCCGGCCGGGGCGAAGGGATTGCGGCTCATGCCGTCGTCCTGATGGAGAAGTTATGAGCACACCCGACACCGCAGCACCTTCAAACTTTATCCGCACCATCATCGACGAAGACCTGCAGAGCGGCCGCCGCGACACGGTCATCACCCGCTTTCCGCCGGAACCGAACGGCTATCTGCATATCGGCCACGCCAAGAGCATCTGCCTGAACTTCGGCCTGGCCGCCGACTACAACGGCCGCTGCAACCTGCGCTTTGACGATACCAATCCGGCCAAAGAAGAGGACGAATACGTCGACGCGATCAAAAAAGACGTCGCCTGGCTCGGCTTTGACTGGGGCGAACAGCCGCTGTTTGCCTCCGACTATTTTGATCAGCTCTACCGCTGGGCGATCGAGCTGATCAAAAAGGGCAAGGCCTACGTCGACAGCCAGTCCGCCGAACAGATGCGCGTCAATCGCGGTACCCTGACGGAAGCCGGGAAAGAGAGTCCCTACCGCAACCGCAGCGTCGAGGAGAATCTGGAGCTGTTCGAACAGATGAAAAACGGCGAGCATCCCGACGGTAGTCACATCCTGCGCGCCAAGATCGACATGGCCTCGCCGAACATGAACCTGCGCGACCCGGCCATGTACCGCATTCTGCACGCCCCTCATCACCGCACCGGTGACACCTGGTGCATCTACCCGATGTACGACTTTGCCCACGGCCAGGAAGACTCCATCGAGGGCGTCACCCATTCGATCTGCACCCTGGAGTTTGAAGACCACCGACCGCTCTACGACTGGTTTGTTAAAGAGCTGGACATCTTCGCCCCTCAGCAGATCGAGTTCGCCCGCCTCAACCTCAGCTATACGGTGATGAGCAAGCGCAAGCTGCTGCAATTGGTCAATGAAAAGCACGTCGAAGGGTGGGACGATCCACGGATGCCGACCATCTCCGGCATGCGGCGACGCGGCTATCCGGCAGCGGCTATCCGCACCTTCTGCGAACGGATCGGCGTCGGCCGAGCAGCAAGCTGGATCGACCTGTCGGTGCTCGAAGAGTGCGTCCGCGAAGAACTCAACGCCACCGCCTACCGCCGCCAGGCGGTGCTCAACCCCCTCAAGGTCACCATCACCAATTACGGCCAGATCGAGCAACTGGATGCGCCCAACCACCCACAGCAGCCTGGCGAAGGCTGCCGTACCCTGCCAATGAGCGGCACCCTCTGGATCGACCGTGACGACTTTATGGAAGATCCGCCGCCGCCGAAAAAATATTTCCGTCTCGGCCCCGGCCGCGAGGTGCGGCTGCGCAACTCCTACATCATCAAATGCGACGAGTACATCAAGAACGAAAAAGGCGAGGTGATTGAACTCAAGTGCAGCGCCGACCTCGACACCCTCGGCAAAAACCCCGAGGGGCGCAAGGTCAAAGGGATCATCCACTGGGTCTCTGCCGAACACGCGCAGAAGGTCCCGGTGCGGATCTACGACCGGCTGTTCAACCAGGAGAACCCCGACAAAGCGGAAAACTACCTCTCAGCCCTCAACCCCGCCTCGCTACAGGAAACCTTCGCGCTGGCCGAGCCGAGCCTGATGGAAGCCAAGCCGGGCGAGACCTTCCAGTTCGAGCGGGTCGGCTACTTTACCGTCGATTCAAAGGATTCAAAGACCGGCGCGCCGGTCTTTAATCGAACGGTGACCTTGCGTGACACCTGGGCTAAAGTGAAATGAATGAGAGAACTCTTCACACGGAGAATAAGCATATGAGTCTGCGCGTCTACAACACCATGAGCGGCCGGAAAGAGGACTTCCAGCCACTGGTGCCCAATAAGGTCGGCATGTACGTCTGCGGCGTCACGGTCTACGACTACTGCCACATCGGCCACGCCCGCGCCAACATCGTCTTCGACATCATCTACCGTTACCTGCAGTTCACAGGCTTTGATGTCACCTATGTGCGCAACTACACCGACGTCGACGACAAGATCATCAACCGCGCCAACGAGCGGGGGATCGACAGCAAAACGCTGGCCGAGGAGTTCATTACCGCCTTCAACGAAGACATGGACACTCTCGGATTGGCCAAGCCGACCCACGAGCCTCGCGCAACCGACTATATCAAAGAGATCATCGCCATCTGCAACACGCTGATCGACAAAGGGATGGCCTACGCCTCCGGTGGCGACGTCTACTACCGGGTCGACAAATTCGACGATTACCTCAAGCTCTCCAAACGAAACATGGAGGAGATGCAGGCGGGCGCGCGGATCACGCCGGGCGAGCAGAAGGAGAACCCGATGGATTTCGCCCTGTGGAAAGGGGCCAAGCCGGACGAACCGAGCTGGGAGTCTCCCTGGGGACCGGGACGACCGGGCTGGCACATAGAATGCTCGGCGATGAGCTCGTCGCTGCTCGGCGAAAGTTTTGATATCCACGGTGGCGGCCGCGACCTGATCTTCCCTCACCACGAAAACGAAATCGCCCAGAGTGAAGCGGCCAACGGTAAGCCGTTCGCCAAATACTGGATGCACAACGGCTTTGTCAACGTCAACCAGGAGAAGATGTCGAAGTCACTCGGCAACTTCTTCACCATCCGCGACATCGTCGAAAAATACGACCCCGAGGTGGTACGCTTCTTCATCCTCACCGCCCACTACCGCTCGCCCATCGACTTTTCCGACGGCAATCTCGAAGACTCCGCATCGGGCCTGAGCCGCTTCTACGAAGCGCTGCAGGCGGCGGCCGAAGCGGTAGACGGCGTTGCGGAGAGCGATCAGAAATCGGAGCTGGGTGCCGAACTGGACGCCAAGTTCCGCGAAGCGATGGATGACGATTTTAACAGCGCCCTGGCCATCGGCCACCTCTTTGAAGGGGTGCGCACCATGAATCGGCTGATCAGCGAGAAAAAATTCCGCAAAAAAGCCGATCTGGTCGCCCAGGTCCGCGATCTGCATGCCACCGTCCTTAAGCTGGGCGACGTCCTAGGCCTGTTTAAGTCAGAACCGAAGGCGTGGCTGGAGCAGTTCAAACTGGCCGGACTGCGCAATCTCGACATCAGCGCCGAACAGATCGATCAGCTGATCGCAGAGCGTCTGCAAGCCCGCAAGGACAAAAACTTTGCCCGCAGCGACGAGATTCGCGACGAGCTGGATGCAGCCGGCATCAT
>PKUC01000086.1 GCA_002868865.1 Desulfuromonas sp. | reverse complement strand
CTATAAGACTGATACTGCCGGAATAGGTCAGAGCAGGATCGGCATCGCCGTACGTCTTGCTGACCGCATCGGCGCTCAGAGTGATCGCCCGCTTGTCGACACTTAGCGTGCCGCTAACATAACTAAACAGATAATCCTTCAGGTTTGTCAGACTTCCTTCCGCGACAGTAATGACATAATCACCAGCATTCGAACTGGCACTTGCCGTCGTACTGAGGCTGGGTGCACCTCCGAAAACATCCGACTCCTCATCTCCAGGGAGCAATCCACTGATGGTATAGGTCAATGTTGGATTTGCATCGCCATATGTCTTGCTTTTGTCATCTGCAGCAAAGGTTAACGTCGCCTGATCGTTATAGAAGAATAAATTACCAGTTTCAATGACACTCACGGGAGGATTCGCGGGGTACGTTCTCTTCATATATCCGGATCCAGAAAGTCCGCCAGTAACAACGTCAGTATAGTTGTCCGTGTAAACAATAAACCGCCCGCTGTCCAATATCAGTGCGGAGCTTTCAGGTGTCGAATCGCTGTTAATGAAATGGGCATCGGGTCCGGCAACCAAATAGACATTCCCGCTGCCGTGAACCGTTACAGTTCGGGTATCGGCAAGGACGAGATTTCCCCCTGCAGCATGGACGAGAACATTCCCGGATGAAGCTTCGATATCACCGTCAATGGTCAAATCGTCCAGGGTCTCTCTAATGGCAAATCCGTTGGCCGCCGAAACCGTTCCCAGTGTGCCGATTTCATTATCAATTCCCTCTTCGTCCAGATCAATGCTGCCACCTGCATCCAAGGAGAGTGTGCTGACACCTGTTAATGCGCCAGACTGCGTAAGGTCGCCACCCGCTGTCAAAGAGACATTATCTGCCGTAACTGATAACCCTGCGATCTCAACCGCATCAGAATCGACGTACGCAACATCACCATCTGCCGTTACGGTTAAGGTAGTGACTTCATTATCGACATCAGAGAGTGAGACCGAACCACCCGCGGCATCAATTGTCAGAACAGAGGCACTGATTGGGCCAGTCTGAGAAATATTTCCAGTCGAGGTAATGGATAGGGCACCCGAAGCATCAACGCTCGCAATCACCAAATCGCCAGTATCTTCGGTTATTGTCACATCACTGCCAGTTAAGACCAATGCCCCGAAGCTGTTTCCTGCATTGGACAGATTGATCACACCACTGTCAGCAACTGTGCTCGGTTCAGCAGTGAAGCTAGCAGTTCCCGCAATACTGATTGATGTCCCTGGTGATTGATTGATTCCCGTCTTAACATCACCCGCATCCGTGATAGCCGGAGCAGCCGTTATAATCTGAATACTCCCGGAAATATCGTTCGCCGGATTGAGCAAAGTCACTGCGTTTCCAAGAATCCCTGGCCCTGAAAACGAATCAGCACTCGCAACACTGGTCACCGAGTAATCACCCGATTCGGTAATATCCCCCAACGTTATGACCCCACTGGCCACCATTTCGGCCCGCGCTGGAGTCGTCACAGTATCTCCGAAAATATTACCGGTTCCGCCGAAACTCACAGAACCACTTGTAATATCCGTCGTCCCAGCAACCTTCAGTCCCGAACCAGCCGCTTGAGTTACCGCATCACCGGTCGCGATCAGATTAAATTCACCGCCAATCAGGCTGTCACCGATGACTGTCTCCGATGCAGCAGCATTGTCGATAGACACGTTGCCAGCGGCATGCGTTGTTGTCACGGATAAGTCACCACCAACCACCAGAGGCTGGGTTTGGATCAACTCTCCCGCTGTCTGGAGAATCGCGTTACCGCTGGTTTCTATGCCGTTTTGAGTCAGATAGCTGCCAACAGTCAGATTATCCCGATCAACAAACCGAATACTTGAAGCCGACCCGGCCAAGACGTCAATATCGTTGTCTGTGTGATCTAGATCAAACGTGCCAATCTGCAATGCCAGGTTCGATGCAACCACAGCTTGAGACTGAGTGACAGAGCCACCGTCACTCAGCAATGCCACATCCGTCGCGGAAAGCCCTGCTAAACCGTCAACCGTTCCGATATCAAAACCACTATCTTCCTGGATATGCAGCTTGGTCACGTTAGCAGCCAGCGTGTCAATCTGGTTACCGGACCACATCAGTTCAAAATAGCTGGAGCCAAAAAGTTTCAACCCTGCGACATCCAGTGCTGCGTTCTGGCTAACGTCACCGCCTGCAGTTACACTCAAATCACCCGAGCCAAGGTTGATCGTACTTAAAACAAGATCATCGGTATCGGTAAACTTAAGACTACTGTCTGTCAAACTGGCGCCCAGAATGTCTATGTCGTTGTCCGCATGATTCAGGATCACGCCCGACGCACCACTGACATCCAAGCGCACGGCACGAATAGCCTGGGTCTGGGTTATGGCCCCACTGGTTTCAAACGACACATTTCCACTCGCCGACAACCCTGTAGTGCTGACGGTACCGATGGAGAAACCGTCCGTCTCTTTGAGGGAAACGATCGCGGTATCTCCAGCAAGAACGTCAACCGTATTGGTTCCCAATGTGAGATCGTGTGTGCCAGTGCCGAGCAATTCCAATCCGCTGGCCGAAATCACACTGCTGTCCACCTGAGTCAAGGTCTCACCAGCGGCTGCGGTCAACGTTACGTTCCCCGCTGTTTTCAGCTGATTCAGCTGTGCAGAATTTCCAGGGGCAATAGCAATTGCGCCAGCAGTGTTGGCACTGTCCGCAGCATTGCGTGTCAGTGCGGTTACACGACCAAAGGTGCTGCCGTCCGCCAGGTTAATTCCTTGAGCGGTATCGTTAACCGTTTTGAACGTTGCGTCATTGGCTACGGTGACTTGACCGCTGGTCGTGATAGATCCAGCCGAAACAACAGTTAATGTGTCTATAGCACCCGAAGTTGCCAGGTCTGTCGCCGCATTTTCATACAAACCGACCGTCCCGCCCGTCAGGGCCAAACTTCCAAAAGTATTGTTGGTGGAATTTAGAGAAATATTGTTGGTGCCAGCATTCAGCGTGACCGGTGCAGTCGCAAGTTGCCAGGCGCTTGACTGCGTAATAGCTGTACTGTCGGTAATCGTCACGGCTGTCGGTACGCCACTGATCGCAATGGCCCCGAGGCTATTGGCCGCCTCATTCAAGGTAATCGCACCATTGCTAAACAGACTCAAGCTATCTGCTGTTAACGCAGCAGATTGAGAAATCCCTCCTGCGCCATTAAGAGAGATAGGCTGTGAAGAAAGATCTGTCGTTGCGGCAATATTCAAACGTCCACTGCCATCAACCCGCCCAAGATTTAAGCGCGCCAACGTTGCTGGCAACCAACCTAAATCTGTAGAAGTCATATCTAACGCAGCCGTCGCATTGTCCGTACCATTGACAGCGATATTGGTCGTCGCGCTCGAAGGCTGCAGGGTCAATTCACCGCTACCATTGACGCTGTTGGTAAAGTCAATTTCATCGCCACTGAGGATAATATCGTTGGTATTGAAATTGACCGTATTGTCGAACGTCATCAAACCTGTACCCGAGTCGAGTTCCAACCCATCAGAAGTCACATTGACGATATTATTGAAGGACAGACCGACCCCACCTAAATTACCGGTTACTTCAATGACACCCGTGTTGTAGGTCTGCGGCCCTGCAATGGTAATGGCCGGCAGCGTAATTGACGTATCACTGTTGACGGTCAATCCGGTCAACGTATTTTGCAGCTTGTCGAGCCCTACAACAGAACCACCGTCAAGGTTGAGCAACAGAGTACTGTCGCTTGATAGGCTATCACTGAACGTGAGTACTCCGTTAGCTGTGGTCAGCGTCAAAGGTGCGCTAACTGCCACAGTTGAATCAAAATCAATATTTCCACCGCCGCTGTTTACTTCAGATGCACCGCTAATCAATACCTCGGTCTCAAAAGTAATATCATCATTGGTTGTGGTGATATTCTGGCCAAGGCTGGTGAGCCCTAATGCCGATGTGGTAGTCAGTTCGTTAAACGTTGAGGAGTTGTTTACAAAATTGATATCTCCCGTACCTAAGGATGACAAGGTCAGCACTCCGGAGATATTATTGCTGTTCGCCGCGCTGATGTTGTCAACGAAGAGAATGCCCTCACCTGGGCCAAACCCTTCAACCTGCAAGGTCAATCCTCCCGAAGTGGAAATCCTCTCCAATTCGGCCCCGCTGATATGCATCCCGCCGTTATCCTCACCAAGGCTGAGATCTCCTGTAGTAGAAGTAGAGATGGTGATCAAACCGCTCCCTGAACTCAAAAAGCTTGATCCCTGCAGATCAAAATCTGCAGCGACAATGTTGATATCGCTGTTCGTCGCGTTCAGAGAAACCCCATCAAGCAGAATAAAACTCCCCGAACCGCTATCGTCGGCATCCGCGGTGAAGGACATGGCCCCTGCCACAGTTCGACTCTGACTCAGCATCAGATCGTTCAACGCCTCATAGGTCTGAGCCGTAATCGGATCGGTGACGATGCGTGGCAACGTCAAATTATTTCCCGTGACGTTGGTACTGTCGAGAGCCATTAGCCCTCCAACAACACCGCCGAGAGAGACATCCCCTGTTCCTGCCGCAAGCTGCAGAGCATATGAACCGTTGATCGTACTCGTGGCTCCGGAGAACAAAATATGACCTCCGCCAACACCAGTCGTAACAGCACTGTCTCCAAGCAGGGTTACTGGCCCGGTAACTGTGACATCACTATTGCTCGTTGTCAGGGTTCCTGACAGATCGATATCGACCGGAGCCGTATAAGTCTGAGTTCCCGAGGTGGTCACGGAACCCAAAGTCAGCGCATTTCCGCTAGTTTCAACGGAGGCCAAAGCTGTTGTCCCACCAATTGCATCGCTGAAAGTGACACTGTCAGCGCCATTGGCGGTTAATGCCTTGGCACCATTCACTGTCGTCGCGAAGACCAAGGCATCGGTATTCAGGGTCACATCAGCCGCTAAAGAAACAGCATCATTCAGAGTGATCGAGTTAATCGTCGTCAGGGCACTCCCAGACAGCGACGTAGAGCCCGAACTGTCGGTCGTCAAGCTGGTCAGTGGGGTCACATCACCCACCAGCCCGGCAAAGGTCGTAACACCGCTACCATTAATGGCGAGGGCATAGGCGCCATCTACGGGTCCTGAAAAGGAGATATCCGTCCCTGTAAATACTGTATCTGCACCCAGAGTCATTGCATCGGCGTACGATTGACTTCCGGTTGTAGAAATCGCGCCACCATTGACAACAACAGTTCCACCAGAATCAGTCGTCAAACTGGACAACGGCGTTGAACCACCGACTACCCCATCGAATGTCGTGGTTCCGGACGTGTTGACGGCCAGATTTTGAGAGCCGTCAATCGTTGAATCGAAAGTAATCGCACCAGTCGCGCTGTTGACCGAAACATCCGTGGTTGCCAACAGAACAGGGCTATTAAAATTGATGTCCCCCGTTTCCGGTGTTGCCGCGCTGCCCAGAATTCCGTTTAACGTAATACCGCCCGGGGCGGTAAAGTTCATCGGTCCGGAAATCGCCAGACCGCTTGGCAGACTCAGGGTCTGACCGGTCACATCGAGAGACGTCAGGTCGCTCGCAATCTGGCCCAGTCCAACCACGGTCCCGGCACCATCTGCAAGCGCATTAAGGGTCAGGTTCTGGGCACCGCTGACCGTATCTCCGAACGAAAGGGTACTGCCGTTGGAAACGATTGACACTGCACCGTCAGTCAGGTTGATCCCCCCCGCAAAGCTTAATCCGTCAAAACCGCTGAATGACGCCGTTTCGCCACTACGTCCCAGAGTCACCGCCGCCGTAAAGCTACTGCCGGTATCACCATCAGCCAGGGTGACGTCGTTATCGAAAACAACCGCGCCGGTCCCGCTGCCGACGATCCCGGAGCGGGTTTCGACGGTCGCATCAAAATTTGTTGTGCCACTGCTCGCCACAGTCAGAGCGGCGCCCGTCCCATCGCCCAGAGCGCTGATTGAACCGACCTCTCCCTTGAAATTGGTGGTTCCGGTTCCGGCATTCACAGTCAAGTCATTTGCACCATCGACGGTCGACTCAAAATTGATGGTCGAATCGCTGGAAGTCACCGAAACTTCAGCACCCACAGTCACCGGGCTGTTAAATGTGATCGCCCCCGCTGCCGTCGCGGCCACGTCACCGTTCAGAGTAATATCGGTTCCGCCCGTAGAGGTGTAAGTCTGCGGTCCGGCGATCGACAAGCCACCGATCGGAATGGTGACTTCATCGGCCGTGACAGACAGCGACGTCAGATCGGTCCCGACATGGTCCAGCCCGATAATTTCAGAAGTCCCTGAATCCAGCGTCAAACCATAGGCACCGTTTATGGTGTTTTCATTTTCAAAGGTCAGTAAGCTGCTGTTCGACTTGATCGTTGCAGCACCATTTTCCAGAACAACACCGCCGCTGAAACGCAGTCCGTCGTATCCGGATAAATCCATCCCGCCATCTTTTCCCAACGTCACTTGACCACTGAACACCGAACCCGACGTTCCATCGGCAAGCGTTACCGTATCGCGGAATGTAACCGGACCCGTGATGGCCAAACCACTATTGGACTCCAGCGTACTGGAAACAAGTGTTCCAGTCCCACCCGCCGTCAGCACCAATACAGGTGCCGCATCGCCAGTTTCACCAAATCCTGAAATCGCTTTATCAAATGTAATCTGACCGTTGTCGGCATTGATGGTAAGGATGTTGTTTCCACCTGCGACAGTATCGTGAAAGATGACATCTGAATTTGTGGTGTTTTTGGTCTGAATAGTCAGATCAGTCGCAATAGACACGGGGCTGTTGAATGTAATGTCACCAGCAGCGGAACTCTGGACGCCATTGTTCAGAGTGATACCGGTTCCACCGGCGGTATATGTTTGGGCACCGCCGATAATCATGTCTGGCAGATCAAGAGCTGTTCCGGTACTGATCGTCAACGAACTACTCAAATTACTGATATCGCTGATACCGGCGAGGGTCCCGTTCACAGATGTCAAAGAGACATCGTTCGCGCCAACACCAATGCCGATGGTTCCACCGATCGTGCCAATCGTAAAATCATCGGTATCGGTAAACTGAAGATCGCCACCGCTGAACCCTGCCGCCAACGTATCAACATCATTGCCGGCATTCGTCAGAGTGGCAAACCCCGTTCCGGTCAACAGCAACTGGTCAGCCGAGATGGCACCCGACTGTGTGACCTCACCACCTGCAGCAACAGAAAGAAGAGTGGTGACCGTGGAGGTATCGAAATCAAGGCCATCGGCATCCTCAAGATTCACATTCGCGGCAGCATCAATCTTGACAGTATCGAGATCGGCATCAACATTAACGTCGTTCGCCTCGACAACATACAGGGTGCCAATGGCACCATCAGGTTCTGCGTTTAAAGAAATGTCGTTCGTCGCACCGGCATTCAGAGTTGCTGTTCCACCAACGGTCCACGCGGCCCCATCCGTGATAATATGATTTTCCGTGACAGCAACATCTCCGTCCGTCCCACCGGCTGTCAACGTCAGGTCACCAAAGATGTTGCCACTTTGAGACAACAGAATGTCGTTATCATCGGTCACAGACAGAATCGCCGGAGTGTAGATTGTGGTTTCCCCAACAGTACGACTTAAATTCCATGCAGAGGCCTGGGTGATTGAATCATTTTCAGCGATCGAGACGGATGTCGGAGTTCCTGCAATTGCCACGGCTCCAAGCACGTTGTTTGTTTCGTCAAGAACGATGCTGGTTGTTCCGCTGGTACCGGGATTCAGCGTTGTCGTTCCCGTTGTGCTCCAGGCGCCCCCATCGGTGATGTTGTCGTTCTCACGAATCGATACAGCCCCACCCGTCACGACCATATCGCCAAACTGATTAGACGCATTCGTCAGAGTAATGGCCTTGTCGTTTTCTGCAACCAACGTCACCGGCGACCCTGATAAAGCCCAGATTCCAGACTGGGTAATCGCATCGTCTTCGGTAATACTGACCGAAGACGATGTTCCATAGCCGTTATAAATTTCAATGTTACCCAGAACATTCCCGCTGGTTGTAAGAGTGATATCATTGGTTCGTGCGCTTAGATAAACAGGTGCAACACCGATAACCCAAGCTCCCGACTCTGTAATATCATGATTCTCGTAAATTCTTACGTAGGAGGGCGCACCATTAATATCAATTCCACCAAGGATATTGTCGGAGTCATTCAGGTTGATGTAGTAGCTACCAGTGCTGCCCGGATTCAGAACCACATCACCCGGAACATTCCACTCGTTATTATCTGTAATATGGCTGTTTTCAGTGATCGTAACGTTCTGTGCATCAACCTCTAGATCACCCATTATGTTGCTGGCATGGTCAAGAACGATGTTTCCCTTTCCTGAAACTCCCTCATTATAAGCATTCAAGTAGGTTGTCCCGGTACTCCATGCCGCAAAGTCCTCAATGGTATCGTTTTCGTACAGGTAGGTTGTCCCACCCGTAACTTTTAGAGGAGCTAGAACGTTATCAGAACGATTCAGGTAGATCGAACTGTTACTGTAAATGGTCGTATCGCCGTGAGTTGTCCAGCCAGCAGCCTGGCTCATAGAGCCATTTTCAGAAATAGACACTGTGCCCGGGGATGCGTTCCCATCATTTATCTGTGTCACGCTAATGGTGTTAAATTGGTTGGCGCTATTATCGAGGGTGATTGCCTGATCGTCTTCTGTTGTCAGGTAGATGTTTTGATAAGGTGTGTACCAGTTTGTCCACTGTGTAATCGCGTCATCCTCACGGATGCGTACAGTGGGGTAGCTATAGGTTGACGTAAGGTATAATGCTCCCAGCGTGTTGCCGGAGTTATCTAGCGTTAAGTTATAAAAATCTCTAAAGGTGGTATTTCCACCTGTTTTCAGGGTCGCCCCGACAGCCTGGGAGATACTCTCTCCGCCCCTACAGTCAACCTCAAACGTTCCTGCAATATCCGATGTCAGCAAAGTCAGGTTTGTGTCGGTATCGATCACAACATTATTTGCTGAAACAATCTGAAGTTGATTGATCTGGTTATCGTAATTATCCAGAGTAATATTGTTACTGCCAGAGGTAAGTTTTGATATACCAGCAACAATCAACTCCGAAGCGGAGTAAGCCATGGTATCAGTGATATTTCCACCAGCGGTCAGGTCTAAGTCACCATAAACGTAAAAATCATCATATGCTGTATTATTACCGTAAAGATCGATATCATCTTTATCGACCAACGTAACGTTACCAGCACGCTCTACCTTAATCTGGTGGAAGTCGTTATTCGCTTCCGTTAAGGTTATATCCTTAGTTGAATTCACCCAAAAGGTAGTGATCCCCTTACTAGCCGTCACCGAATTATCGACAACAATCGCACCCGACTGAGTAATCGAACCGGTACCATTTTTCACATAGAGATTGCCGTCGACCGTCATGCCCGGAAGGTCAATGTTGGCCGCGCTGTCATATACGATAACCACGTCATCCAACGTGCCAACTGTCGCCAATCCGCTGATCGCTCCGGCCGCTGCGTTGCCGTTGCGCAAGAAAAAGTCGGTATAACTTCCCAAACCGCTCTTGGCGATCGTCACCGTCCCGGCGATATCGCTCTTGTTGCCATAAATCGAGGAGGAGGAAGGACCGAGAAAAAGGTTGCTGTTCGCCGCGGTTACGGTAAAGGTTGCGTTTCCACCGACAACCAAGCGGTTGTAATCTGTAGAAGAGTTGTAGTTGTAACTTTGCTGTTCAATTGTACCGTTAGCCGTTAAGTTCAAATTACCGGTCAGATTAATACTTGGGCTTAAATCGTAAGATGTATACCCTAAATAAAGGCGATCAACCCCGTTCACTATGGTTGCATCGTTACCTTCATAAATTTTTAGTTCATCAAGATTATTCCCTGTTTCATCAAAAACAATATCCGTATCATTTTCAGCCCACAGGTGCATCTCATCGACGACGCTCAGTGCCGCACTGTCGGTCATCCCTCCACCGGCA